>DASWRQ010000193.1:0-38675 GCA_036403095.1 Kutzneria sp. | reverse complement strand
TGCTACCTTATCTTTGCGTGTCGGATACCTTAGCCAACGCCGAATCTGGGGGCGCCGAATCTGGGGGGCGATCGCGTAGTGACGAGCTTGGTGAGGGCGGCCAGTCCGCGTTTTGTCGGGCGGCTGCTCGAACTTCGGATCGCGCTGGAATTCGCCGAACGCGTGCGGGCGTCCGGCCGCGGCGGCGTAATGCTCGTCAGCGGCGACGCCGGCGTCGGAAAATCCCGGCTGCTGGCCGAGATCTGCGACGCGCACACGGCGGCCGGGGGAGTGGCGCTGCGGGGCGCGTGCCCGCCCGTCGGCGACTATCCGATTCCCTACGCGCCGATTGTCGAGGCGCTGCACCGGCACGGCGTGCCGGCCGTGTCGCCGTCGCCCGGGCTCGAGCTGCGGGCCGATCCGCAGGCCCGGTCCCAGCTGTTCGAACGTGTCGCCACCGTGCTGGCCGACGCCGCCGCGTCGGCGCCCGTGCTGCTCGTGCTGGACGACCTGCACTGGGCCGACCCGTCCACGCTGAGCCTGCTGGGCTTCCTCTCGGTGCGGCTGCGGGCCGCGCCGGTGGTGCTTTTGTGCGCCTATCGCGAGGACGAGCTCGACGCCGGCCACCCCACCCGGCGGTTGCTGGCCGAGCTGGTTCGGCACGAGCAGGCCGCCACCGTGCTGCTGCACGGGCTGACCCAGCAGGAGACCGCGGAGCAGGTGCTCAACCTGCTCGGCCACGAGCCCTCGCCGCTCGTGGTGCAGCGTATCTTCCAGCGCTCCCAGGGCAATCCGTTCCTGACCGAGGTGCTGGCCGGGCTCGACCCGCCCGGACACGGCGACGTGCCGCCGTCGGTCACCGACCTGGTGCTGCGGCACGTGCACCAGCTGTCGGACGCCGCGGTGGCCCTGTTGCAGGCCGCCGCGGTCGGCGGCCCGGTGATCAGCGCCGACCTGCTCACCGCGTTGTGCGACGACCAGGCCGCGCTGCGGGAGTGCGTGCGGCGGCACCTGCTCGTGCGAACCGAGGACGGGTACCGGTTCCGGCACGTGCTGATCGCCGAGGTGATGTACGCCGATCTGTCGCCGACCGCGGCGCGGCGGGTTCATGCCGCGCTGGCCGCGCTGCTGAGCGCGAATCCGCAGTGGGCCGACGACAATCCGGCCGGCGCCGCCGCCCAGATCGCCCGGCACTGGCACGCCGCCGGGGACCGGCCGCGGGCGCTGGCCGCGGCCGTGCAGGCCGGTTTCGCCGCGGCCGAGGTGCATGCGCACGAGGAGACCCTGCGCCATCTCGAGCACGCGATCGTCTTGTGGCCCTTGGTGCCCGATGCCGATCACCTCGTCGGGCACGACTGGGCCCATCTGTTGCAGCAGGCCGCTCTGTACGCCGATCTGCTGGGCGACGGGCAGCGGGCCATCGAGCTCGTGCAGATGGCGCTGAGCCATGTCGACAGCGTCCGGGAGCCCGAGCGTGCATTGCGAATGTCCTTGCTGCTCAGCGGTTATCACCTGTGCGAGAGCCAGGAGGCCGAGGCGCGGGCGACGCTCGACCGGGCCGCCCTGCTCCTTCCGCCCGCACCGCCGGCCGCCTGGCTGGCCGACATCGCCGCCAGCCAGGCCTGGCTGGCCGTCCGGCGTGAACACCCGGCCGACGCCCGTCGCCACGGCGCGGACGCGATCACCCACGGCCGGGCCGCCGACGTCTTCGACGCCGAGCGGATCGGGCATCTGGCTCTCGGGTACGGGCTCGTCGACGACGACCGGCACTCGGAGGGGATCGCCGAGCTGCGGACCGCCGCCCGGATGGCCGCCTCGCGCGTCGACGCGTCCGACTCCCATGCCGAGCTGCTGTACCTGACCTTGGGTCTGCGCCACGCCAACCTGCTGGGCGAGGCCGTCGCCACCGCGCTGGCCGGGCGTCGGGACGTCGACCTCGTCGGGGCCGGGCCGACCGCCGGCGCCAGCCTGCTCAGCTACGCCGCCGACATCGAGATCCTGCGCGGTGACTGGGCTTCCGCCGATTCCCTGCTGGCCGCGGCCGACGACTACCCGCCCGGCCCTTACATCGTCCCCGCTCTGGACATGGTCCGGGCCCGCTTGGCTTTGGCGCGTGGGGATCTGCCCCTTTGCCGGTCGCTGCTCTCCCGTATCGAGGACGCCATCCGGCTCGACACCGCTCGCGCCTCCACCGCCGCTCGAATCCTTGGCCTGCAAGTCGAATTGGCCACCGGGGAGGGCCGTTTCGCCGCTGCCCGAGGGCTCGTCTCCGCTGCCCTGGACCGCGTCTGCGACACCTCCGCCCGGCGCCGCATCGGCGAGTTGCTCGTTCATGGCCTTCGGGCCGAGTTAGCCCTCTCCATCGCCGCCAACGCCCGTCGAGATTCCTCGGCCTCGGCACAGGTTGCCGCCCACACCGACCGTCTTCTGCTTGCGGTTTCCCGCCTTTGCGCCGAGCCCGAGCAGTCGGCCCACGCCGCCGTCTGCCTCGCCCTGGCCGCCGACGTCCGCCGTCGCCCCTCTGTCGACCTGTGGTCCTCCGCCGTCGCTTCGTGGGAGTCAGCCGGTCAGCCCCACCAGATCGCCTTCTCCCAGTGGCGCTTCGCTGAGGCCCTGCTCGCCCAGTCGCGCCCAGCCGCCGAGCTGCTCCGCTCGTCTTTTGACGCCGCCACCTCTCTCGGCGCCTCGGCTCTTCAGGCCGCCATCTCCCACACCGCCCGTCTGCACCGCATTTCCCTCGCCCCTGCCCCTCTCCCCGTTGCCCCCGCCCCCTCCGTCGCCGGTCTCACCGCCCGGGAGCTCGAGGTCGTCACCCACCTCCGCGCCGGCCGCTCCAACGGCGAGATCGCCGCCACGCTCGTCATCAGCGTCAAGACCGTCTCCGTGCACGTCACCAACATCCTCCGCAAACTCAACGTCACCCGCCGCACCCAAGCCGCTCAGGCCCTGGACCTGTTGGCAGCCAACGACTAGCGCCCGTGCCCGTCGAAGATCGGCCTGCGACTCGAACGGCCTAGAGGCCGTGCACGGCCTGGTGGGTGGCGGCGTCGATGACGCGGCGGTTGGCCAGCTCGTCGGCGCCGAGCAGGGCGCTGGCGGCGGTGACGATGCCCTGAATGAGACGGGCGCGGAGCTCGGGCTGGTCGATGCCGAGGTCGGTGAGGGCGTCGACGAGAGGAGCGAAAAGGCGGGCGTGCTCGGCCATGACGCGTTCCTGCGCGGCGGGCCCGAGGGCGTGGCCGGCGAGGACGACGAGCGCGCTGTGGCGGCCATCGGTGAGCATGCGGAGCTGGGCCCGGACGAACGCGGCCACCCGGCCGGCGGGGTCGCCGTGCCGGAGGACCTCGGCCTCCAGCTCGGTGATCCAGCGGGGGAGCTCGTCCTCGACCATGGCAGCGACGAGGTCGTCACGGGAGCGGAAGTACTCGTAGAGGCTGGGCCGCGAGAGGCCGACCTGGGTGGCCAGGGCCGACAGGGTCAACGCTTCGGGTCCCTGCTCGGCGACCAGCACCCGGGCGGCTTCGAGCAGCGTGCGCAGCCGCTGCGCACGGTGTTCGGCGACGGTGGGGGCGCTGATCTTCGGCACGGACCCGAGTCTACCGGGTGTTGCCGACGTCACGTCGGAAAAGCTCCCCTCAGGGTTGCCTAAGGTTCCCGACGCCGTGTTGGAATAGTTGCCGACAAGGCGTCGGAAAGAGGTGCTCATGCGGTTTCTCGCCTGGCGGGAGGTGCGCCACGCGCCGGTCAGGTTCGGCCTGATCGCGGGCCTGGTCGCGCTGACGGCCTTCCTGGTTTTTGTCCTCACGGGACTGACGGTCGGCCTCGGCGCGGCGGACGTGTCGGGCCTGCAACGACTGTCGGCGGACGGCATCGTCTACGCCAAGGGCACGGCCGGCGACCTGTCCCGCAGCAGCCTGCCGACCAGCGACCAGGCGCTGATCGCCCAGGTCGACGGCGTCATGGACGTGCGGCCGATCGGCTTCACCCTGGCCTCGCTGACCAGCGGCCAGCACAGCGTGCCGGCGGCGCTGCTGGCGTCGGACACCGCCGAAAACGGCGTGGTGCTCGACAATCAGGCCCGCGACAAGGGGCTGATCCCCGGCGACACGGTCCGCGTGCAGCCGGGCAACGTGCCGCTGACGATCACCGGCTTCGCCGACCTGGGCAGCGTCCAGCACTCGGCGGTGGCCTCGATCCCGCTGGCCGACTGGCAGCGCCTGCGTAACGCCAGTGGCGTTAGCGCCTACGCGGTGTCGATAAAGGACAAAACCGTGCTGGCGGCGATCGCCCAGGCGCTGCCGGACACCGAGCCGCGGACGTTGGCGGCGGCGATCGACGCGGTCCCGGGCTACCAGGCCGAAACCGGCACGATCGGTCTGATCAGGACCTTCCTGTACGCCGGTGCGGCGCTGCTGATCGGCGTCGTGTTCTGGATCCTCACCCTGCAGAAGGAAGGCTCGCTGGCGGTGCTGCGGGCCACGGGTGCGTCCAGGCGGCTGCTGATCGGCGCGCATGCGATGCAGGTGCTGGCCACGGCCCTGGCCGGCGTGCTCGTCGGGGCGGCGGCCGGCGCGGCGATGGGTGTCGTGATGCCGCCGAACGTCTTCGTCCTGCCACCGGCTGACGCAGCCGCCGCCGGGGCGTTGCTGCTGGTCGTGGCCCTGGCCGGCGCGGCGGCGTCGATTCGCCGGCTGTTCACCGTCGACCCGCTGCTCAGCCTGGGAAGGACCGCCTGATGACCGCCGTGCTGCACGACATCCGCCACGGCTACGGCGACGTCGAGGTGCTGCACGGCATCGACCTCGACCTGCCCGCCGGCCAACTGGTCGCACTGCTGGGCCCGAGCGGCTCCGGAAAGACGACGTTGTTGGCCATCGCCGGCGGATTGCTGACACCGACGGCCGGCGCCGTGCACATCAACGAATCGCCCCTGTACGTGCACGGAAAGGTCGACCGAAAGGCCGCCGCTGACACGGCTTATGTGCTCCAGGCGTCGGCCCTTGTCGGATTCCTCACGGTCATGGACAACCTCCTTGTTCGAGACATCACCACCGGCAGCAGACCCGACCGGAAAAGGGCCGAAGAACTGCTCGATGCCGTGGATCTGGGGGCGAAGGCCGACCGTTATCCGGCCCAGCTCTCCGGTGGCGAACGTCAGCGAGCGGCGGTCGCGGCGGCCCTCTACACGCGGGCACCGGTGATTCTCGCCGACGAGCCGACGGCGGCGCTGGACCGCGAGCGCGGCCGCGCGGTGATGGAGCTGCTGGCCGCGCACGCCCACGACCGCGCCGCGGCGGTGCTGGTCGTCACCCACGACGAACGGGCGCTCGACCTGGCGGATCGCGTCGTGCGCATCGAGGACGGCCGCCTCGGCTGACAACCTGTTGTTCGGCTTCGCTCGACATTTGCCAGACAAACGGCACCTGTTCAACGATCGAGGCCGACAACATCGGGGGGTGTCCGGCCAATGCCACGAAGCGAACGACCGCTCGACCCGGGCGACACGCCGCTGCTGCGGTTCGCCGCCGATCTCCGCCGGCTGCGGGAATCGGCAGGCAGCCCGGTCTACCGGGAACTCAGCGTCAAAGCGCATTACTCGGTCGCCGTGCTTTCGGAGGCCGCCGGCGGCCGCAAACTGCCCTCATTGTCCGTGACCCTGGCCTATGTCGACGCCTGCGGCGGCGACATGGCGGAATGGGAGCGGAAATGGCGGGACGTGGCCGAGGCGCAGGAGGCCCCGGCCGATCCGGACGGCGGTGAGCCGCCGTATCTGGGCCTGTCCGCGTTCCAGATCGAGGACGCCACGCGTTTTCACGGCCGCGGCGCGCTGCTGGCCCATTTGTCCAATCAGGTCCTCAACCGACGGCTGGTGGTGGGGTTCGGCGCCTCCGGCGCCGGCAAGTCCTCGCTACTGCGCGCCGGCCTCGCCGCAGCGAGCCTGCACGACGGCATCGACGGCCTCGGCCCGCAGCCGACGGTCGTCTTCACCCCCGGCGCGCACCCGATCGACGAGTGCGCGCTGGGACTGGCCGGACCGACTGGCGCCCCGGCCGCCGAACTGCGGGCGGAGTTGCGGGCCGACCCGTCCGCCCTGCACCTGCGCCTGCGGCAGGCGATGGAGACGGAGGCGACGGGCCGCGACGCGCTGATCGTCGTCGACCAGTTCGAGGAGGTCTTCACCCTCTGCGTCGACGAGGAAGAGCGGCTGGCGTTCGTCACCGGCCTGATGCACGTCGCCGCGGCGCCGTCCAGCCGGGCGCGGCTCGTGCTGGGCGTCCGCGCCGACTTCTTCGGCCACTGCCTGCAATACCCGCAGCTGCGCCAGGTTCTCGGCGAGGGGCCGGTGCTGGTCGGCGCGATGACCGCCGACGAGCTGCGGCAGGCCATCACCAAGCCGGCCATCGACCTCGGCTACACCGTGGAAACGGCGCTGGTCACGCGGCTGGTGTCGGAGGCGACCAACCAGCCCGGCGTGCTGCCGCTGATGTCCCATGCACTGCTGGAGACGTGGAAGAGGCGTCAGGGCATCGCGCTCACCGCCGCCGGCTACGACGCCGCCGGCGGCATCAGCCACGCACTCAACCGCACTGCCGAGTCCGTCTACTCCGGACTGTCCGAGGAGCAGCAAGACGTTGCCCGCCAGGTGTTCCTGCGCCTCACTGCCCTCGGCGACGGCACCGAGGACACGCGCCGCCGCGTCGACCGGGCCGAGCTCGACCACGTCGACGGTCTCGACGAGGTGCTCGACGCGTTGGTCGTCGCCCGGCTGGTCACCGTCGACCGGGACAGCGTCGACATCGCCCACGAGGCCTTGATCAGCCACTGGCCGCGGCTGCGCGAGTGGCTCATCGAGGACCGCGACAGCCTGCGCGCGCACCGCCAGCTCACCGAGGCCGCCGAGATCTGGGACGGCCTCAACCGTGACGACGGCGCGCTCTACCGCGGCGCACGGCTCCAACTCGCCCGCGACTGGGTACGGTCGTGCACCCCCTCCCTGTCCCATCGGGAGCGCGCCTTCTTCGACCGCAGCGTGAATGTGCGGGAGCAGGAGCTCCTGGCTGTGAAGCGGCAGACCACTCGGCAGCGGCGGTTCATCGCCCTGCTGATGGTGCTGCTGGTGGCCTTGTCCGGCACCACCGCGTACTCACTGATCAGCCAGCAAACCATTGCCCAGCAACGCGATGACGCCACCATCCGGAACGTGATCGACCAGATCCCCGTGGTCGCCGCGGACAACCAGCCACTCGCCGACGATCTGGCGCTGGCCCTCTACCGCTACGCGCCGTCCGAGCGGACCCGTGGCCTGCTGCTGAGCACCGACGCCAACTCCACACACAATGCGATCGGCCGGCCGGACAACAGTTTCGACGCCAGGAACTCCCTGAATGCCGGCGCGACGCACTACGCGTACGCGTCGGACGCCGCGGGGACGGTCGGGCTGGACGAGCTGAGCGCGGGCGGGGTCACGATGGGGCCGGTGCAACTGCCCAAACCGGCGGACATCGTCGGCAAGGTCGCCTCGGCCACGGTCGCCACCGACGGCCGGCACGTCGCTGTCGTGTACGAGGACCGCCCGATCGCCGAAACCGTGGCGCTGTGGGACGTCACCGACATCGGCCACCCGAAGGTGGTCCGCACCTACAAGACCGACGACGAGGTCGATGTGGTGTTCAGCCCGGACGGCCGACTGCTGGCGATCGGCAGCCTCGATGGGCTCGACGTCGACCACCAGCCCGGCGACAAGACCGTGGTCGGGTCCTTGGACCGCAACACGCGCCTGTGGGACGTCACGAACCCGGCGGCCGAAGCGCCCCTCGCGGTGCTGCCGGTGTCGGCCCTGGGCATGCAGTTCTCCGCCGATGGCAACTGGCTGCTCACCGCGCCGGTGACCACGCCGGCCGTGATCCAGGACGCCGGGACCGTCGTGCTCGGCGCCGGGGCGGCGAAGATCTGGGACGTGAGGCAGGCATTGCGAGGCAAGCCGGTGAAGCCGACCGCGCTGGACATCCTCGCGGACCATGTGACCACGGCGCTGTCCGCGGACGGCGGGCTGATCGCCGTCGCCCACGGCGGGGCCTCGTCCAGCACTCTCACGCTGTGGCGCCGCGATCCGACCGGCGCCCCGGTGAAGATCACCGATCTGACCGTTGGCGTCGATCCGTCGCTGCCGGCGTTCAGCCCGGACGGCCGCCACCTTGCGCTGGAGAACCTCGCCGGCACCGTCGAGGTGTGGGACCTCGACGACATCACGCGGCCGGTGCGGACCGCCACCATGGCGAGGGCCGGCGGCGGCGTGCTGCACTTCACCCCCGACAACCGGCTGGCCGTCGTCGCCGGCAACGGTTCCGTGACGACCACGGGCATGGACGTCGAGGCCGCGGCCAAGAAGGTCTGCGCCGAGGTGCAACACGCTCCCATGGCGCGCAGCCTGTGGAAGTGGGACAGCTACTTTCCGTCCATGAGCGTGCCGGAGCCCTGCTGAGCCTGGCCCTGCCACTCCCAGGAAAGCCGGGGCGCACCATGTGGCCCTGGGGTCCCGGCAAGCTGTCAGTGCGAGATCGGGACGACGAGAGGCACGAGCAATGAGTCTGGGCGGTGGCACGATCACGCCGGCGGAGGGCCTGACGCTGACCCGCATGGGGTATGGCGCGATGCAGCTGGCGGGGCCGCACGTGTTCGGCCCGCCGAAGGACCACGACGCGGCGCTCGAGGTGCTGCGTGCGGTGGTGGCGGCCGGCATCACCCACATCGACACGGCCGACTTCTACGGCCCGGTGGTGACCAACGAGCTGATCAAGGAGGCGCTGCACCCGTACGCGGACGGTCTGCACATCGTGACGAAAGTGGGCGCGCGGCGCGGGGCGGACGGCGACTGGGTGCAGATGCAGCACCCGGAGGACCTGAAGGCGCAGGTGCACGACAACCTCCGGAACCTGGGTCTGGACACGATCGACGTGGTCAACCTGCGGGTGGCCGGCCACGACGAGTCGGACGACGACCCGATCATGGACCAGTTCGGCGCGTTGGCCGACCTGCGCGAGCAGGGCCTGATCCGACACCTGGGGCTGAGCGGCGTGAACGCCCGCCAGCTCAAGGAGGCGCAGGCGATCGCGCCGGTGGTGACGGCGCAGAACCTGTACAACATCGCCGACCGCCGGCACGAGGCGCTGCTCAACCAGTGCGAGCAGGAGAACATCATGTTCGTGCCGTTCTTCCCGCTCGGCGGCTTCTCGCCGTTGCAGTCGGACGCTCTGACCGCCGTGGCCACCCGCCTGGGGGCGTCGCGACAGCAGGTCGCGCTGGCCTGGCTGCTCCAGCGGTCGCCGGCGATCGCGGTCATCCCGGGCACGTCCTCGGTGGCCCACCTGCGGGAGAACATCGCCGCGGCCGACCTGCGCCTGGACGCCGACACCGTCGCCGAGCTCAACGCGATCGGGGGCTGACGCGGCGACGGTCGGCCCGGGCGGAGACGCGGCCGTGATCCGGCAGGCCGTGGACGGCGCTCAGGGCCTGCCGGAGCTCACCAGGGCGATCGGCTAGCGCTGCACGGTGAACTGGTCGACGGCGGTGCCGTCCTCCGTGAGCGACCGGACCGTCATCCGCGCCGGGGTGGTCGCCGTGGCCGGCACGACATCGACGGCGACCAGGCAATAGCCGGTGTAGCGGACACGGGACCAGGTCACCTTGACCGTCCTGTCGTGACCGTCCTCATCGGACACCTTCATCGGCTGCGTGCCGTCGTTGCTGGTCTCGTGGCCGATATACGTGTCCGAGCCGGGGAACTTGTAGATGCCGCCGCCCCCGCCGCCGGCCACCACGTAGGTAGTGCCGTCCTTGGCCGGGGTGACGGTGTCCCCGGAGGCCAGCTTGCGGGTGGCCCTGCCGGCGCGGATCGGGTCGGTGCGCTCGTAGATGTGGTTGTGCCCGTTGAGGACCAGGTCCACCTTGTGCTGGTCGAACAGCGGCGTCCACTTCTGCTGCGCGCCGAGCTCGGCCCCGTTGTCCTGGCAGGTGGAGTACGCGCACTGGTGGAAGTACACCACGATGAAGTCGATGCCGGCGTCGGCCCGCATCGCGGCCAGCGTGGACTTCAGCCAGGCCACCTGCTTTCCCTTGGTGTAGTTGAGGTTGGTCGCCGTGTTGTAGCAGATGTCGTTGCCGTCCAGGCTGATCAGCCCGACGTTCTGGTAGCGCCACGAGTAGATGCCGGTCGAGCCGCTCCAGGCGTTGTCCGGCATGGAGAACCGGGCCCGGACGCCACCGTAGCCGTCGGCGGCGTACCACGGCTCCATCTCGTGGTTGCCGATCGCCATCATCCACGGGATCTGCGCGGCCGCGGCCTCGTTCTGCATGAAGAACGAGTCCCAGATGCGGGCGTCGTACTCGTCGGTGGTGTCCCCGCCGCCGCTGCTGTTGGCGTAGCTCAGATCGCCCATGTGCAGGTGGAAGGCGGGCGTGAGGCCGGCGATCAGGTTGGTGGTAGCGGTGGCGTTGTAGCCGACGCCCTGGTCGCCGAAGGCCGTGAAGCCGAAGCCGTGGCCCTTGCCGGCGGCCGGCGCGGTGCGGAAGGTGGCGACGCCGTCGAGCCGGCCGGCCGGGTCGTAACCCTGGTGTCCCACCACGTAGTAGTAGGTGGTGTCCGGCACGAGGTGGTCCAGCCGGGCGTGGAGGTAGTACTGCACCACGGTTTTCGGCTTGACCAGTGGCTCGTCCTCGACCGGCTTCTGCCAGGACAGCTGGCTCGTCAGCGTGCGGACCTCGGCGACGACCGGCTGACCGAGATCGGTCGGGCCGGTGCCGATCCGGATGAACGGCGCCGTCACCGCGGCCGGCACCTGCCAGGACACGACCACCTGCTGGGAGGGGTCCGCGCCGAAGGCGATGTGCCGGCCGAAGGGCCGCACCGCCGAGCCCGCGACCTTGTCCACGGCCTTGGGTGTGGCCAGCACCGGGGCAGCCGAGGCGGTCGCGGGCAGCACGCCGCCCACCGCCAGCGCCGCGCCGCCGACCGCCCCGGCGCGGAACAGCGCACGCCGCGAGTACCGAGCCGTGTACCGCTCATGTTGCTCGGCCAACGTGAGCCGACGTCCAGATGTCTCCCGCATGCCGAAAAAGTTAGGAAAGTTTCCTATTTAGTGTCAAGGGTCACATCGACGGCCCCGATCGGCGGTCGGCCGCCTGGAGCTGCCCGGAACCGGTGTCGAAACTCGCTGACGATGAGTCACGGTTCATCGAGTCCGGACCGGCGTCCGTGATCGGGGCCGGACGGCGGCGCGCACCGTACACCGCCGGCCCCTGCCGGTCCAGCGCTCCCAAGATCAAAGGACCGATCCTCACGTTGGACGTCAGGAATGGTCCCTTCCTGACGTCCAACGTGCAGCTTGATCCAGAAGCCCTGTCGAAAAGCTGCGAGCCCTGCTCAGCGGCTGCTGACCCGGCGGGCGGCCAGGACCTCCCGGGCCGCGGCGGCGATGGCTTCGGCGTCGATGCCGGCCGCCTGGAGCAGCTCCTCCGGGGTTCCGGAGGTGGGCATGATGCGCACGGCGAGCTTGCGCACGATGACCGGCTCGTCGACCCCGGCCAGGACTTCCAGGACCGCGTCGCCGAGGCCGCCCTCGGGCCAGTGGTCCTCGGCGACGACCAGGGCGCGGGTGTCCCGGGCGGCGGCGGCGAGGGTGTCGGCGTCGATGGGCTTGACGGAGTAGCAGTCCACGACCCGGGCCTGGATGCCTTCGGCGGCAAGGAGTTCGGCGGCCCGGTCGGCCTCGTCGACGGTGATGCCGCAGCCGACCAGGGTGACCTGGTCGTCCGAAGTGGACCTAAGGGTGCGGCTGCCGCCGATGTGCACGTCCTCGTCGGGCGACGTGCGCACGAGGGTCTTGCCGCGAAGGGTGCGCAGGTAGGAAATGCCCTTGCGGGAAGCCATCGCCTCGACCAGACGAGCGGTCTGGTTGGCGTCGGAAGGATGCAGCACGGCGCTGCCATGCACGGCCCGCAGCGAAGCCATGTCCTCCAGGGCCATCTGGGACGGCCCGTCGGGACCGATGGAGACGCCGGCGTGGGAACCGGACAGCCGCAGGTCGGCCGACGAGATCGCGGCCATCCGGATGAAGTCGTAGGCCCGGGAGAAGAACGCGGCGAAGGTGGAGGCGAAGGGCACCCAGCCGCGGGCCTGCAGGCCCACGGCGGCGGCGATCAGCTGCTGCTCGGCGATGTACATCTCGAAGTAGCGGTCGGGGTGCGCGTGGGCGAACTCCTCGCTGTGGGTGGAATTCGACACCTCCCCGTCCAGGGCGACGACATCGCCGCGCATCGAGCCGAGCGCGGCCAGCGCCTGGCCGTAGGCCAACCTAGTGGCCACGTGGGAACCGGTCTCCCACACGGGAAGCGACCCACCGGGAACGGAGAACGTGTGCGGGGATCCCGATGCCGGCTTGGCCACCGACAGACTGAGGTCCCGGACGCCGCCGAGCTCGGCGATGGCCGCGTCGGGGTCGTCAAGGGGCTTGCCGTGCTTGCCCGGCAGGTCCTCGACCGCCGCGACGCCCTTGCCCTTCTTGGTGCGCGCGAACAATACGGTCGGCTGGTCGGTCACCTCCGCGGCAGCGTAGGCGACCTCGATGGCGTCGACATCGTGCCCGTCCAAGGTGATCGCGTGCCAGCCGAAGGCCCGGGCCCGGGCGGCGTAGGTCTCGACATCCCAGCCGAGCATGGTCTCCGTGGTCTGACCGAGCCGGTTCACGTCCACGATCGCGGTCAGATTGGACAGCCCGTAGTGGGCGGCATGCTCGAACGCCTCCCACATCGACCCCTCGGCCATCTCCGAATCGCCGCACAGCACCCAGACCCGGTACGGCAGCCGGTCGAGCCGTTGCCCGGCCAGGGCGATTCCGACACCCACCGGCAGCCCCTGGCCCAGCGAGCCGGTGGCGACGTCCGTCGGCGGGATCCGCGGCGTGGGATGGCCCTCCAGCCGGCTGCCGAACTGCCGGTAGGTGGCGAATTCCTCCTCGTCGATGGCCCCCGCCGCCTTGAGCATGCTGTAGTACAGCGGCGAGGCGTGCCCCTTGGAGAAGATCAGGTGGTCGTTGTCCGGCGCGTGCGGATTGTCGTAGTCCAGCCGCAGGTGCCCGTCCAGCAGCACGGCCATCAGATCGGCGGCGGACATCGACGAGGTCGGGTGCCCGGACTCGGCCCGGGCCGCGGCCCGAACCGAGTCGACGCGCAGCTGCTGGCCGAGCTCACGCCGGAAGTTGCTGTCAGCCATGGAAGAAACCCCTCATCTCGTCACTGTGCGTGGCGCCGGCGGGCCCCGCGGGCGGCGGCCACGGCGAAGGCGATGACCAGCGCGATGATCGCGATGCCCAGGTGCAGCCAGGAGTCGGCCTGGTTGAACTGCCACATGTCGCCGGTGTGCTGGCCCTGGATGTTCGACCCGTACAGGAACGCGGCGCCGTAGACCAGCAGCTGCAGCAAGGCGAACGGCAGCACCAGCCGCCGCGTCGCCGCGACGATCAGTGCGACGAGCCCGGTCGCGGCCAGGACGATCGCGTGCGGCTGGTTCACCTGGAATCCGACCACGACACCCTGCCCCGTCACGAGCGCCGCGATGCCGAGCAGGAGCAGCAGGATCCCCTCGGCCACGAGGATCACCCGACCCACGTCGACCCGCCGGCGCACTCTCGTCTCGCTCATACGGCAGGGCTACCCCCGTGCGGCCCGGCTCAACGTCGGATCGGGGGCGAGTTTGAGCACCGCTGTCGGGGTACCCGATGGGCATGACGAGCCCACCCGACCCCGACCTGACCACCAGCGAGCAGCTCGACGAGGACGAGCTGGGCACCGATCCGCTGGAGGAGGGTGTCGAGCCGCCCGAGCACTGGTCGGGCGCGGACCGGTTCGGCACCACGCCCCGCGAGGAGCGCGAGGGGGAGACGCTGGACCAGCGGCTCGCCGAGGAGGAGCCCGACCTGTACGGCAACACGAGAGAGGCAGTGATGTCTGAGCAGCTGCGCGGCCGCACGGTCGCGATTCTCGCCACCGACGGCGTCGAGCAGGTGGAACTGACCGAGCCCAAGGCCGCGGTGGAGCGCGCGGGCGGCACCACGAAGCTGGTGTCGATCAAGGACGGCGAGATCCAGGCGATGAACGCCGACGTCAACCCGGCCGACACGTTCGCCGTCGATCTGACCGTGGACGGGGCCACCGTGGACGACTTCGACGCGCTGATCCTGCCCGGCGGCACCACGAACCCGGACAAGATGCGCCAGAACGACCGGGCCGTGTCCCTGGTGCACGACTTCTTCGAGGCCGGCAAGCCGGTCGCGGCGATCTGCCACGGCCCTTGGCTGCTGGTCGAGGCCGACGTGGTGCGCGGCCGGACGCTGACCTCGTACCCGAGCGTGCGCACCGACATCCGCAACGCCGGCGGCACGGTGGTGGACAAGGAGGTTGTCGTCGACGGCGGCCTCGTCACCAGCCGGAACCCCGACGACCTGCCGGCGTTCTGCGAGGCGCTGGTGCGCGAGTTCGCGCAGGCGCAGTCATGACAGCCCCGGATCTGGTCTGGGACGGTCCCCAGGACGGCCCCACGGTGTTGGTGGTCGATCCCGGCCCGGACAACGGCCACGGTCAGCTGCCGGCGACCTGGCGGCCGCTGGCCCAGCACCTGCGTATCGGGTGGTGCCGCGGCGCCGACGATGTCGACACGCTGCTGAGCGGGCTCGGGCCGGTGCACCTGGTGTCCAGCGGCCCGGCCACCGAGACGGTGCTGGGCGCGGCCGGCCGGCATGCCGGCCAGGTCCGGTCGGTGGTCGTGGTCGATCCGACCGCCGCCGCCGAGGACATGCGGCACGAGCTGGCCGAACAGCGCGTCGTCGTGCGGACCTTCGTCAGCAACGGGGACGACCCCGCGGTGCGGGTCGAGCCCGCGCCGCTGGGCCACCCGGATGTGGTCGGCCGGATCGTGGAGACGCTGCTGTCGATGGAGCCCCAGCACGGCGAGATCGCCGACGACTGGCAGCGGATCCGCGCCGGCGTCGAGGACGCGATGCGACGGGCCCGCAGCGGAGGCGTGTGATGGCCAGGTCGATCTGGAGCGGCTCCATCAGCTTCGGGCTGGTGACGATCCCGGTGGCCCTGTTCAGCGCCACCGAGGACCACACCGTCCACTTCAACCAGTTCGAGCGCGGCACCTCCGACCGCATCCGCTACCAGCGCGTCAACGAGCGGACCGGCAAGGAGGTCGAGTACGACGACATCGTGCGCGGGCACGAGGTCGGCGACGGCGAGTACGTGCTGGTCGAGCCGGACGAGCTGGCGGCGATCGCGCCGGGGCGGTCCAAGTCGATCGAGATCACCGGTTTTGTCGACCTGGACGAGATCGATCCGATCCACTTCCAGAAGACGTACTGGCTGGCGCCGGCCAAGGAGGAGTACGGCCGGCCGTACGCGCTGCTGGCCGAGGCGCTGGCCAAGACCAACCGGGTCGGCATCGCGTCGTTCGTCATGCGGGGCAAGCAGTATCTCACCGACATCCGGGCCGACGACGGCGTGCTCGCGCTGGACACGCTGTACTACGCCGACGAGATCCGTGACCCGCATGACATGCTCGACACGCTGCCCAGCGGCAATCGCCCGCACGCCAACGAGTTGAAGATGGCCTCGCAGCTGATCGAGTCCATGGCCATGCCGTGGCGGCCGCGCGAGTTCCGTGACACCTACACGCGCAAGGTGAACAAGCTGATCGAGGACAAGCGCAAGGGTCGGGAGATCGTCGTCGAGGCCGAGCCGCCGGAGCCGACCGAGACCACGGATCTGCTGGAGGCGTTGCGCCGCAGCGTGGAAGGCAGCGGACGGCGAAAGTCCGTCAAGAGCGCCGGCAAGAACACTGGCAAGGGCAACGGCAAGAGCTCGGCCAAGCCGTCGCAAGTGGACGGCTCGAGTAAAGCCGAGTTGGAGGAGGCGGCGCGGGAGCTGGGCATCAGGGGTCGGTCCAAGATGAACCGGGACGAGCTGGCCTCGGCTGTGAA
Source organism: Kutzneria sp. (assembly GCA_036403095.1). Classification (GTDB taxonomy): domain Bacteria; phylum Actinomycetota; class Actinomycetes; order Mycobacteriales; family Pseudonocardiaceae; genus Kutzneria. Next base: position 22,665 of record DASWRQ010000193.1, on the reverse strand, counting down.
ACGGGCTACTCGCAAGGCGTCCTAGGGTTTACCTCCCGGGGTCACCCGGGTAGGCGAACATCATGACCGGAACGGAGGAGAAACTGAGGCGGCCGCTGCTGTGGGCGGGTCTGGCCGTCGTGTTCCTGATCGCGGTGAACGCCCCGGACGCGGGCTTGCTGCCGATTCACGATCGCCTGGTGGAAAAGGTGATCTCGCTGGTCGGCGCGCTGCTGTTCGTGATCGCCGGGGTGTTGGCCACCAGACGGACCGCCGGCTACGTCGACGCCCGGCTGAGGCGCCGTGGCATGGGCTCCGCCGGGTCGATCCTGTCCGTGGTCATCTCGGCCGTCGGCTACTGCATCGTCTTGTTGACGGCGTTGAGCGCGCTGGCGATTCCGTTGCAGCAGCTGGTTGTCGGCGGCGCGCTGACCGGTGTCGTCGTCGGTATCGCCGCGCAGCAGACCCTCGGCAACGTCTTCGCCGGGCTGATGATCCTCATGGTGCGGCCGTTCCATGTCGGCGACACCATCGAGGTGCGGTCCGGCGCGCTGAACGGCCCGTTCACCGGCCGGGTGCGGGCGCTGGGCCTGACCTACGTGACCCTGGCCGCCGAGAACGGCACCTTGTTGCTGCCCAACGCGGGGGTGCTGGCCGCCGGGGTCACGGTCGGTCTGCACGAGCCGGAATGAGCTTCAGCCCTGGGTAACCAGGCCGAGCTGCCGGGCGACGCGTCGATCTCGAACGGCAGGTTCGCCTCCTGCAGGGCCAGCAGCCGTCCCGCGTGCTCGATCACGTGCGTGCCCGCCACGCTCGCCGTCAGGTCGTCCCCGTCGGCCGTGCCTTCGAACAGCGGAGTGCGGACCCACCGGTTCCGGTACCACTGCGCCCGGCCGTCGCGCAGCCGTAAGCCGTGGATCATGCCGCTGCCCTTGAACCAGTGCGTCGGCGTCACTCCCGGCTTCGGGTTGTGCCCGTTGCGCAGGTACCGCCCGTCCAGTTCCGGCGGCAGTGTCCCCCGCACCACCAGGTCCTCCGCCGTGCGCTCCTCCGCGACCGGCGCGTAGTGGTCGCTGATGTAGGGCAGTGACGTCATGACGGCCTTCCTGCTAGAGAGTGGTCAACCACTCACTCCGTGGACGGTGAGTAATGTGGCCGGCCTCTGCGGGCGGGAACAGGGGGAGTGCGCGGCGATCTTCAGATCGAAGAGCTGACCGACGAGGTGCTGGCTCTCATCCAGGGCGTGCTCGCGCTCGCGGTGCGGGACAAGGCGATGCTCGACGCTGCCCGCACCGCGCTGCGCGTGCTGGTGGCGAACCCTAGGTCAGTTCGGGCCTGACGCGCCTGGTCCACGCACGGACCCGTCGCAGCACCGGATGTTGTTGCCGGGCCAGGAACTGCCGGCCACGTTCGGCCAGCAGCGGCGCCCGGACCGGCACGTCGACACAGTCGGCGTACGCGCAGGCCCCGTGCTCGAACGGGAACAGCGCGAGCACCTGGCCGATCGGGCGCGGGGCGTCGAACAACAGGTGACAGGTCGGCGTGACCCGGGCGTTGAGCTCGACGAGCCACGCCGTCCCGTCCGAGTCGATGACGAAGTCGAGACCGCAGAACCCGCTGAGCCCGAAGTGGCGCACGATCCGACGGGCGGCCTCGGCCATGCCGGAGTGATCGATGACCCGCACCACCGCCGACGGTCCACGCACCTCCTCGGCGAGCACAACCTCCAGGCACACCAGGGAAAGCAGCTCGCCGTCACGGCAGGCCACGGTGGCGATGGCGTCCCTGCCGGCCCGGAACCCCTGCGCGTTCACGATCGGCCTTCGCCGCGACACCGTGGCCGCCAACGAATGCAGCTCCCGGTTCACCAAGGCCCGCTTCACGGCCACATGCGGCGCCGGCGGCCGGGAAATGGCCCGCCACGACCGGGCCAGCGACGCCTGCTCGACCACCGCGACGCCCCGGCCGCCGGAGCTGCCGTCGGTCTTGAGCACCACCGGAAACTTCCGCAGCACAGCGGGATCCGTGATCACCATGGTTTCCGGCGCGTCAACCCCGGCGGCCCGGGCGTTCTCGGCCACGCCGGACCGGGACATCAACCGCGTCCAGTCGCCGAGGGACCGGGCCAGCGTCGAGTCGTGCGGATGCCGGGAATGCAGACGCCGCAATAGAACCAGCGACCGCTCGTCGTCACACAGCACGAGATCCGGCTCGGCCGCCGCCATGGCCCGGGCGATCGAGCGCAGCGGCCGGGTCCGGTGCAGGGAATAGTCGCCGGCCAGCCCGTCGACGACCTCCAGCGGATGCCCGGACGGCCGGCACACAGACACCGTGAAGCCGGCCTCGATCATCGCGTCGGCCAGCCGGGCCGCGGAGAACCACCGCATGGTCGACACGATCAACACCCGCTCGAAGCCCGCCGCCGGCCGAACACCCGGCCCGTTGCTCAGGTGCCGCCCGATGCCGTCGGCGACCAGGGCCGCCGCCTCGGCCGAGCCGACGATCGTCAGGTGATCGCCGACGATCCGGCGCACGTACATCTCCCGGGCCAGCCCGTGCCAGCATTCGGCCGTGTCGCAACCGAAATGCCGGTTGTCGGTCGCGGCGAGCACCGTCACGGCGCCGTCGTAGAACGTCGGCCGATACCGCGGCATCGCCCGATACGCGCGCTGCCCGGCCTCCGTCTCCCCGGTGGACACGGAGGTCGCCGCGCCGTCCGATGATCGCCGGGCCAACCGACGCAACAACCGTTGCCCACGCAGGCCGAACTCGGCGGCAGCTTGCCGCGGCGGCAACTGCCGGATCCGCGCGAGCTGGTTGAGACCCCGCCGGCGCATCGCGACCAGCCACAGTCGACGGTTCCAGAACCGCTCGTCGAAGATCGCCTCGATCAGGAACACGTGTCCCACCGGCCGGCCGGAAGTCTTGAGCTGCTGGGCGATCTCCCACGCGATCAGCCCGCCGAACGAGTAGCCGCCGAGGTGATATCCCGAGTCGAGCACCTCGTCCAGCGCGGCGATCATCACCGTGGCCATCCGCTCGACCGTCTCGATGGCCGCGCCGTCGTCGTCCACGAGCATCGGCGCGGCACAGTAGACGGACTCCGGCCCGGTGTAGCCGGCGATCACGCCGGCCAGCTCCTCCGGATCGCCCTCCAGCCCCGGCACGAGCACCACGGTGCCGCCGGAACCCTCACGGACCAGGTCGATCCGCACCCCGCCCGCCTTGTAGACGATCACCGGACCAACCACCGTCTCCGCCGGGAGCCGACCAGGCCGGGGCGGCCGGCCAGGTGGTGCGCGACCCGCGGCGCCACGTACTCCGCGCCGACCATGAACCGCATCAGCGGGCCGAAGGTGTTCACCGCGGCCGGGCCGACGAAGTACAGGCCCCGCACGGAACTCTCGAACCACCGGGACACCATCGGCATCCGGGCGTGGCTGCGGACCGCGCGCCGCAGCCCGTCGTCGAGGAACTCCAGGCGGGCCAGGTCGGGGTAGTAACCAGTCGCTGTCACAACGTGATCGGTGGTCAGCGTCTCGTCGCCGAGGTTCAGCTCTACCCGGCCGTCAACTTCGCGGGCGGCCACGATGGACCGTCCGAGGTGAGTCCTTACTCCCGCGTCGAACCGGGCTTTCATGTGCCACGGGGACTTCGGGCCGAGATGGGTCTTGATCAGCCGCAGCCGCAGTTCCCCGGGCAGGAAGCGGAACAGCGACGGCATCGCCTCGCACAGCCAGTTCCGCAGCCCCGGGCCGACGCCGGAGGACGGGCTGCGCAGCTTCTCCCACGGCCCGCGCGGTTCCGGCTTGCCGCCGAACTTCACGACATTGCTGCGCGCCACCAACGACACCGTCGCGCCGTTGTCGCTCAGCAGCACCGCGGTGTCCACGGCCGACGAGCCCGCGCCGATCACCGTCACGTGCTTGCCGGCGAACCGGGTCAGGTCGTGGTGGTCGTAGGCGTGGCTGACCAGCTCCGGCCGCAGTCCGGCCAGCTCGGTCGGCCGCGTGGCGAAGTGGCTGATGCCGACCGCGCACACGACACGGTCGGCGAGCACCTCTTGACCGTCCGTCAACTTCAGTCGGAAGCCGTTGCCGTTACGCGACAAACTCGTGACCAGAACTTCTTCGAGATCCGGCACGAACCGGCGCTGGAAGTCCACCGCGTAGTCGCTGAAGACCGCCAGCGGCACCGGGATGTCCGTCTCGTGGTACGGGATCGAACGCTCATGGCAGTACTCGGCCAGCGTGCCGATGGCCTTGGGGCCGCACACGTTCGAGGCGAAACCGTCCGATTTGAGCAGCATCCCGGCCGGCATGTGGCTACGCCATGTGTCCAGTGGGATACCGAAAACGCGAGTGTTCACACCGTAGTCGCGCAGATACGCGGCGATGGACAGCCCGTACGGCCCGGCCCCGATGACGGCAACGGATGTCACGCGTCCTCCACTGTGGATGAGAGTTGCGCGTGAAGTCGTTGGCATGCATCGTTGCGTTACCACCCGCGGGAACGGTCGGTCGAGGAGACTTCCGTCCAGAGTCCAAGGTCCCTGACCCCGCCCATCGGGCACTGGTCGACGGACGGGCCGTCTGTGGGAAGGAGACGTGATCGATCGCAGGCCCGTATCCGATCCATCCTCGGCTGCGGGCGACCGCGTCGGAGGGTTGCACCGTCGCCGGTTGATCGTCGTGCTGCCGCTTCCGGAATGAGTGGATCAAGACGTTGATTCCGTGACAGACTCGGTGCACTGCATCTGAGCCCAAGGGGGGACTCTGTCGTGGGAACACGTCTGCTCACGGTCATGTCGGTCATCGGTTTGGCCGTCGTCTGCACGCCCGCGGTCGCCGAGGCCGCGCCGGCGCACATCTGTTCGTGGGAGGCCAGCGCGCTGCCGCTGCCGGCCGGCGTCGACAGAGGTTGGATCACCGGCTCGTCGGCCGACGGCTCGTTGGTCGGCGTGGTCGGTGATCACGGTGGGGCGCACCAGGTCGCGTTGTGGCGCAACGGTGTGCCGACCCTGGTCGGCGGCTTCGGCGGGCACCCCGTCGAGACCGAGGCGTTCGACGTCAACGACGCCGGCGACCTCGCCGGCGCGACCTACCCGGAGGTGGGTGTGTCCACCCCGGTGATCTACCACAACGGCGCCTGGTCCGTGCTCAGCAACGGCACCCGGTCGTTGAACGGCGAAGCCGTCGGTGTCAACGATAGTGGCCAGGTCGTCGCCACCGTGCTCGACGGCGCGCGCGTCCATGTCGGTGTGTGGAACGTCGACCATCCCGACCAGGTCAGCTACGTCGACCTGCCGCCCGGCGAGGACGCCGCGTACACCGCCGTCGACGAGCAGGGTGACGTCGTCGCCTCCACCTGGAGCGGGCGGGCCTTCCTGTTCACCGCGGGCCACCGCACCGTCGAGCTCACCGCCGAGACGCCCCACGACTGGCTGGCGGCCCGGGGCGTGCACGACGGACACATCGTCGGCCGCTCCGGCTCGAACGCCGTGGAGTGGGACTTCACCGGCGCCGTCGTGGCCGACCTCGTCGAGGACGGCAACGCGTTCGCCGTCAACGGCGCGGACCAGGTCGTCGGCGACAGCGGCGCGGGCCACTACGTGTGGCAGAACGGGACGGTCGCCGGCGTGCTCGGCGTGCCGGAGGGCGCGAGCTCGTGGAGCGCCGCCACCATCACCGACGCCGGCGTGGCCGCCGGTACCTTCACGAACGGCTACCCGCTCCCCGCCCAGTGGAGCTGCCAGGACTGATCCGTTCCCGCCGGCCCGACCAGCTCTTGTCCGAGCCGGCCGGGCCGGCTGCGGGTGGCGCAGCAGAAGGCGGAGGAGCTGTTCGAGGCGGTGCGGGAGCGGGGAATCCTGGCGCCGGGGGTTCGGGAGCAGGAGGCGAGCGAGGCGATCCGGGACCTGTCGGGGGAGCTGTTCGGCGTCCGAAGGTTCTGGCACAAGAGGATCGTCCGTGCGGGGGAGAACACGCTGTGACGGGCTGATGGGAATAACTCGGCCTCCGTCGGAGATGATCCGGTCATGACGGTGCACTACTCAGCGCTCGACAACCCCGTCCGCACGTCGCTGACCGGGCCGCACGCGCGGTTCGTCGAGCAGCACGGCCAGGTGCTGCGATACCAGGCCGACGTGGCCCCGTTCCTGGCGCTGCCCGACCGGCCGGACGAGGCCGCGTGGCGTGACCTGGCGGACTTCGTCGGGCCGGGCGGAGAGGTGACGCTCACCGCGGGCTCGATCACGCCGCCCACGGACTGGGAGGTCATCGCCGAGTTCCCGGCCGTGCAGCTGGTGGATGACGGGGTCGTGGGCGTCGAGGACCCCGAGGCCGTCGCGCTCGGGCCGGCCGACGTGCCGGAGATGCTGGACCTTGTCGCACGGACACAACCGGGGCCGTTCCTGCCCCGCACCGTCGAACTCGGCGCGTACCTGGGCATCCGCCGCGACGGCGTGCTTGTCGCGATGGCCGGCGAGCGCCTGCACCCGCCGGGCTTCACCGAGGTCAGCGCCGTCTGCACCGACCCGGCCCACCGCGGGCAGGGCCTCGCCGCCCGGCTGGTCCAGGCGGTCGTCGCCGGCATCAAGGACCGTGGCGACATCCCGTTCCTGCACGCCACCGCGACCAACACGAACGCGATCCGCCTGTACGAGGCGTTGGGCTTCCGGCTGCATCGCCGCCCGGTGTTCAAGGTGGCGCGCGTGGGCTCGTTGGAGAAGGTCGGCTAACGCGGCGGCTCGAGGCGGGCCAGCCAGGTCGTAAGCAGCTCTTCCAGCTGCGCGGCCTCGGCGGGGGAGAGCTCGGCCAGCAGGCGGTGTTCGTTGCGCATGTGGGCGGCGAACGCCTCGTCGACGAGGGCACGACCGGCGGGCGTGAGGGCGACGACCCGGCCGCGGCCGTCGGCGGCGCTGGGACGCCGGGTGAGCAGGCCGGCCGCTTCGAGGCGGTCGAGGCGCTTGGTCATCGCGCCGGTGGTGACCATGGTGAACGCCGCCAGCTCGCCGGGCGCGCGCTCGAACGGCTCGCCGGCCCGGCGCAGGGCGGCCAGCACGTCGAACTCGCCCTCGGACAGCCCGAACCGCTGGTACACGGCGTTGAGCTGGTCGGAGAGCAGCACGCCGACACGGTGCAGGCGGCCGATCACGCCCTGCGGCGACACGTCCAGGTCGGGGCGCTCGCGATGCCATTCGGCCTGGATCCGGCCGACGTGGTCCAAGGGGTGCTGGGTCACAACGCCTAGGATAGCTTCCCAGGAAGGTATAAAGTAGCTTCCATGGAAGCTACTGTGAAGTGGAGCCTGGTGACGGCGATCGCGCCGGTGGCCTGGGGCACCAACTACTTCGTCACCCACGAGCAGCTGCCGGCCGGATTTCCGTTGTACGGGGCGGTGTTCCGGGCACTGCCGGCCGGCCTGCTGCTGCTCGCGGCGGCCCGTAAGCTTCCGCGCGGCCAGTGGTGGTGGAAGTCGTTGGTGCTGGGCGGGTTGAACACCAGCGTCTTCTTCACGCTGGTCTACGTCGCCGCGCAGGCCCTGCCGACCAGCCTGGCGTCGATGATCATGGCGACCTCGCCGGTGGTGCTGATGCTGCTGGCCTGGCTGATCAACGCCGAGCGCCCGGGCTCGACCGTCCTGGCCGGCGCCGTGATCGGCATCGGCGGCGCCGGCCTGATGCTGATGACGTCGGCGGCCCGGGTCGACCTGATCGGCGTGCTCGCGTCGATCGCCGCGATGGCGTTGTCCGCACTGGGATACATCCTGGCCAAGCGCTGGGCCGGCGAGGTCGACGTGCTGGCCTCCACGTCCTGGCAACTGACCTGGGGCGGCCTGCTCCTGCTCCCGTTCGCCGTCCTGGTCGAGGGTGCGCCGCCGGCGCTCAGCACCAGCGCGACCCTCGGTTTCGCATACGTCACCGTGGTGGCGACGGCCATCGCCTTCGCCGCCTGGTTCGCCGGCCTGAAGCACCTGCCGGCCGGCTCCGTCGGCCTGATCGGGCTGCTCAACCCGGTCACCGGCGTGCTGCTCGGCACGCTGGTCGCCGGCGACGGCCTGACCGGGCAGCAGGTGGCCGGGATCGCCCTGGTGCTGGTCGGTCTGCTACTGGGGCAGCCGATGGTGAAGCGCCTCCTCCACAAGCCGACAAATGCGACGGGCCGCCTTCACTCCCTGCGGTAGGACGGGCGCTCGTCAGATCGGCCGCCATTCGATCGATTTGTCACCGGACGGGCAGAAACAGTACTGATGGCGGGTTGATGGCCGTACGGGCAACCGGGAACCTGTCGATGGCCCCGACGGGCGGGGCCACGAAAGGAATCCCCATGAGACGCCGGGCAATCCCTGCTGCCCTCGCACTGGCGGTCGGGCTTTTCGGACTAGTGGCGGTGACCCCGTCCGCACAGGCCGCTGCCTGCGGTGACCAGTTGATCGGCAACGCCGACTTCGAGACCGGGACCGCCCCGTGGTCCGGGTCCATCGCCGCCATCGTCGCCGGCACGACGGCCGAGCCGTCGCACGGCGGCGCCCGCCTCGCGCGGCTGGACGGCACCGGCGCCACCCACACCGACACGCTGTCCCAGACGGTGACGCTGCCCAGCGGCTGCTCGTCGGCGACCCTGACGTACTGGTCGCACATCGACACCAAGGAGACGACCACCAGCACCAAGTACGACACGCTGGCGGTGCAGATCGGCTCCGACACCCTGGCCAGCTACTCCAACCTGGACAAGAACACCGGCTACGTCCAGCGCAGCGTCGACGTCTCCCGCTACCTCGGCCAGACCGTGACGCTGACCCTGACCGGCCGCGAGGACTCCAGCCTGGCCACCAACTTCGCGTTGGACGACTTCGCGCTGACGACCGGCACCGGCACGCCGCCGCCCCCGCCGGACTCGACCCGCACGCCGATCAACCCGGCGTACACGGTCAACCTGACGTCCAACAGCACCGGCGACACCTGGACCGGGCACCAGAGCGTCACCTTCACCAACGGCTCCGCCACCGCGCTGCCCGAGGTGTACCTGCGGCTGTGGGACAACTACCACGGCTCCTGCCCGACCACGCCGATCACGGTCACCAACCTGACCGGCGGCGCCGCGTCGGCGCTGACCGTCGGCTGCACCGCGATGAAGGTGACGCTGCCGTCCCCGTTGGCGCAGAACCAGTCCGCCACCATCGCGTTCGACCTGAGCATCGTGGCGCCCAGCGGGGCCGACCGGTTCGGCCACGACGGCGCGTTCAACATGATCGGCAACGCGCTGCCGGTGCTGGCCGTGCGCGACGGCTCGGGCTGGCACCTGGACCCGTACACCAACAACGGCGAGTCGTTCTACACGGTGATCGGCGACTTCGACGTGACCCTGGTGCACCCGACCAGCCTGCTCACGCCGGCCACCGGCACCTCGACCGAGACCGCCAGCGGCAGCACCACGACCACGCACGCGGTGGCCTCCAAGGTCCGTGACTTCGCTTGGGCCGCAGGGCCTTTCGCGAAGATCACCAAGACCTCGGGCAAGGGCGTGCGGGTCAACGTCTACTCGGTCAGCGGGATCTCCAGCAGCAACGCCACTTCCATGCTGAACCTGGCCGCCGACGCGGTCGACGTCCACTCCGGACGGTTCGGCGACTACCCGTACGGCGAGCTGGATGCCGTCATCGACAACAACTTCTGGTTCGGCGGCATGGAGTACCCGGGCTTCGTGATGGACCTGGTGTCCACCGTGGCCCTGCCGCACGAGATCGCGCACCAGTGGTTCTACGGCATCGTCGGCGACGACGAGTACAACTCGCCGTGGCTGGACGAGGGCTTCACCGACTACGCCACGGACCTGTACCGCGGCGTGACCGGCTCGGGCTGCTCGATCTCCTGGCAGTCCAGCGCCGAGAAGCTGACCAACTCGATGGCCTACTGGGACGCGCACTCGTCCCGGTACTCGTCGGTGGTCTACAACTACGGCAAGTGCACCCTGCACGACCTGCGGCGGCTGATCGGGGACACGGCGATGACCAACCTGCTCAAGTCGTACGCCCAGTCGCACTGGTACGGCGTCTCCACCGTGGCCGACTTCAAGGCCGCGGCGCAGGCGGCGGCCGGCTCGACCGACCTCACGTCGTTCTGGACCTCGCACCGCGTGGAGGGCTGAGTTCATACTGGGAAGGACGCCTACCTGCGCTGAGGGTAGGCGTCCTTCCCCCATTCAGTGGGCGTCGATCTGCTGGTGGATCCAGGTGAACACGACGTCCACCCGTGCGACGACCTCCAGGCCCGGCTGCGGGCAGGCCGGGCCGTTGTCGACGATGGCCACCAGCGTGCCGGTCACGTTGTCGTCGGAGACGAAGAAGGGGCCGCCGGAGTCGTCCGGGCAGGGGCTGTTCTCGACCGTGCGGGTCACGGTCGGCTCGGCGTCGAGCACGGTGTTGTGCAGCACCGCCACCCGGAACTGGCCGCGCTTGAGATGATCGGACGGCGCGACCACGGTCGGCGAGGTCGAGCCCCAGCCGGCGAACTGGAGCGGCAGGCCGACCGTCGGCGGCTTGCTGGCTAACGCCAATGGCGTTATGTCGGTGATGGCCCGGTCGAGCTTGACCACGGCCAGGTCGTTGACCGGCGACTGCCGAACGTCCACGACCTGTGCGGACTCACCGCCCGGATCGCTGTCCTTGAGCTTTCCCAACGTCACGGTCATGTGATATTGGGGTGCGCCGCCGATCCGCGTGTCATTCACATCGTGAAAACAATGCCCGGCCGTGACCACCCATTCCGGGGCAATCAGTGAACCGCTGCACGCGCCGCTGCGTATCCCGCCGCCGGGAACGGGAATGTCCTGCGACGTGAGTTTCGCGTTGAACGGCAAGACGGCCGACGGCCCCGGTTTGGTGGTGGTCGTCGTGGTGCTGGGCACCGTGACGACCCGCGGCCGTTGGGCGGCGCTACCGCTGGTGAGCACGGCGTTACGCGGCACGGTCCGTGATTGGCTCGTCACGGTGTACGCACAGGCGATACCCGCTCCGAGTACCGCCGCGGCCGCGATGGCCCCCAGGCGCACGGGCGCCGCCCGGCGCGAAAGCGTGCTCATGTCTGGTTGATACGTGCGAGTCGCGGAAAAGGTTGTCCCCATCGATGGATGTGCGACTTGTTTCACGGACGAACGTTCCCGAACGGACAACTCCCGGTGGTTAGTGGACGCCCATGTCCACCCAGCGGAATTGTCCGGCTACGACCGGGTACCCGAAGACATGGATGAGGACATGCAGCGCCCGCCGACCGGAGCCGTCGTCGCCTACTTCGACCTCAGCCAGTACCCGGTCGGCGCCGTCCGCACCGCCACCACCAGCGACACCGCCGTGCTGGATCCGGGCACCAGCGAGCAATGGGTTCCGGTGCGACGGGCCGATGGCACCGTCGACCTGGTGCCGGCGGCGCTGATCATCGACGTGCTGCCGCTGGAGGACTGACCGGACGGGTCGGCAGGTGCGGGCCGTTCGGCATCGTCGCTGGGACGGGCGGGGTACGCAGGGTGATGTGGTGGGTGGAGGCGTGATGGACAGGACGTACGTGTTGTCCGGCCGGCAGCGGCGTTGCCTGGCCCGGCTCGACCGGTCGCTGGCCGGCGATGTCGTGTTCCGCCAGCTCGGCGGGCTGTTTCCCGAGCCGGCGCGGTCCCGGCCCCGGGCGCGCAAGACGCTGTGGTGCGTGGCGGTGATGGTCGCCGGCTTTGCCCTGGCCGCCGCGGGCGCGGCCAACGACGCGCTGATCGGCGTCGGCGCGGCGGCGGCCGTGGTCGTCGGCGTGACCGCGGTGACCGGCTCGTTGGCCTTCCTGGTGGCCGACACCACTGGCGACGTGCCGCTGCGCACGAGATCATGGGGCCTATGACCGCTTGGCGGGACGTCGAGCACGCCGCGCCCGAGTTCGCCCGGCGCGTGCAGGCCCTGTTCGACGCGCATCGACACAAGACCATCGCCACCCTCCGGGCCGACGGCTCGCCGCGGATCTCCGGCATCGAGGTCGTCTTCGAGGACGGCGAGCTGGTGTTCGGCTCCATGGCCCGCGCGCGCAAAGGCGCCGACCTGCGTCGCGATCCCCGGTTCGCGCTGCACGGCGCCACCGTCGACCCGGTCGACGGCGACGAGGCGTCGTGGCCCGGCGAGGTCAAGATCGCCGGTCGGGCCGTGGCGGCCGGGCCGATCACCGAGGGACCGGACGGCGACAAGTTCCGGGGCGACATCACCGAAGTCGTGCACACCCGACTGAACGAGGCGGCGACCTTGCTGGTGGTCGAGTGGTGGACGCCAACCGATGGGTTGCGGCGGGTGGAGCGCGAGTAGGTGTTTTCGGCTACGTGAGTGGCTCACTTCGCATTTTGGGGGCACGTGAGTGGCTCAGGTGGCCGAGAAGCGAAAATGAGCCACTCACGTAGCGGGGGGTGTGGGGGAGCGGGGGGAGTCAGCGGCCCGCACGATCGTGAGCTGAGGTCTTGAGAGCTACTGCGTCTTGAGAGCTACTGCGACCCCGCGGCGACCACCTTGGCGGTGATGGGCTCGAGCACGGTGATCAGCTCGTCCAGCTCGGCCGGATCCAGGGCGTCGTACGGTGGGCCGGCGAGCTCGTCGGTCAGCGCCTCGATGCGCTGCTTGGTCTCGCGCCCGGCGTCGGTGAACCGGCCGTCGGCGTCGACGAGTCCGCGCTCGCGCAGGCCGTCCATCACCTCGGCCAGCCGCTTCTTCGGCAGGTGGTGGATGCGACCGAACGACTCCGCCGGATGGATGCCCATGTCCAGCGCGGAAAGCACGTGCGACTCGGTGCCGCCGATGCGCGCTACGACGAGGGCGATGACATGCCCGTCACCTCGGTGCTCGCGCAGCACGGTCGCCGAATGCCACAGCCGGGCCACCGGGTCGCTCGGCACCGGCATGGTGCGCATGCCGGCGTACATCACCCGACCGTCGATGGGCGCGCTCATCGCGGCCTTGGTGACCAGGTCGGCGGCGCGCGCCAGGCCGGGGGAGCCGGCCAGCTCGTCGCCGATGATCCGCCGCAGGGAGGCCGCGCTGCCCCGCGACCACGCGGCGAAGGACGCCTCGGGCGAGATCTTCTCCCATGCGCTCGGGATGTGCCGTGCGGCCTCTCCGTCGGCGAAGCTGTAGAAGGCCGCGTGCACGACCTCGGCCGGCACTCTCCCGAGCGGTGCGGCGCGGCTGGCGAAGTAGCCGTCCCAGTAGTTGGGGTGGCCGAGCGCGGCCAGCTCCTCGCCGGACTCGTCGGCCAGGTAGGTGACCAGGCAGATCGGCTCCAGCAGCCCGTACATGCGGCGCGCGGTGCTTGTCATGGCGCACATCATGCCCGCGAGCACCGACAATTCGACCGGCTTGCCAACATACGTGCATGCATGTATGAATGTGCTCGTGCGGCGAACGGCGGAGGAATCGGCCCGGACGAGGGCGGACCTGATGGACGCGGCCCTGGCGGTGTTCGCGGAGACGGGCGTGGCCAACGCGCGGCTGGTGGACATCGCGGCCCGCGCGAACGTGACGAGAGGGGCGGTGTACCACCACTTCGAGGACAAGATGGCCCTGTACGGCGCGATCCTGGCGGAGTCCTGGGACGCGTTGACGGTGTCGGTGTGGGCCGAGCTGGACGTCGGGGGCTCGAACCGCGAGCGGCTGACGGCGTTCTTGCTGGCCTGGCTGCGCGACCTGCGGGAGAACGAGCGGTTCCGGGCGCTGCTGGCGATCACCATGAACGGCAGCAATCCGATGCCCGACGGCATGAGCGACACGGCCAAGATCCAGGGCTTCCGTGACTGGCAGGAGCGGCTGGCCCGGGTGGTGTCGCCGAGCGCGGCGGCGTCGCTGCTGGCCTGGCTGTGCGGCACGGCGATGCTGGCGGCGGCGGACCCCGCTCTGCTGCCGACGGCGGATGCGGCCGGAATCGAACCACTGCTCGGGGGAATGCCGTGAGCACGACAAAACCGGGCGCGGCGGTGGCGGTCACCTCGATCGCGCTGGGCGTCGACATGTTCCTGTACGGCTCGATCGTGCCGATCCTGCCGCGGCTGCCGGCGGTCAACGGCTCGGCGCTGATCTCGGGACTGCTGTTCGCGGCCTACGCGGTGGCGCTGCTGGTGGCGACGCCGTTCGTGGGCATCTGGGTCGACCGGGCCGGGCCACGGCCGGCGATGCTGGCCGGGCTGGTCGGACTCGCCGTGACGACGGCGTTGTTCGCCGGCGTGGCCGGGGGAAGCCTGGCGGCGCTGCTCATTGCCCGTGTGGCCCAGGGAATCGCGGCGGCGTCGTCGTGGATCGCCGGGCTGGCGCTGATCGCGGCCACGCATGACGTCAGTCGCCGCGGGCGGGTGATGGGCCTCGCGTTGTCGGCCGTCGGCGTCGGTGTGCTGCTCGGTCCGGGCGTCAGTGGTGCACTGGCCGACGCTTTCGGGACCGCGGCACCGTTTCTGGTCGTCGCCGTGCTGGCCGCCGGCGATGCCATGGCACGGATGATCCTGATCAAGCCCATTGCGGTGCCGGCGACCCGTACTCCACTACGGACAGTCCTGAGTGGACCAAACGTGCCGCTGCTGGTGCTGCTGACGGCCGTCGGCGCGGGCAGCATCGCTTACCTGGAGCCGATTCTGCCGTTGCATCTGAGTACGCTCGGCCTCGACTCGACGTTCATCGGCCTGGTGTTCAGCGGCGGTGCGCTGGTCGGCGCGCTGGGCGCGCCGCTGGCCGGCCGGTGGGCCGACAAGCTGCGGCCGGCGCCGACGGCGGCCATCGGCGCGGCCGTCGCCGCGATCGGATTCCTGTTGGCGGGCATGGGATCCACGCTGGTCAGCATCATCGGTGTGCTCGTCGTCGACTTCGGTGCCCAGCTCGTGCTCGCGCCAACACTGGTCCTGATCGGCGTGCTGGCTGAGCACTCCAGTCCGCCGGCCTACGGCGCCGCATACGCCCTCTACAACCTCGCCTACACCACCGGCCTGGCCGTCGCGCCCATCGCCGCGGGCACGACGGCGAGGCTGGTCAGCGTGTCGACCGCGACCATCGCGGCCGCGGTCGTCGTCGCTCTGCTGGCGGCCGCCGCCCTGGCGATCCGCGGCCGAGCCCGTCAGCTTCAATGACCGTGGAAAGCCTCGGCCAGCCACCATGAGCCGCCGTCCTCGACGATCTTGGCGTCGATGACCAGCGGCGTCTCGCGGGGGCCGGCGAGCCAGTCGTGCACGGGTTTGAGGTCGTCGACGGTGCGGACGGTGAGGCCGGCGCAGCCGAAGCCGCGGGCGATGGCGGCGATGTCGGTGGGCGGGAAGCGGACGGTGGTGTGGTCGCCGGCGAAGTGGTGCACCTCGGCCCCGTAGGCGGCGTCGTTGTAGACGATGACGACCAGCGGAAGACCAAGGCGCGCAGCGGTTTCGAGCTCGCCGGCGGCCATGTGGAAGCCGCCATCGCCCAGCGCGGCGACCGGCAGCCGGTCGGGGCGGGCGATCGCGGCGCCGATGGCGGTGGCCAGGCCGAGCCCGATGGACTGGAACGCCTGCGTGAAGCAGAACCCGAACTCGTCGGGCACGGCCAGATAGGCGCTGGGGTAGCCCATGAAGTTGCCGGAGTCGACGGCGACGATCCGCTCGGCCGGCAGGATCCGGTCCAGCTCGAGGGACAGCGTGCGGGGGTCGATCAGCTCGGCGGTCGACTCGTCGGTGTAGTCGGCCGCGGACCAACGGGCCCGCGTCGCGATGCGTGCATGGATCGCGGGGGAGCGGTAGCCGGCCTTGTGCGGCAGTTGAGCCAACAAGGCCCGGGCCGTGGCCGCGGAGTCGCCGACAACGCCGACGTCGATCGGGCGGTGTGCGCCGAGGGCGTCGGCGTCCAGGTCGACCTGGGCCAGCCGGGTCGACGGGCCGATCAGCTTGCCCTGGCGAGTGGTCCACCGGTTCAGCGCGCAACCCCAGCCGACCAACAGATCGGCGTCCTGGATCAGCTCGGCCGCCAACGGCGACGAGAAGCCGCCGGAAATGCCCAGGGCCCAAGGGTCTTCGTGAAACAAGCCGTGGGCGACGGCCGAGGTCGCCAGCAGCGCGCCGCAGGCGTCCGCCAGCGCCCGGATCTCCGTGGCGGCGCCGCGACCGCCACGGCCGGCGATGAACACCGGCCGCTCGGCGGCGGCGATCAGGGCGGCCAACTCCGTGACATCGGGCTCGGCCGGACGCGGATAGGCCGGCAGCGCAACGGATTTCACCTCCGCGCCGGTCATCGCCTGCACATCGACCGGCAGGTTGAGCACGATAGTGCGCCGCTCGAACCACGCCGTGTGCACGGCGCGAACGGTGTCGACAACAGCGGTTGTCGGATCGGTGACCCGCATCGGCACGGCCCCGACCGAGCGGGCCAGCGCGTCCTGGTCGACGCGGAAGTTGTTGAGGGGATCGGAAGCCGGCGACTCGGCGGCCAGCACGATCATCGGCGTGCGGCTCTTGGCCGCCTCGCCGATCCCCGTCAGGGCATTGGTCAGCCCGCAGCCCTGGTGCGCCGACACGAGCGTCACCCGGCCACTCATCCGCGCGCAGGCGTCGGCCGCCGTCGCCGCCGCACCCTCGTGCCGGGTGGCGTAGAACGGCACGCCGTTGTCCCGCAAGGCATTGGTGACGTGGAAGTTCCCGCTGCCGACCACCCCGAACACCGGGCCGACGCCCAGCTCCGCCAGCACCTGCCCGACGGCTTCGGCGACGATCACGGCCGCTCCACGAAGGCGTACACGCGGGCGGGGCTGCCCGTCCCGCCGACGATCGGCAGCGGCGAGACCACCAGCACCGCGCCGGTCGGCGGCAGCTGCGCCAGGTTCCGCAGCTGCGTCAACCCGAACTTGCCTGCGCCCAGCAGCAGGTTGTGGCACGGGAACATCGGCTCCAGCTCGGCTGCCCGCCCCGCGTCCGTGCCGACCGTCTCCACGCCGAAGCCGACGATCGGCGTCTCCTGAGCCAGCCACTGGGCGCATTCCGGCGACACGCCCGGGCTGTGCTGGCCGTTCAGGAAGCTCTCCTGATCACCCGAGCGCGCATCCCAGCCCGTCCGGTACAGCAGCCAGCCGCCGTCCGGCAGCGGCCCGTGCTCGCCCTCCCACTCCCGCACGTCGTCGATGCCCAGCAGGAAGTCCGGATCCGACGCCGCCTTGGCCGTCGCGTCCAGCACCACCGCCGGCGCGACCAGCGTGCGCAGCGGGATCTCGTCCACGCCGACGCCGTCCTTGCCGGTCACCCAGTGGATCGGCGCGTCGACGTGCGTGCCCACGTGCTCGCCGGTGTGGATGTCGTGCCAGTACCAGGCCGGGCCGCGGTCGTCGTAGCGGCTGATCTCCTCCAGCCGGAAGCTCGTCGTGTTCGCGAACGGCTCCGGCAGTTGGAGCACCGGTGTGCTCGCCGACAGCGGCGCGGTCAGGTCCACGACCCGCACCCCTCCGCCGGCGAGCGCGGACACCAGGTCGGTCAGCACGCCCATTGGTTGCCTCCTTGACTCTCCGACCGTCCCGATCCTTGCCTAACCTGGGACCCATGACCATGGACAACGCGACCGGGCCGTTCCGCCGGGCCGTGCAGGCGCCCGTCCGCCGGGCGGCCGAGGAGTTCCGTCGGCTGGCCGACGCCCTGGACAACGCGGCCGCCGAGGTCGAGGTGCTGGACCGGGGCCTCGGGCCGCATCCCGCCGGTGACCTGGCCCGGACCCTCGTCCAGCAGATCCAGGCGGTCAACGGGCAGGTCGACTACGGCACCCTGCTCCGGGCCGCCGCCGACTTGGACCTCGTCCTCGTCGGAGCCGCGGTCGGCCAGCCCGTCGCCCAGCCGATGGCCCAGCCGGTCGCCCAGACCTCGCGATTGGGCCGCCGGGCCGCCCAGGCCCCGCCTCCGCCGCCGGTCGCCGCCGTCCCGGCCATCTCGGCCAACACCCTGTGGGTCGAGGACGACCAGGATTCCCGCCGGGTCCGCTTCGTCTGGGTCACCGGTCTCGACGCCAAGGGCCAGCAGGCCGAGTGCCGGGCCTGGCGCGACGAGACCAACGTCCGGGTCCGGCCCACCACGATCCCCGTCGTCCAGTTCCGGCCCGGCGGCTACCGGCCGGCCGACGAGCAGGAGTACCGCCGCGCCGCGCAGATCATCGTGGCCCTACGCAGCACCGGCGTGGACGTCACGGTGATGAAGCCCCTGCTGGAGTTCGCGAAGCGGAACTAGGCCCGGCGGACGGTGTCCAGGCCCATGGCCTCGACCTCGGCGATGGCGTCGGCGTGATCGACGGTGTTCATGGCGAGCATGCCGACGCGGGGGTCCTCCTCGGTGAGGGGCACGTCCTCGCCCATCAGCAGCTCCATCATGCCGTTCGCCGATGCCGACGGGAGCGGCTCGTCCACCGCCACGTGCAGCATGAGGTGCTCGTTGCCGGTCTCGAGCCAGCGGGCGTGCGACACCCAGACGGTCCGCACCGCCGGGAACTCCGGCACCCGGCGGGCCAGCGCCTCGAGCAGGGCGACGGCCACCGGGTGGGTCGTCCGGGTCAGCTTGAGCCGCTCGCCGGCCGCCTGCCGGCCTCGATGGCTCATCGTCTGGGCCATCAGCGGCGCCGGCACGCGGGCCCACCCTTTGCGGGAGTAGACCGCCATCACGGCGACGCCGGTCTGCTTCAGGATGTCCATCAGCCGCATCGAGTCGCAGTGCACGGAGGCGCCGGCCTGCGGCAGCAGCTCGGCGCAGCAGTCCTCGCTGACGTAACCGGGCAGCATCGGCTCGCCGTGCTCGCCCTGGAAGAACAGCACGGAGCCCTCGTCGTCCGTCGGCACGTACACCCCGCCGTCGACCAATGCCGCGAGCATCTGCTCCGACTCCGTCTCGGCGGCTCGGCGATCGAGGATGTCGGCGAGAGCCGCGTTCACAGTCACCGCCGAAGCGTAGTCAGCCCGAGGTGTCGTCGAAGCGCAAGGTCGAGGTGATGCGGTAGCGGTCGCCTCGGTAGACCGAGCGCGTGACCTCGACCATGCGGCCGGTGCTGTCGCGGGTGGTGCGCTCGATCTGGAGCAGCGGGGAGTAGACGGGCACGTCGAGCAGTTCGGCCTGCTCGGGGTTGGTGAAGGACGGCTCGATGCTCTGCACGGCCTCGGCCACGCGGATCCCGAACCGATCCCGCAGCAGGTGGTAGAAGTTGCCGGACTCCATGTCGGACGCCTGCAGGCCGGGGACGACGGTGGCGGGCAGCTCGAGGCGTTCGATGGCGATGGGCTCGCCGTCGACGAGGCGGACCCGGGTGACGCGCAGGACGGGGTCGCCGGGGGAGAGCTCGAGCCGGGCGGCGACGGGCGGCGAGGCGGGGGAGACGGCGAAGGAGACGACCGAGCTGGTCCAGTCGCCGTCGGCCGGCGGCGAGGCCATGCCGGCGGCGAGCTCCTGGGTCACCTTGTGCGGACCGGTGAAAGTGCCGCGACCCCGCTGCCGCACGAGGAAACCGTCCCGGGTGAGGTCGTCGAGGGCGGCCCGGACGGTGGGCCGGGAGACGCCGAGCTGCTGCGCGAGCTCGCGTTCGGAGGCCAGACCGGTGCCGGGGCGGGAGTTCTCGATCAGCCCGAGGATGTGCCGGCGGACGACGTCGCGCTTGGGGGAGGAGGCAGTGGTCACGGGGTCTCGGCATAGGTCGTCGGCAGGGCGTTCAAGGCGCCGAGCAGGTCGAGGTGCACGGCCAGGCGGCGCCGGAAGTCATCGTAGTCGGGGGCGGTGCTGCGCCAGGCGGCGTCGGCGAACGCGCAGAGCCGGGGGAAGGCCAGCCGCCGCACGTGGTCGGGGGTCGGGGCGTACTCGGTCCACAGCTGGGCCTGCGTGCCCAGCACGCCGGGCTCGGAGCCGACGGCCACGGGCAGACCGCCCAGCGGATCGAAGTGGTAGACGTCAGCCAGACTCGTGACGAAGCCGGAGGGGCCGGCCGGTTCCGCCGAGGCGTAGTCGAGGTATGTCGACCGGTGCGGGGCCATGATCACCTGGTGCCCGTCGCGAACGGCCGTGGCCCCGTGCGCGGCGTCCCGCCAGGCGGTGGCGACCAGCCCGGACGGCATCCCGCCGGGGTGGCTCTCGGCCCAGCACACGGCGGTCCGCCCGAGCTCACGCAGCGTGTCGCGCAGCTGCCCGAGGAACCAGCCGTGCAGCCGTCCGGGGTCGTCGAACCCCAGCTCACGGGCCCGCGCCAGCGCGGACGGCGCGGTGGCCCACTGCGTCGTGGGGCACTCGTCGCCGCCGATGTGCACGTAGGGGGCCGGGAACACGTCGGCGACCTGCCGCAGCACGTCGCGGCAGAAGGCCAGCGCGGTGTCGTGCACGCCGAGGATGTCCTCGCTGATGCCCCAACTCGTCCACACCGGCCGCCGCCGCGAGGGAAAGTTGCCCAGCTCGGGATACGCCGCCAGCGCGGCCCGCACGTGCCCGGGCAGCTCGATCTCCGGCACGATCAGCACGCCGCGAGCGGCCGCGCAGCGAACGAGTTCCCGCAGCTCGGCCTGGGTGTAGTAGCCGCCATGCGGCACGCCGTCGCCCTGGCTCTCCGGCCGCCACGCGCCGACGTCGACCAGCCGTGGCCAGCCGGCGATCTCCATCCGCCAGCCCTGGTCGTCGGTCAGGTGCAGATGCAGCACGTTCAGCTTGTGCAGGGCCAGCAGGTCGACGAACTGGTGCAGGAACTCCAGCGGCAGGTGGTGCCGGGCGACGTCCAGCAGCACGCCTCGCCACGGCAGCCGTGGCGCGTCCCGAATCCGCAGGCACGGCAGATTCCCTTGGGACGCAAGGATTCGCAGCGTCTGTACGCCGTGCAGGAGGCCTGCCTCGGTGGTCGCGGTCAGCACCACCTGCTGAGGCCGGACGTCCAGCTGGTAGCCCTCCGGACCGGGGCCGCGACTGGCGAGTTCGAGCCAGATCGTCGGGGCGTGGCCGGCCTTGCCGCGCAGGCCGAGGTAGCCGGCCAGCAGCTCGCCGGCCCGCTCGGCGCCGGGCCCGCAGTTGACCCGCAGGTCGGGCCGCAGCAGGAACCAGCCGTGCCGCGGCTCGACCTGCGGCGGGCGGGGAATGATCGCGGTCGTCGACCCCATGACCGTCGAGGCTGATGGTTGACCATTGGTCATGTCAAGGCCCTTGACATGCCGTCCAGCTGGGGTCACCGTGTACCGCATCCGACTTACCAATGGTCAGTCGGTGTCGACGAGGCCGCCACGCGTCGTTCGACCGAGGAGAGCCCGATGGACCCCAACCCTGCCCGGCCACGGGGACGCCGAGCCGCCATCGCCGCCACGGCGGCGGTGTGCGCGGCGGCCAGCCTCTACGCCATCCCGGCGCTGGGCGCGACGCCCGCGCTCAGCGTGCAGTACAAGACCTCGACACCGGCCAACGCCGGCGAGGCCGAACCCTGGTTCAAGATCGTCAACACCGGCAGCGGCCCGCTGTCGCTGAACCAGGTCACCCTGCGCTACTACTTCACCGCCGACACCGCCGGCTCGTACGTGTTCGCCTGCGCCTGGGCCGTCGTCGGCTGCGGCAACCTCGCCGGCACGGTCGGCACGCTGCCCACGCCGACAGCCACCGCCGACCACTACCTCCAGGTCAGCTTCACCGGCGGCTCGATCGCCGCCGGCGCCGACAGCGGCGACATCCAGCTCCGGCTCTACCGGGCCGACTGGCAGAACGTCAACCAGGCCAACGACTACTCGTTCAACGGGGCCGACACCGGCTATGCCGTCAACCCGGATGTCGCCGCCAACGTCAACGGCGCGCTGGTCTTCGGCACCGCCCCGGCCGGCGGCGCGCCGACGACCACGACAACAACTGTTGTCCAACCGTCCGGGGCGGCCCTGTTCGACGACTTCCACTACAGCGGCCCGGCCGACCCGGCGCTGGCCGCGCACGGCTGGAGCGTGCGGACCGGCGGCGGTGGCCCGGGCATCGCCGGCACCTGGTCCGCCGGCGCCATCAGCTTCCCCTCCGACCCCGCCGCCGTCGGAGGCAAGGCGATGCAGCTGGAGGCCAGGACCGACGGCACCGCCGCGAACACCACGCAGGCCGAGATCGACACCGTGCAGCGCAAGTTCAAGGAGGGCACGTACGCGGCCCGGGTGTTCTTCACCGACGCGCCGACCAGCGGCCCGGACGGCGACCACGTCAACCAGACCTTCTACACGATCACCCCGGACGAGCCGCTCTACAGCGAGCTGGACAACGAGTACCTGCCCAACGGCGGTTGGGGCGCACCGGGTCCGACCCTGTACACCACGACCTGGTACAGCGCCGACGCCATGGATCGCGTGACCCACAACGAGCTCTCCAGCCTGCAGGGTTGGCACACGCTGGTCATGACCGTCGCCGACGGGACCGTCACGTACTATGTGGACGGTCGGGTCTACTTCAGCAGCAACGGAAAGTACTACCCGCGCGACAAGATGACCATCGACTTCAACCTGTGGTTCATCGACCTGCCGTTCACCGGGCAACGCAGCTGGGACCAGAAGGTCAACTGGGTGTACTTCAACGCCGGCGCGCTGAGCCCGGCTCAGGTGGACAGCGCCGTGTCCGGCTACTACGCCGCCGGCACGCACTTCACCGACACCGTCCCCAACTGAGGCGTGCCGCCCCCGTCCGATCGGGCGGGGGCGGCCGAAATCGTTTGACCGCCGCTGCC
>DASWRQ010000192.1:0-6808 GCA_036403095.1 Kutzneria sp. | reverse complement strand
GCCGGTCAGGTCTATGGTGGCGATACCCGGGGTGGCCGAAAAACGTGAAGGATCCACAGGGGAAGCGAGGTGGTCGCGGAAGCGGAACTCGCCGGTGACGCCGATCTCCAGGCGGCCGCCGAGCGGGACCTGGACGATGCTCCACAGATCTACAGGGTGTCCACTCTGGACTTGGAGCACGCTCTCGGTCTCGTACTCGGCGACGTAGCGGGTGTCGGCCAGCACGGTGATGTGCCGCTCGACGAGAACGCTGGTGTGCTCGCCGGTGTTGCGGTCGACGAGGGTGGCGCTGAGCACGAGGTCGACGCCGTCGGGACGCTGGTGCACGACGTTCCAGTTGCCGGGGTCGATCTCGGCGGGAACGCGGTGCCGGGAGAGGTCGTCACGAGCGGCGCCGGCCCAGAACCAGTCCCGCTCGGGGCCGAGCCACAGGCGATCGCCGCCCAGGTTCCAGCCGCTCTGATCCGAGGCGGCGACCCAGAAGGCGTCGCGGCCGCGCACCGAGACCTGCAGGATGCGGCCGGAACCGGGGGCGAAGGTGATGGTCACGACCGCTCCAGCACGATCACGTCGGCGTCCACGGACTCCCAGTCGACCGGCAGGCCGACGGACATGAGGTGGGCGGCGGAGTACGAGCCGTAGCGGGCCGCGGGGTCCAGACCGGACAGACGGAGCCGAGGACGCCGGCCGGACAGGGCCGGGGTTCCGTCCAGCGGTCCGGTGCTCCAGGCCAGCACGACGACCTGGTCTGTTCCGGTGTACTGCAGGGCGAACGTGGGGTCGGCGGGGGTGCCGATCATCGTGACGGTTGCGGAGTGCAGGAACGAGCGAAGTTCCTTGTACTGCGCGATGTGACGGGCGGCCTCGGACCGCTGCGCAGGCGTCCACGACCGGATGTCGGCCCCGATGCCCAGCGCGCCGGCCATGGCCAGCACAAAGCGGAACCGCAACGACCGCGGCCGCTGGTCGAACACACCGACGGCGTCGGTGACCCACGAGCTCATCACGTGCGGGGCGTGGGCGTGCAGGAAGCCGTACTGAATGGACAGACGGTCCAGCGGGCCGGTGTTGTCGCTGGGCCACACCACATCCGTACGGGAGATGGTGGCCAGCTCGACCCGGCCGCCGCCGCCGGCGCAGCCTTCGATCGCGACGGAGGGGTGCGCCGCCCGGAGGTGGTCGAGGATGCGCAGGTAGTTCCGGGCGTGGGCGCCGTCGAGGTCCAGCGCCTCGGGATCGCCGGCGCCCGGGCGTCCACGCTCGGTCGGCGGCCGGTTCATGTCCCACTTCAGATAGCGGATCGGATAGGAGGCGAGCAGGCCGTCCAGAGTGGACAGCACGAACTCGAACACGTCGTCACGGCCCAGGTCCAGCAGTAGCTGGTTGCGGATCAGGGTCGGCGTGCGGCCGTCGAGGTGGTACACCCAGTCGGGGTGCTCGGCGTACAGGCGGGACCTGGGGCTGATCGCCTCCGGCTCCACCCACAACCCGAACTCCAGGCCCAGGGCCCGCACGTCGTCGACGAACGCGCCGAAGCCGGCCGGGAACTTGGCCGGATCGGGCGTCCAGTCGCCGAGGCCGCCGGTATCGTCGTCACGGCCGACGAACCAGCCGTCGTCGACCACAAAAAGCTCGGCGCCGATGTCGGCGGCCACCCTGGCCAACTCCAGCTGTCCGGCGGCGTCGACGGCGAACTCCGTGGCCTCCCAGGAGTTGTACAGCACCTGGCGGCCGCCGGGGGACAGCGTGCGCTCGTACGAGTGCCAGACCTGGGCCAGCCCGCCGAGGCCGTCGGCGCTGTACGCGGCGGTGACCTGGGGCGTCTCCATCGTGGCCCCAGGGGCCAGCAGGACCGCGCCCTCGTGCGGCCGGCGGCCGACCCGCACCCGGCAGGAGCCGCTCAGCTCGATGTCGGCGTCGATCCGCCACGAACCCGGCCACACCAACTGAAAACCCCAGGTGGCACCGCCGGGCGACGAGTCGTCCTGCACGGCCAGCCAGGGGGAGTAGCCGTGCCCGGCCACGCCCTGCCGGCTGTCGATCTCGAACCGGCCGGCCGGCAGCACCACCTGGCGCAGCTGGAACTCCTGGCACCACCGGCCGACGAGGAACGATACCCGCGCGGTGTCCACGGGCAGGCAGAAGCCGGCGGAGTCGAAGCGCTCCAACCGGATCGGCACCGAGCCGGTGTTGGTCAGCTCGGTCCAGCGCAGCAGCACGTCGGTGCCCGGCACGACCTCGTAGTACAGGTCGGTGCGCAGCCCGGTGAGCTGGTCGGCGAAGGTCAACCGAAGAGAGGTCTCCTTGTACGAGAACGAGTCGAAGGTCCACCACGACTCACGCGGCGCGCCCACCGGACCCGCCACCAGGTCGGCGCCGGCGAACGGCCGCAGGCCGAACGGGGCGTACTCCACGGGCGCCCCGTCGGCCTCGGTCAGGTACGGCGTGCGGCCGACGTTGGCCAGCGGCGACGGCCCGTCCTCGACACCGGCCGGCCCCCACGACCGCAGCTCGGCCCAGCGCCGGTGCTCGGGCAGGCCGACGGTGTACGTGGTGGTCGCCAGGCGCAGCGTCCACTGTTGGGTCATTTCACCGCCCCCAAGGCGAGTCCGGCCACGAAGTGCCGCTGGAACCGGAGGAACACCGCCACGGTCGGGATGGCCGCGATCACCGACCCGGCGGCGATCACGTTCCACTGCGACACGTACTGCCCCTGCAGGCCGAGCAGGGCCGAGGTGATCGGGAACTTGGAGTCGGTCCTGATCACCGTGATCGACCACAGCAGGTCGTTGAACACCCAGGTGAAGGCGAGCGCGGACAGCGAGGCCAGCGCCGGGCGGGTCAGCGGCAGGATGATCCGCCAGAAGACCTGCGTCGGCGAGGCGCCGTCGATCACCGCGGCCTGCTGGATCTCGCTGGGAATGGCCCGCATGAAGCCGTACAGCACGAACGTGTAGAAGCCGAGCCCGAAGCCGATCTGCACGCCGATCAGCGCCCCGAGCGTGTCGTAGATGCCGAGCATCTCGGCCATCTTGGACACCGGCACGAGCAGGATCTGCGGCGGCAGCAGGTTGCCGGCCAGCATGACCAGCAGCACGGTCCGGCGCAACGGCAGGTCGTAGCGGCTCAGCGCGAAGGCCGAGATCGCGCCGAGGGCCAGCGTGATGATCACGGCCGGGATGGTCACGACGAGGCTGTTGACCATGGCCTGGAACTCGCCGCCGTCCACCCATGCCTGGCCGAAGTTGTCCAGGGTGAACGAGTGCGGCAGGCTGCCGACGCCGTGCGCGGCCACGTCGTCGAAGCTGCGGATGCTGGTGACCAGCACCAGCAGGATGGGCAGCAGCCACAGCAGGGAGATGCCGCCGGCGACCAGGTGGTAGCCGCCGGTCCTGAGCGCGCGGACCCGGCTCACGCGTCGGCGTCCCGGAACGCACGCACCAGGTACGTGAGGATGACCCCGAAGGCCAGCACGAAGATCACCACGGCCAGCGCGGACGCGTAGCCGAGCCGCAGTGACTGGAATGCGGTGGAGTACATGTAGGTGCTCAGCAGTTCCGAGGAGTGGTAGGGGCCGCCGCGGGTCAGCGCCCACACGACGTCGAACGAGCGCAGCGAGTCGATGACGATCACGGACAGCACCACCGAGTTGACGCTGCTCAGCTGGGGCAGGGTGATCTTGGTGAACTGCTGCCACCGGGTGGCGCCGTCCATGGTGGCCGCTTCGTACAGGGTCGGGTCGATGCCCTTGAGGCCGGCCAGGTACAGCACCATGATGTAGCCGATCTGCCGCCACAGCGCCGGCACGATCACCGCGTACAGCGCGGTGTCGGCGTCGGACAGCCACGAGTGCTGCCAGCTGTCCAGGCCGACCGCGCCGAGGACGGTGTTGACCAGGCCGTCCGGCTGGTAGATGGCCTGCCAGATCAGGGCGGTGGCGACCAGCGAGAACACCACCGGCGTGAACAGCGCCGCCCGGTAGAAGCCGACGCCGCGGCGGTCCTTGAGCAGCAGCATCGCCGTGCCCAGGCCGCCGACCGCGGACAGGCCGCCGAACAGCACCAGCCACAGCACCGTGTCCAGGAACGCCCGGCCGAACGTGGGGTCGGTGAGCAGCTCGGCGTAGTTGCCGAAACCGACCACCGTCGCCGGTGAGACGCCGTCCCAGCTGGTGAAGGACAGATAGATGCCCTGGATCGCGGGCCAGAACACCCACAGCGACTCGACGAGCAGCGGCACCAGCACGAAGGCCAGCAGCGTCGGCGAGAGGGTGCGGCGCTTGCGGCGCGGCCCCGCCGGTGAGGGCGGGGCCGCGGCCGGCGCCGTCAGTGTCGCGGTCATGTCAGGAGGTCCAGACCTTCTTCGCGGCGCTCTGCCAGTCGGTGAGGATCGAGTCGATCTGCTCCGGGTGCTGGATGAACTTCACCAGTGCCGCGTCGGCGGTCGGCTGCAGGGCGTCGCTGGAGTCGCGGTTGAAGAACTGCGTCAGGTCGGCCGCCTTGGTCAGCATCTCCTTGCCCTTGGTGATCAGGGGGGTGCCGGAGTCCTTGGCCGTCGAGTTGGCCGGCAGCGAGCTGCCGGCCGAGGACTTCAGGTACGCCTCCTGGGCCTCGGCCGTCGTGAGGTACTTGAGGAACTCCAGGGTCTGCGGCTTGCGGCGGGTGTGCGCGCTGGCGTAGAAGCCGTCGGTCGGGGCCTCTTCGACCAGCGGCACGGACGGGTCGATGACCGGGAAGCGGAAGAAGTCGATGTCGTCCACGTCGTTCTTGGGCGTGGTGTCCAGCAGGAAGGTGCCGATCAGCATCATGCCGGTGCGGCCCTCGAGCAGCGCGGTCGTCGCGTCCTGGAACGGCAGCGCGGTGCCCTTGGGGTCGAAGTACGGCAGCGCCGTCTTCCACTGGTCGAACACCTTGTGCACCTGCGGGTCGGTGAAGCTGTGCCGGCCGGCCAGCAGCTCGCGGTGGTAGTTCGCGCCGTTGATGCGCACGTTGAGGTAGTCGAACCAGTCCGACGCCACCCACGGCGTGGTGTTGCCCGCGCCGAGGCCGATCGGCGGGATGCCGCCCTTGCTCTTGATCGTCTCGCAGACCTGGAGGAACTCGGCCCAGGTGGTCGGCGCCGTCACG
This sequence comes from Kutzneria sp., assembly GCA_036403095.1. GTDB lineage: Bacteria > Actinomycetota > Actinomycetes > Mycobacteriales > Pseudonocardiaceae > Kutzneria. The sequence continues at coordinate 1,682 of DASWRQ010000192.1, read as the reverse complement.
CCCCACTTGGCGAAGTTGGACTTCCGGTAGAACACGCCCCAGAAGTAGTAGTCGGCCGGGATGAAGATCTGCTTGCCGTTGTCGGTGCTGAGCTGCTTGAGCGCGTCGCTGTAGCCGGACAGGCCGTTCCAGACCTCGCTCACGTCGAGCAGCAGGTTCTTGTCGGCGTAGGAGCGGGCCACCGAGCCGGCGTACCAGGTGAGCACGTCCGGCGGGTTGGCCGAGGTCAGGTACGTGGGCAGCTGGGTGCGGAAGGTCTCGGACGCGACGGTGTTCAGGCTGGCCTGGGTCGCGCCCTTCTTGTTGAAGCTGTCGACCAGCGCCTGCATGGCCGCCTTGGCCGCGGGCGCGGACAGGTTGGACTGCAACGTCACCGGGCCGGTGGCCGACCCACCGGCGGCCTGGCTGCCGGTCGAGGTCACACAGCCACCGAGCGCGGTGGCCGCGCCGGCGGCGCCGAGTCCGGCCAGAAAACTGCGCCGGGAGAAGCCCGTGCTGGTCATCGGCGACCCCTGTCGTTCACGTGGGTGGGAAGTGACAGTGAGGTTGCAACCGCGGGGCGGCGGTGTCAAGATATATTACTAAATTAGTATCTGCGGTGGCTGAGCGATACTGTAGCCCCCCGGTGCGTGAGGGCAGTGCGTGCGGGGCGTGGGTGAGGGTGGAGGGGTGTTGAGCGGGTACCAGCTCAGGGGAGTGCACGGGCAGACCGTGGAGGCGCTCGCGCTGCGCATCCTGTCCGGGGAGATCGCGGAGGGCGCGACGCTCGACCTGCTCGCGCTGCGCGAGGAGCTGGACGTCAGCCTCACCGCGCTGCGCGAGGCACTGAAAGTGTTGTCCGCCAAGGGAATCATCGACGCACGGCAGAAGCGCGGCACCTTCGTGCGCTCGCGCAGCAACTGGAACATGCTCGACGGCGACGTGCTGCGCTGGCGCTCGGCCGGGCCACCCGATCCCGACCTGTTGGAGCACCTGGCCGAGGTCCGGTCCATCGTGGAGCCCGCCGCCGCCAAGCTCGCCGCCCAGCGGGCCACCGACGAGGACCTGGCCGACTTGGACGACGCGCTGACCCGCATGGCCGAGGCCGCCGGCAACCCCGGCAAGCTAGTCGAGGCCGACCTCGACTTCCACCGCGCCCTGCTCGGCGCCACCCACAACCAGCTCGTCGTGCAGATGGAACGGGTGATCGCCAGCGGCCTGGCCATGCGGGACCAGGTCGTGCACAACGCCGACCCCGCCGACGACCCCGTGCCCAGCCACCGCAAGGTGCTCGACGCCATCCGCGAGCGCGACGCCGAGGCCGCCGAGCAGGCCATGCGGGCCCTGGTCGACAAGGCCAGTAAGGACTTCCGCCGCATCTCCGGGCGGTGATCGGCTCGGCTAAGCCGACGCCAGCTTGACGAAGCGGGCGGCGCGCTCGGCCAGGGCCGACAGGTCGCCGCCGGCGGCGGCGTCGCCGACCAGCGGGGAGCCGACGCCGACGGCGATGGCGCCGGCGGCGAGATAGGACTCGGTCTCGGCGAGGCCGACGCCGCCGACCGGGACGAAGGGAACGTCCGGAAACGGTTGGCGCAGCGCGGAAAGGTAGGCGGGACCGCCGAGGGAGGCGGGGAAGAGCTTGACCGCCTCGGCCCCGACGGAGACGGCGGACTCGATCTCGGTGGGGGTGAGGGCGCCGGCCA
>DASWRQ010000191.1:0-2221 GCA_036403095.1 Kutzneria sp. | reverse complement strand
CCACCGCACGGTGGTCCGCCAGGGGAGGGGCACGTCATGAAGTCAGGATTGTCCAGGCTGCTCGCGGGAGCAGCGGTCGCCGTCATGGCCACCGCCGCGCCGGTGTCGGCCGCGATCATCGGCGTCGCACCGACTTCCGGCCATGCGACGACGCTCGCGGCCGCCGCCGACAACGGCACGGACCCGTCGGACATCGTCGGCATCGACAACGACGACAACTAGACGCCGACAACGTTTCCACCGGCATCGGCCGGGGTGTGGGATCCCCACACCCCGGCCGATCTCAGTCCTTGGCCAACATCTTGGCGACCTGCTCGCCGGCGGCGGCGCGACGGAGCTTGCCGGAGGGGGTCTTGGGCAGGTTGCCGGGTGGGAGCACGATGACGGCGTAGGGGCGCACGCCGGCGGCGTCGACGACGCGGGCGGTGACCTCGTCCTTGATGACCTTGACGGCCTCGGGATCGTTGGCCCGGTTGGATTCCAGGGCGACGGCGAAGCGCTCCCGGCGGGTGCCGGCGTCGAGGCGGACGGCGACGGCGTTGCCGGCGCGCACACCGTCGACGGAGGTGGCGGCCCGCTCGATGTCGGTGGGATAGATGTTGCGGCCGCCCATGATGATGACGTCCTTGCGGCGGCCGCAGACCACGACCTGGCCGTCGATGAGATAGCCCTCGTCGCCGGTGTCGAGCCAGCCGTGTTCGTCCTGTGTGGACACCGGCCCGTCGACGGTGAGATAGCCGGGCGTGACGGACTCGCCCTTGAGCATGATCAGGCCGACCTCACGGTCGCCGCGGGGCTCGCCGTGCTCGTCGACAATCTTGATTTCCAGGCCGGGCAAGGGATGTCCGAGCAGCGGGAAGGACCGCGTCTTGCCGTCGGTGGCCGGCACGGCCCGCTTGCCGGCCTCCAGCTCGTCGGCGTCGACGGTGTCGATGGTCATCCCCTCGCCCGGCGCGGCGAAGGCGACACCGAGCGTGGTCTCGGCCATGCCGTAGGCGCAGAGCACACATCCGGGCGTCATGCCGAACCGGGCGCCGGCGTCGGTGAACGACCTGACCGCGGCGGCGTCGATGGGTTCCGCGCCGTTCAAGGCGATCCGCAGCTGCGACAGCTCGTACCGGCCGTCTTCCTCCACAGAGGACAGTCGACGGCCGGCGATGGCGTAGGCGAAGTTCGGCGCGGCGGTGACGGTGCCGTGGTAGCGGCTGATCAGGTCGAACCACAGCAGCGGCCCGCCGAGGAACTCGACCGGGCTGACCTTCACCAGCTCGATGCCGAAGGTCATCGGCAGCGTCAGGAAGCCGACCATGCCCATGTCGTGGAACAGCGGCAGCCACGACACCATGGTGTCGGCGTCGAAGTCGAACTTGGAGGCCGTGATCATCGCGGTCATGTTGGCCATCAGGTTGCGGTGGGTGATCCGCACGGCCTTCGGGTCCGCGGTGGAGCCGCTGGTCAGCTGGAGCAGCGCGGTGGCGTCCTCGTCCACGTCCACCGGCTCGGTCAGCGGCTCGGCGCCCGTCAGGTCGGTCAGCTTGCGGTAGGTGACGCCGTGCTCGTCGAGTACGCCGGACAGCGCGTCGAAAGGGCTGCCCAGCAGGACAAGGCCCGCCTCGATCATGCCGAGCACCTTCAGCGTGTCCTGGGCCCATTCGCCGAGGTCGGTGCGCGGGGTCGGCTGGTGCAGCATCGTCACGCTGCCGCCGGCCAGCCACACCGCCTGCACGGCCGGCGCGATCACCGCCGGATCGGCGGCCAGCACGGCGACGGCGGTGCCCGGGCGCAGGCCGCCCGCCACCAGCCCGCCGGCCAGCTCGGTGGCGGTCACGTGCACCTCGGCCCACGTCCGGCGCAGCGGCGCCTGCGGCTCGCCGGTGATGAACCCCTTGTCACGCCCACTGGTCCCGGTGGCGCGCAACGTGTCGACGAACTTGCTCATGCCAACGAGCCTAAGGCGTTCGGCCGCACCCCGTGGCCACCCCCGGCGAGTCACGCTCTCGGACACAGCGAAACACGGTCTCAGGCACCTGCCCGAAACCTACATTCGTCGGTTCCGAGAGCGTGACTCGCCGGGGTTCACTCGGCGGCGTCGGCGGCGAGCATCCACTGCTCCTCGACGTCGTCCTTCTCGGCCAGCACGGTGCGCAGCTCGGCGTCCAGGGCCAACAGCCGGTCGGGGTCGGTCGCCGCCTCGGCCAGCTTGGCGTGCAGCTCCCCCTCC
>DASWRQ010000190.1:0-37397 GCA_036403095.1 Kutzneria sp. | reverse complement strand
TCAGCGCGGCGACGGCCCACCTGGACCGCTGGGCCGGCAATAGTTCCGTGAGAGGCAAAGGCGGCGGGGACGTCCCCGCCGCCTTTGCCTCTCACGGAACTATTGCCGGCCCAGCGGTCCAGGTGGGCCGTCGCCGCGCTGACCGGGGCCGCCACGGCCACGGCGGCGCAGGTAGCGCTCGAAATCGGCGGCGATGGCGTCCCCGCTGGTCTCGCTGAGCTGGGCGTCGGCGTCGGCGTCGCCACGCTCCTCGAGGGCGCGGACATAGTTGCGCACGTCCTCGTCCTCCTCGGCCATCTCGGTGACCGTCTGCTCCCACTCCTCGGCCTGCTCGGGCAGCGCACCCAGCGGCACCTCGATGTCGAGGGCCTCCTCGACGCGGTGCAGCAGCGCCAGCGTGGCCTTGGGGGCGGGCGGCTGCGACACATAGTGCGGCACGGCGGCCCAGAACGAGATCGCCGGCACACCGGCCTGCACGCACGCGTCCTGGAACACCCCGACGATGCCCGTCGCGCCCTCGTACCGGGAGCTCTCCAGCCCGAACTTGGCCGCCGAGTTGGCGTCGTAGGCCATGCCGGTGACGGGCACGGGGCGGGTGTGCGGGGTGTCCATCAGCATGGCCCCGAGCGTCACGACGGTGGTCACGCCCAGCTGCTCGACGTAGCCGATCAGCTCGGCGCAGAACTTGCGCCACCGCATGTTCGGCTCGATGCCGTGCACGAGCACCACGTCGACGGACGATCCCGGCGGGCGGCACACCGACAGCCGGGTGGTCGGCCAGTCGATCCGCCGCGTGATGCCCTCGACCATCCGGACCGTGGGTCGCGTGACCTGGAAGTCGTAGTAGTCGTCGGGGTCGAGTTCGGCGAGGGGAGTGGCGTCCCACGTCAGTTCGAGGTGCTCGATCGCGGTGCTGGCGGCATCGCCGGCGTCGTTCCACCCTTCGAAAGCGGCCACGAGGACGGGGTCGGTGAGCTGACGCTGCTCGGCCGAGGCGCCCTCTGGGTTCAGGTCCGGATCGGTCACCGGCCCAGCCTACGACCTGGGCCGCCGCCGACTCGTTCGGTGCACCTCATTACCGCCCGCGCGTCGCAACGCCGCCCCCTCGGCGCAGGGGTGTGGCGCTGGCCGCATACCGCCGGCGAACGGCCGGCGCCCGGGGTCGGCTCGGTTACGGTTGACGGGCCGATGCAGTTCGACAGGCGGGAGTCAGGCGTGCGCAGGCCGGCGGCGGTCTTGTTCGACATGGACGGCACTTTGATCGACTCCGAGAAGGTCTGGGACGTCTCGCTGGCCGATCTGGCCGCCAGCCTCGGCGGCACGCTGACGCCCGAGACCAGGGACGCCATGATCGGGTCCAACATGGACCGGACCATGGCGCTGATGTTCGACGACCTCGGGCTGCCGCACGACCGGCTGGCCATGGACGAGGGCGGTCGATTTCTCACCAAGCGAACAGAGGAGTTGTTCCGGGAGGGCCTGCCGTGGCGGCCCGGGGCGGCCGATCTGCTCGTGGCGGTCAGGCGGGCGGGCCTGCCGACCGCGTTGGTCACGTCCACCGAGCGGGCGCTGACCGAGGTCGCGCTGGACACCATCGGCCGTGACTTCTTCGACGTGACCATCTGCGGCGACGAGGTGGACGGCCGGAACAAGCCGCTGCCCGACCCGTACCTGAAGGCGGCCCGGCTGCTGGGCGTCGACCCGGCCGGCTGTGTGGCCGTCGAGGACTCGCCGACCGGCTCCGTGTCGGCCGCCGCGGCCGGCTGCACGGTGCTGGTCGTGCCGTGCGATGTGGACGTGCCGATCGGTCCGGGCATGGTGCGCCGCGACACGCTGGTCGGCGTGGACGTGCCGGCTCTCGGGGCACTGCTGGCGCGGTAATTCGCCGCCGCCGGCTGGTATATCACTCGTTCGGCTGGCATTCTGGCTGGTACTACCGGGGACGGACGGGCGCCGCGGGCCGATCGGCCCGCGGCGCCCGATTTATTTCCGGCGTATTTTGCGAAACGAGACAGGACCGTTTTTGGGTGTGGCGGACGCGACCATCGGCGGAATTGCCTTACCGATCGGTAGCGGATCTCCTTGAGGGCACGTGTTTTTTTCCGTGACGACGACAGGAGCCGCCACCTTGAGGGCGTCCATCCGCACCAGCGCCCCCGTGCGCCACGCCGCCATGCTCGGCATCGGCGCGTACCGGCCCCGGCTGGTCGTGGACAACGACCAGGTGGCCGGGCTCATCGACTCCTCGGACGACTGGATCCGCACCCGCTCCGGCATCCAGCGCCGGCGGTGGGCCGGCGAGGACGAGACGATCGTCCACATGGCCACCGCGGCCGCCCAGGAGGCGATCGAGCGCAGCGGGGTGGACCCGGAGCGGATCGGCTGCGTGCTGCTGGCGACGATCTCCAACCTCAAGCAGACGCCCGCCGCGGCCAGCGAGGTCGCCACCCGCGTAGGCGCGGTCAACGCCGGCGCCATGGACGTCTCCGCCGCGTGCGCCGGCTTCTGCTACGCCCTCGCGCTGGCCGGCGACATCGTGCGCGGCGGCAGCGCCACGCACGTGCTGGTGATCGGGGTCGAGCGGATGACCGACCTCATCGACGACCGGGACCGCGGCACCGCCTTCCTGTTCGCCGACGGCGCCGGCGCGGCCGTGGTCGGCGGCAGCGCCGAGCCCGGCATCGGGCCGGTGGTGTGGGGGGGCGACGGCAGCCAGGCCGACCTGATCAGCCAGGACCACAGCTGGCTGGACTGGCGCGACCAGTTGGCCAAGGACCCGTCGGCCGAGGCGCCCGCGCTGCGGATGAAGGGTCAGCCCGTGTTCCGCTGGGCGACCGTCGAGATGGCCAAGGTCGCCCGGCGCACCCTGGACGCCGCCGGCATCGACGTCACCGATCTCGACGCCTTCATCCCGCACCAGGCCAATGACCGGATCACCGAGGGGCTGGTCCGGTCGTTGCGGCTGCCCAAGTCCGTGGCCGTCGCCCGGGATGTGGTGGAGCAGGGCAACACCTCCGCCGCGTCGATTCCACTGGCCATCGACGCGCTGATGTCGTCCGGGGCGGTCCGCAGCGGCGACACCGCCCTCCTGCTGGGCTTTGGCGCTGGTCTGAGCTTCGCCGGCCAGGTTGTCGTACTGCCGTGACCACCGCCGGCTTGTTGCACATCAATTGCAAGTAGCGAACGAGTGAACTGATCCGGTTCTCCGCGCGAAGTGATCTGGTGACCCGACTCGCGCCAGTTGCACCTTTCGTCTGGAGACCCGGATCATGACAAGTCTTTCCCCAGTGTCGCGCCGCCGCCTGCTGCGCGGCGCGCTGGCCGTCGGCGCCGCTGGCGTCGTCGGCGGCGTCGCCGTCGAGGCGTTCACCACGGGCGCGTCGGCGCAGACCGACCCGCAGGCCGCGGGCGAGCCCATGGTCGCGCACGTGCGGGACGTCGCGTCGGGGGACATCGACCTCTTCGTCGGCACCCGGCTGGTCCGGATCAAGGACCCGCAACTGGCCGCCCGACTGGCCCAGGCCGCCCGCTGACGAGGAGATTGACCGTTGTCATCGCACCGCGAAGCCCCCGAGATCTCGCAGGACCCGGTCGCCGACTCGGCCGACCTGTACGCGTTCGTCAGCCCCGACGCGCCCAACACGGTCACGCTGATCGCCAACTACGTACCGCTCCAGTCACCGGCCGCCGGCCCCAACTTCTGGGAGTTCGGCGAGGACGTGCTGTACGAGATCAACATCGACAACAACGGCGACGGCCGGGCCGATGTGACCTACCAGTTCCGGTTCAAGACCGAGCTGGGCAACAACAACACGTTCCTGTACAACACCGGGCCGATCCAGTCGCTGGACTCGCCGAACTGGAACCGCAAGCAGTTCTACGACGTCACCCGGATCGCGAACGGCTACAGCCAGAAGCTCGGCGCCCACCTGCCCAGCCCGCCGTGCAACATCGGGCCGCTGTCCACGCCGAACTACGCCAAGCTGGCCCAGGACGCCGTGCGTGATCTCGGTGGCGGCCGCAAGGTGTTCGCCGGGCAGCGCTCCGACGGCTTCTACGTCGACCTCGGCGCCATCTTCGACCTCGGCCGGCTGCGCCCGTTCGACGCCGCGCACAACAACTTCGGGCTGGCCAAGCTGGTCAACTCCGGTGGCGTCAACGCCACCAAGGACCTCAACGTGCACACCATCGCCCTCCAGGTCCCGATCTCCGACCTCACGCGCGGTGGCTACAACGCCAAGGACGTCAACAATCCGGCCGCCGTCATCGGCGTGTGGACCGCCGCCAGCCGGCAGCAGGTCAAGCTGTGGGACGACGTCAAGCGCAAGCACGAGTACTCGGGGCCGTGGAACCAGGTGTCGCGGCTGGGCAACCCGCTCGTCAACGAGGTGCTGATTCCCATGTCCCGCAAGGACGAGTGGAATCGTTCGCAGCCGTCCGACGACAAGAACTTCGCCCAGTTCGTCACCAAGCCCGAACTCGCCGGCCTGCTGCCGGTGCTGTATCCCGGCGCCTTCCCCAACCTGGACGCCCTCAACAAGTCCGGCAAGTCCCGCGACGACCTCGCCGCCGTGCTGCTGACCGGCCTTCCTTCCGGTGTGGTGAACGGCTTCCAGAACAACACCGGCCACATCCAGGCGGACATGCTGCGCCTCAACACCGCCATCCCGCCGTCGATGAAGCCCAACATCCTCGGCGTCGTCGGCGGCGACTTCGCCGGTTTCCCCAACGGCCGCCGCGTCTACGACGACGTCGTCTCCATCGAGCTGCGCGCCATCGCCGGCGTGACCTTCAGCCTCATCGACAAGAACTTCAAGCCCGACGCCGTGGCCGGCCAACTCACCGACGGCCTCACGCCGGCCAACCTGTCCATCCCCTTCATGCCGCACTTCCCCTTCCTGGGCATCCCGCACGACGGCTTCGACACCCCGGCGAAGTAGGAGCTGATTTCCCTTGGCCTCCAGCCTCGTTCTCGACATCGGCGGCGACATCGGCGCCCTCGTCATCCACACCGGACCCGAACTCGACTCCGCCGAGATCGAGCTCAGCCCCGTCGGCTCCGACCACCAGCGCTTCCACAACCAGGTGCACGCCCGGCACCTGCCCGAAGGCGTCCGCCACAACGCCGTCTTCCCCCGCGTCAACGCCGGCGAATACACCATCTGGCGCGACCACTCCACCGCCCACGGCACCGTGCGGGTGGAGGGTGGCCGAGTAGCGGAGTACACCTGGTGATCTCCATCCGCTGAGCTGGCTTCGAACCTGGCTGCCCGGGCCGACCTCCGCCCGGGCGGCCAGGTCTTCGTCCGCGCGGCGTCGTTGACGCAAGCCAACGGCGGGCGGGTGGGCACAGAAGCAACGCCGCGTACGCTTGAACGCCAAACCGCCGATCCAGCCCGAATTCGTCTACGCCGCGAAGACGGCGTGGACGGCGGCGGCTCCGGTCTCCTCGGCCCGGCGGAGGCGGGGGATGTTGGTGGTGAGGCCGTTGATGCCGCAGTCGATGGTGGGGCGAAGGGCCAGCAATCCCTTGCCGGTCAACAACTGCATGGCGGTGGCGTGCTTCCGGGCCCGACTGCGCAACGCCTCGGCGACCACGGGGTCCAAGCCGCGGGCGACGACGGACATGAGGGGGTGTTCGCCGCCCTTGGGGGACTTCTCGGTGGGGGCACGGGAAAGCAGCACGAGAACGTGGGTGGCGGAGCTCTCGAGGGCCCGTTCGATGGCGATGGGCTCGGCGACGGAGCCGTCGATCCACTGGGCGCCCTGCAACGAGATGGCGGGCCCGCAGAGGAAAGGGATGCACGAGGTGGCGCAGAGGGCGGCGCGCCAGTCGTCGGCGGTGGACAGGCCGGTGAGCTCCTCGGCGACGCCGGTGGACAGGCGGGTGGCGACGGTGCGGACGGGGATGTCGGACTCGGCGAGCATGGAGTAGTCGAGCGGATTGGACTTCTCCAACACATGCTCGACGAGGTAGTCGAGGCTGATCAGGGGACCACGCCCGGTCAACGCCCGCCGATAGTTGATGAAGTCGCGGGAAGCGAGGTCCTCGTAGTACACGGCGCCGGCCTTGGAGCCCTTGCCGACGGCGAGGGCGACGGCGGAGAAGGCGCCGGCGGAGGTGCCGTAGACGTCGTCGAAGGAGTTGCGGAGGCCGAGTGACTCCAGGGCGGAGACCATGCCGCCGGCGTAGACGCCCCGCATCCCGCCGCCCTCGACGACGAGCGCCACCCGAAGGCCGTCGTCACGCTGCCCTGGTTTGCTGCCGGCGGACCGCCGAGCCCGCAGCACGTCCAACACGTCCCGGTCGCCGTGCACGAAGTCCAACGCCCCACCTCTCAGGCGGCGTCAGCAGCCTGCTTCGCCAGCAAGCCCCGGACCTCTCGGGCCGCCGCACGTCCTGCCCTTGTCGCGCCAACGGTACTAGCCGACGGCCCGTACCCGATCAGGTGCACCCGTGGGTCTACGACAACGCGCGTTCCGTCCATGAGAATCCCGCCGCCGGGGGCACGAAGGTGCAACGGCGCGAGGTGGTCGAGGGCGGCACGGAAACCGGTGGCCCAGAGGATGACGTCGGCCTGCACGTGACGGCCGTCGTCCCAGGTGACGCCGTCGGGCACGACGCGATCGAACATCGGCAGCCGCTCCATGACGCCGCGGGCCCGCGCCTCGGCGACATCGGGCGTAACGCCCAATCCAGTCACGCCGACCACGCTGATGGGCGGCAGGCCGGCCCGCACCCGCTCTTCGACGAGAGCGACGGCGGCGCGACCGTCCTGCTCCTTGAACGGCCCTTCACGCCACACCGGCGGCCGCCGCGTGACCCACGTGGTGGACGCCGCAACCAGGGAGATCTCGGCCAGTGCCTGGGTCGCGGAGGCCCCGCCGCCGACCACGACGACGTGCTTGCCGGCCATCTCCTCGGGCCCGTTGTAACCGGCGGTGTGCAGCTGCCGGCCCAGAAAACTCGCCTGGCCGGGGTAGTGCGGCCAGAACGGGCGCTCCCACGTGCCGGTCGCGTTGACCACGGCCCGAGCCACCCAAGAACCCCGATCGGTCACGACCAGCAGCCGCCCGTCGCCGTTCTCCCGCACTGACGTCACCCGAACCGGTCGAATCACCGGCAACGAATTCGCGACCTCGAACGCCGCGAAGTACTCGGACACGACCTCGGACGCCGGCCGCGACGCGTCAGGCCGGCCCAGGGGCATGTCGGGCAGGTCGTGGATGCCGTGCACCTTGCCCAGGCGCAACGACGGCCAGCGGTGCTGCCAAGCCCCGCCAGGCCCGGCAGCGCTGTCCAGCACCACGTGCTCGACGCCGTGATGGCGCAGGAAGTAGCTGGCCGACAACCCGGCCTGACCAGCCCCGATCACCACGGTGTCGATTTCGGCGTCCACACCCTTGCCAACGGTTACGGCAATCGGGTGCTTCCGCGCCGCCTGTCGTATTGCTCACACCGGCCGGTATCAGTCGGTCGGGCGACGGCTCCTCAAGACAGCGAGGAGGGAGACCGAAATGTTGACTTTGACCTTCTGGCAGTGCGCGCTCGAACGGGCGATGAAGACGTTCTGCCAAACCCTGGTGGCGATTCTGGGAGCGGGCAGTGTCGGTTTGCTGAACGCCGACTGGACCACGTCGCTGTCCACGGCCGGCATGGCGGCGCTGCTGTCCGTGCTGACCTCGATCGGGTCCACCCCGGTGGGCAAACCCGGCAGCCCGAGCCTGGTCGGCGTGGTCCCGGTCCAGGCCACCCCCAAGTAGGCGGCCGCCGAACGGGGGATGGGAGGATCAGCTCCCGTGAAGACGTTCGACGAGCTGTTCGCGGAGCTGACCGACCGCAAGAAGGATCGGCCCGCCGGGTCGGGCACGGTGGCGGCGCTGGACGACGGCGTCCATGCCCAGGGCAAGAAGGTCCTGGAGGAGGCCGGCGAGGTGTGGATCGCGGCCGAGCACGAGTCCGACGAGCGGCTGGCCGAGGAGATATCCCAGTTGCTCTACCGCGTCCAGGTGTTGATGCTGGGCCGCGACCTGACCCTCGACGACGTCTACCGTCACCTATGAGCGACACCGGGAGTAAGCAGATGCTGCGCGTCGCGGTGCCCAACAAGGGCGCCCTTGCCGAGAAGTCCGCCGAGATGCTGGCCGAGGCGGGCTACCGGGGACGCCATGAGTCCCGCGACCTCACCGTGCTCGATCCGGCCAACGACGTCGAGTTCTTCTTCCTGCGGCCCAAGGACATCGCCATCTACGTCGGGTCCGGCCAGCTGGACCTGGGCATCACCGGCCTCGACCTGGCCCGCGACTCCGGCGCGGGCGTCGAGCCGACGCTCGAGCTGGGCTTCGGCGGCTCCAACTTCCGCTACGCCGGCCCGGCCGGCCGCGACTGGAAGGTCGAGGACCTGCAGGGCATGCGGCTGGCCACCGCCTACCCGCGGCTGGTGGTGGACGACCTGAGCCGGCGCGGCATCGAGGCGGACGTGATCCGGCTCGACGGCGCCGTGGAGATCTCGGTGCAGCTCGGCGTGGCCGACGTCATCGCCGACGTGGTCGGCTCCGGCCGCACGCTGCGCCAGCACAACCTGGTGGCCTTCGGCGACGTGATCTGCAAGTCCGAGGCGATCCTGGTGCAGCGCGAGGGCTCGGAGCTCACGCCGGCCAAGGCGCAGCTCACCGCTCGCCTGCGCGGCGTGGTGCTGGCCCAGCAGTACCTGATGCTGGACTACGACTGCCCGAAGTCGCTGCTGGAGCAGGCCCTGAAGACCACGCCGGGCCTGGAGTCGCCGACGGTCGCGCCGCTGGCCGACGAGAACTGGGCCGCGGTGCGGGCGATGGTGTCCCGCAAGGAAGCCAACAACATCATGGACGAGCTGTCGGCCCTGGGCGCCAAGGCCATCCTGGCCTCGGACATCCGCTCGTGCCGACTGTGAACTGACTCGGGGTGCTGACCGCGTTCGTGCCCATCTGGGCGCTGACCGTGCTCGGCTATCTGGTCGGCCGGTCCGGCGTGCTCGGCGATCGCGCCGAGCTGGTGCTGGGCCGGCTGGTGTTCCACGTCGCGATGCCGGCGGTCCTGCTCACCACGCTGAGCCGGACGCCGGTGTCCCGGCTGCTGACCCCGGCGATCATCGTGTTCGCGCTGGGCACGCTGGTCGTGGGCGTCGGCGCGCTGGCCACCGGGCGCTGGCTGTTCGGCCGGGGCCTGGCCGACCGGTCCATCGGCGCGATGGCCGCCTGCTACGTGAACTCGGCCAACCTGGGCGTGCCGGTGGCGATCTCGGTGCTGGGCGACGCCTCGTTCATCGTCACGGTGCTGCTGTTCCAGGTCCTGGTGATAACGCCGATCGTGCTCACCCTGGTCGAGCTGGACGTGGCCGCCGCGTCCGGCCATCGCCGGCGGGACCTGCTCACGCTGCCGGTGCGCAACCCGATCATCGCGGCGTCCGCGCTGGGCGTGACGGTGAGCGCCCTTGACTGGCGCCTGTCGGACCTGGTCAACGGGCCGCTGACCCAGCTCGGGGCGGCCGCGGTGCCGACGGCGCTGCTGGTCCTGGGCATGTCCCTGCACAACCGTGAACAGCGCGAGCCGACCGATCGCCGGGAGCTCTGGGTGATCGTGCTGCTCAAGGCCGTCGCGCAGCCGCTGGTCGCGTTCCTGGCCGGCGAGGCGCTGGGCCTGGACGGGCACCTGCTGCTGGCGGTCGTGCTGTGTTCGGCGTTGCCGACCGCGCAGAACGTCTTCGTCTACGCCCATCAGTACGCGCTGGACACCCGGCTGCCGCGCAACGCCGTGCTGCTGTCCACCGTGCTGTCCATGGTCACCCTGTCCGGCGTGACGGCCCTGCTCCGCGCCTAGCCCGCCAACGCCGCGATCGCGTCGGGCACGGTGGCGTGCACCTGGAACGCCGGCATCAGGCCGCTGACCTGGAGCGGACGCAGCACCACCCGCCGGTCGCCGACCAGCCGGAGATCCACACCCGAGTCGTTGGCCCGATCACGAGCCGCCAGCAGCACGCGTAGGCCGGTGGAGCCGAGGAAGCTGACCCGGTCCAGGTTCACGATCACCGCCGGCGCCCCGCTGCCGACGGCCTGCCCGAGCTCGGCCTCGGCCACCTCGGCGGTCGACAGATCGAGCTCGCCGCTGACGTGCACGACAACGGCGTCGCCGGCGGGCTCGGTGCGGACCGTGATCAGGTCGAAGTCCTCCGAGGACATGCGCACTCCCTTCGCCGGGCCACCTGGAGTGACCGGGCGTGCGGGTCGGGTGACCGACAGCCTAGTCCGCCCGGTCCAGCGCGGTCTCCACCCCGGGGTCGGGCTCGGGCCAGCCGGGGTAGGGCGGCGGCGTGCCGCCGAACTCCGGGCACAGCGCCTTGTGGTCGCACCAGTCGCACAGCCGGCTCCGGTTGGGCCGGAAGTCCCCGGTCTTGCCGGCCTTGAGAATCGCGTCCCAGATCGCCTCCAGCGTGCGCTCGAACCGCCGCAGCTCGGCCTCGTCCGGCTGGTAGGCCAGGTTCTGCCGGTCCGACAGGTACATCAGCAGCAGCTGCCGCGGCACCACGCCACGCAGCCGCCACAGCACCAGCGCGTAGAACTTCATCTGGAACATGGCCTTGGCCTCGCCGATCTCCCGCGGCGCGGCCCCCGTCTTGTAGTCGACGACCCGGATCTCGCCGGTCGGCGCCACGTCCAGGCGGTCGATGTAGCCGCGCAGCAGCATGCCCGACGGCAGCTCGGCCTCGACCAGCAGCTCACACGCCTCCGGCTCCAACCGCCGCGGGTCCTCGAGGCCGAAGTAGCCGGTCAGCATCTTCTCGGCCGAGGCCAGCCACTCGGCCAGGTCCTCCTCCTGCTCGAACAGCTCGCCCAGCTCGGCCCGCTCGGCCAGCAGGTCCTGCCAGGCCGGGCCGAGCAGCTGCCTGGCCGTGTCGGGCACGCGCTCGCCGGCCGGCAGCCCGAACAGGCGCTCCAGCACCGAGTGCACCACGGTGCCCCGGATCTGCGCCCTGGTCGGCTTCTCCGGCAGCCGGTCGACCGCCCGGAACCGGTAGAGCAGCGGGCACTGCTTGAAATCGCTGGCCCTCGACGGGGACAACGCCGGCCTGCGCACCACCTTCTCCATGCTCGAAACGCTACCCAGCGGGTCTGACAGTGCCGATGCCGCCCATCCCCGGCCCACGCAAACACCACCCGAATGCCACCACCCGAGTTCGCGACGTGAGTGGCGCATTTCGCTTCTTGGCGCACCTGAGCCACTCATGTGCCTATAGGTCGCGCGCACGTGAGTGGCTCAGGTGAGTCCAGAGCGAAAATGAGCCACTCACGTAGCGAAAGAAGCGGAGGTGGCGGGGCGGTGAAGTTGTCGTGACAGCGGCCCCACACGTGGGGCCCTACTCTTCAGGGGTGGCCACCACCAGTTGGACCCGACGTGCGGGCGACCCCGATGGTGGCCTTCGCCTGTTCCGGGTCGGCACTGTGCCGGTGCTGCTGGCGCCGTCCTGGTGGATCGGCTCGCTCGTGGTCACGGCCCTGTACACGCCGATGGTCAGCCAGCTGATGCCGGGCATCGGCACGGCGGCGGCGCTGGTGCTGGCGGCGAGCTTCGCGCTGCTGCTGGGCCTGTCGGTGCTGGCCCACGAGCTGGGCCACTGCGTGGTGGCGCTCCGGTACGGCCTGCCGGTCAGAAGGCTGAGGCTGTTCCTGCTGGGCGGCATCTCGGAGGTGGGCCGCTCGCCGGCCAGACCAGCCCAGGAGGGCATGGTCGCGGCGGCCGGGCCGGCGGTGTCGATCGTGCTGGCGCTGCTGTTCGGGGCGACGCTGTTGGTGGTGCCGCAGGGCGGCCCGATCTGGCTGCTGCTGCTCGAGACGACGCTGGCCAACGCGGCGGTGGCGGTGTTCAACCTGCTGCCGGGCCTGCCGCTGGACGGCGGCCGCATGCTGCGCGCGGCGGTGTGGGGGCTGACGGGCCGTCGCGGCACGGGTACCCGCACGGCGGTGGTTGGGGGCGGCGTCGTGGCCGGCCTGCTGCTGCTGTGGGCGCTGCTGCGCCTGATCCAGGGCACCAGCGACCGCTGGCTGTGGCTGGGCGTGTGTGTGGTGACGGCCTGGTTCGTGATCGCCGGCGCGCGCAGCGAGCTGGTGTCGGAGCTGCGGCGCAGCTGGCCCGAGGGCGTGAGCCTGAACGACCTGGTCCGCCCGGTGCTCCAGCTGCCGGCGGAGAGCCCGGTGGCCGACGCGCTGGCGGCGTCGGCCGGCCGGGGAGTGGTGCTGGTCCGCGCCGACGGCGTGGCGGCCGGCCTGCTGGACGAGGACGCGGCGCGCCGCATCGCCGCACAGTCGCCGCTGACGCCGGCCGAGGCGGCGGCGGAGCCGATCCGGCCGGAGACGGTGCTGCTGGACTCGGAGCCGACCGAGGAGATCGCCGAGCGCGTGCGCAGCACGGCGGCCTGGCAGTTCCTCGTGGTGGACGAGGAAGGGCGGCCGGCGGGCGTGCTGCGCCGGCAGGACCTCAGGGCCGCTGCCACGGGCCGTCACCGCACCTGAGACGATTCTGCGAACCCCGAAGGCGTGAGCAGAAGGCAGGACCAGGCAAGTGACCGTGAGTGGGCCTTTCCAGGCCGGAGACCGCGTGCAGCTGACCGACTCGAAGGGCCGGCACTACACGATCGTCCTCGAACCGGGCAAGGAGTACCACACGCACCGGGGCGCGCTCGCGCACGACGACCTGATCGGCAAGCCGGAGGGCTCGCTGATCACCTCCGCGGCCAACACCTCCTACCTGGCGATGCGCCCGCTGCTGCCGGACTACGTGCTGTCCATGCCGCGCGGCGCCCAGGTCATCTACCCCAAGGACGCGGCCCAGATCGTCATGTGGGGCGACGTCTTCCCGGGCGCCCGCGTGCTGGAGGCCGGCGCCGGCTCGGGCGCCCTGACCTGCTCGCTGCTGCGCGCGGTCGGCGACCAGGGCAAGGTCATCTCCTACGAGGTGCGGCAGGACCACGCCGACCACGCGATCCGCAACGTGGCGCAGTTCTTCGGCAAGACCCCGGACAACTGGTCGCTGACCGTGGCCGACCTGAACCAGCACCCGTCGGCGGCCGATGGTGGCGAGGTCGACCGGGTCGTGCTGGACATGCTCGCGCCGTGGGACGTGCTGGAGACCGTGAAGGCCGCGTTGATCCCCGGCGGCGTGCTGGTGGTGTACGTCGCGACCACGACGCAGCTGTCCCGGGTCACGGAGGCGCTGCGCGAGCAGCAGTGCTGGACCGAGCCGGAGTCGTGGGAAACGATGATGCGCCCCTGGCACGTGGTGGGCCTGGCGGTCCGCCCCGAGCACCGGATGATCGCGCACACGGCGTTCCTGCTGACGGCCCGCCGGCTGGCCGACGGAGTCGTCACGCCGCGCCCGCAGCGCCGGCCCACCTCGGCCGGGAACAACAACAACTAGGCCGTCCCGCAGACCTGCCAGCGGCCGTCCTGCCGCACCAGCCGGATGGCCGGCACGGCCACGTCCTGACCGGCCTGCGGGTGCTTGACCAGCGTCACTGTGCCGGTGGAGCCGCTGACGGCCAGCTTGCGCACCTCGTACGGCACCTTCACGCCGGTGGCCTGCGGGTTCTCCGACGAGCAGACGACCAGCCGGGCCGCCGCCACGTCGTCATTGGCCAGGGCGTCGGAGAACTGCTGGGCCGCGGCGGCCGCGAGCGGGTCGACCGGGCCGGCGGCCGACGAGCCGGTGGCCTGCGGCGGGGACGGCTGCCCCTTGCTGCTGGTGATGGCCACGACGGCCCAGGCGCCGAGGCCGAGCATGGCCAGCACGCCCACGGCCGTGCCGCCGATGATCCAGGCGTCCTTGCGCCGTGTCGGGCTGCGGCGCACGGTGGACGAGTCGAACGGCGGCTGCTGGAAGCTCACGGATGATCAGCCTACGTGTTGCAGACGAACCAGCCACCGGACTGCTTGGTGATCAGCATCGTGGCGTCCTGGCTCTTCTGCTCGCCGTTCTTGGTGCCGACGGTGTGGATCTTCGCGGTGGCGTGTGTGCTGTCGGTCCCGGCGATGCTCGTCAACTCCATGTGGGAGTTGGTGCTGGGGTCGAACACCGAGTTCGGGGCAACGGAGACCTTCGAGTACTCGTCCCGGTCGGCGGGGCACACGAGCTGCACGGCGGCGTCGGCGTCGTGCTGGTTGACGGCCGCGACGAAGCGGTCGGCCACGGCCTTCGCCTCGCTCGGCGTGCTGCCGCCCGAGCTGCTGGAGTTCCCGGATGACGGCGCGCTGTGGGTGGTCGTCGAGGCGGGCGCATGCGTGGTGCTGGTGCCGACCGCCACGGTGGTGTCCTTCGGGGCGTTCGTGGCGTTGAACCAGACCATGCCGCCGAGGGCCAGGCCCGCCACCACGACCACGCCGAGCACGATCAGCAGCGTCCTGGCGGAGGAGGGCTTGCGCGGCGGCATCCCACCCGGGAACTGCGGCCCGAACTGCCCGTACGGCCCCGGTTGCTGCCCATAGGGCTGCTGGCCGTACTGGGGCTGACCGTACTGAGGTTGCTGGTCGTAAGGCTGGCCGTACTGGGGCTGCTGCGGGTACGGGTTCGGCGGCGGGTACTGCTGCTGGCCGGGGTTCGGCGGCGGCGGAGGCGGCGGGTACTGCTGCCCGTACGGGTCCGGCGGTTGCGGCGGATAGGTCACTTCGTCAGCTCCCCCGACTGGTTTGCCCTGGGTACCGGCACGGGTATGCCCAGGTGTCCACTCCACGGGACGGTTGTCACGATTGGGTGGATGTTCACGCCTTCGGCGTGGACACTTCGACACCACGGCACTTCCGGAGTGCCTGAGACGCACGGTAGCGGTTGGGAGGTTCCCCCTGACACCGGTATGGAGTAGTTCATCCGGCCGAGCGGGCGTTTCGTGGCCGTTTCGCGACCAGCGACCGGCCAGAGGTCCTCTCACTTGTCAGTGATCGCCGGTACCGTGGTTAGACGTAGAGCGGGAGGAGGGTGCCGATATGTCGACCGACCGTCCCGGCAGCCAGCCCGATGAGGGTGGCGAGCTGAACAACGGCCCGAGTGGCGCCGAATTGTCCGCGCAGATCAGGTTCCTCGAGGACGAGATCGCACTGCTGCGGCGCAAGTTGACGGAGTCCCCACGACACGTCCGGTTGCTCGAACAGCGCCTTGCCGAGGCGTCCGAGCGGGTGAGCCAGCTGACCGAGCGCAACACCAAGCTGGTGGACACCCTCCGAGAGGCACGCAGCCAGCTTCTCGCCCTCCGCGAGGAGGTGGACCGGCTGGCCCAGCCGCCCAGCGGCTACGGCGTCTACCTGGCCGGATACGAGGACGGGACGGTGGACGTGTTCACCGCCGGTCGTCGTATGCGCGTGGCGGTGTCCCCCGCCGTCGAGAGCGGGACCCTCAAGCTGGGCCAGTCGGTCCGGCTGAACGAGGCGCTGACGGTCGTGGAGACCGGCGGCTTCGAGCGCACCGGCGAGGTGTGCATCCTGCGCGAGCTGCTCACCGACTACGAGTCGGGCACGGCCCGCGCGCTGGTCGTCGGCCACGCCGACGAGGAGCGCGTGGTCTGGCTGGCCGACCCGCTGGTCGACTCGCCGCTCAAGCCGGGCGACTCGCTGCTGGTCGACTCCAAGGCCGGCTACGCCTACGAGCGGGTGCCCAAGGCGGAGGTCGAGGACCTCGTGCTGGAGGAGGTCCCGGACGTCGACTACCGCGACATCGGCGGCCTGTTCCGGCAGATCGAGGCCATCCGCGACGCCGTGGAGATGCCGTTCCTGCACGCGGAGCTGTTCCACGAGTACCAGCTGCGGCCGCCCAAGGGCGTGCTGCTGTACGGCCCTCCCGGCTGCGGCAAGACGCTGATCGCCAAGGCCGTGGCCAACTCGCTGGCCAAGCAGGTGGCGGCGGCGCGCGGTGACGACGACGGCCAGGCCAAGTCGTACTTCCTCAACATCAAGGGCCCGGAGCTGCTCAACAAGTTCGTCGGCGAGACCGAGCGGCACATCCGGCTGATCTTCCAGCGGGCTCGGGAGAAGGCTTCCGAGGGCACCCCGGTGATCGTGTTCTTCGACGAGATGGACTCGATCTTCCGCACCCGTGGCTCCGGCGTGTCCTCCGACGTGGAGACCACGATCGTGCCGCAGCTGCTGGCCGAGATCGACGGTGTCGAGGGCCTGGAGAACGTCATCGTCATCGGCGCCTCCAACCGCGAGGACATGATCGACCCGGCCATCCTGCGCCCGGGCCGGCTCGACGTGAAGATCAAGATCGAGCGGCCGGACGCCGAGGCGGCCAAGGACATCTTCTCGAAGTACCTCAACGAGACGCTGCCCATCCACACCGACGACCTGGCCGAGTTCGCCGGCGACGCCAAGCGCTGCATCAACGCGATGATCCAGCACACGGTCGAGCGGATGTACGACGAGTCCGACGAGAACCGGTTCCTCGAGGTCACCTACGCCAACGGGGACAAGGAGGTCCTGTACTTCAAGGACTTCAACTCGGGCGCGATGATCCAGAACATCGTCGACCGGGCCAAGAAGGCCGCGATCAAGGCCGTGCTGGAGACCCGCGAGCCGGGCCTGCGGGTGCAGCACCTGATCGACGCCATCGTGGACGAGTTCGCCGAGAACGAGGACCTGCCCAACACCACCAACCCGGACGACTGGGCCCGTATCTCGGGCAAGAAGGGCGAGCGGATCGTGTACATCCGCACCCTGGTCACCGGCAAGAACCAGGAGTCGGGCCGGGCCATCGACACGGCCAGCAACACCGGTCAGTACTTGTAAGCGCATAGTGCAATTCCATGAGCGGCCCGGGTCTTCGGACCCGGGCCGTTTGTGACTCTTTCGGGTGAGTGGGCCCGTCGATTTTCGTAACCATTGGGTAAACCCTGGAATGGGGTGGATCACCACTCTACGTGGTCATTCGTTCGTGCTGTCGTGCGAAAAGCGTGTCGCCCGGATAGCGTCTTGCCGACAACCGCGGGCGAAGGGGGAGACGTGCTCGAACGACTCGGCTTGGGCCTGGCCGCGCTCGGCCGACCCCAGTACATCAATCTCGGCCGGCAGGGCGCGCTACCCGGGGTGCGGACCGTGCCGGCGATGCGGGCCGCCGCCTGGAAGGTCCTGGACGACGCCTACGCCGCCGGCATCCGCTGGGTCGATGTCGCCCGCTCGTACGGGCGGGCCGAGGAGTTCCTCGCCGGCTGGCTGGCCGACCGCGGGCACCGGGACGTCGTGGTGTCCAGCAAGTGGGGCTATGCCTACGTGGCCGACTGGCAGCCCGACGCGCCCGTGCACGAGGTCAAGGAGCACAGCCTGGCCCGGTTCGAGCAGCAGTGGGCCGAGACCGACCGGCTGCTCGGCGACCGGCTGTCGGTGTACCAGGTGCATTCGCTGACCGCCGACAGTCCATTGTTCAACGATCCGCTGTTGCAGCAGAGCCTGTTCGAGCTGACCGACCGCGGCCTGCGTATCGGCTTTTCCACCACGGGGCCGACGCAGGCCGACACCATCCGGCGGGCGATGGGCCTGGCCGTGCACGGGCGGCCGCTGTTCAGCACCGTGCAGTCGACGTGGAACGTGCTGGAGACCTCGGCCGGGCCGGCGCTGGCCGAGGCCCACGAGGCCGGCCTGCGCGTGCTCGTGAAGGAGGCCCTGGCCAACGGCCGGCTGGCCGTGGAGCCGCCCGCCGAGCTGCTCGGCATCGCCGAGCAGGCCGGCGTCGGGGCCGACGCCGTCGCGCTGGCGGCCGCGCTGGCGCAGCCGTGGGCCGACACCGTACTGCTCGGGGCGGCCAGTCCGGCCCAGCTCCGGGCCAACCTCGCCGCGACGCGGGTGGCGCTGCCGGGGCCGGACACGCTCGGCCATCTCGCCGTCGAACCCGGCCGCTACTGGGGGCGTCGCGCCGAGCTCGCCTGGAACTGACCGGTCGCGCGCGGGGCGTTGATCGTCGACTACTACTCTCGGGTGATTCCCTGTGACGAATCCCGGAGGGGGCACCGCGTTGCGTCGCGCGTACGTGGTCGTCGGCATTCTCGTGCTGACGGCGTCCTGTTCAGGCAAGCCCAACGACCTGCGGCACTACGCCACCCAGGACCCCGTGGCCACCACCACGTCGACGGCCGCACCCAGCACCACCCACACGACCACGCCGACCACCACGACAACAACGACCGCGGCTGACGTCACCGCCGGGCTGATGACCGATGCCGCGGTGCTGGAGATCGGCTTCCACCCCAGCATCGCGCGGAAGTCGACGGTGCTGGCTTCGCTGCCCGTGTGCGACGCCTCGCTGAGCAAGCCGTCACCCGCTGTCGACGGGGCGCAGACCGGCTGGATCGGGGCGAGTGCCGTCACCACGATGACCGAGTACGTGGCCGCCTACCCGAAGACGACCACCGGCGCGCAGGTGTTGGCCGCCACCAAAGCCGCTCTGGTGTGCTCCCAGGCCACCAAGTACGTCCTCGCACACGCCCCGACCGGCGTGGACGCCGGCTACAGCTGGTGCGAGAAGGGCAGCCAGTTCAGCTGCACGCTGCTGTTGGCCAAGGGCCACCTGCTGGCCCGGGTCCAGGTCGTGACCACGTCGGAGGCCAAGGCGCAGAACCTGATCGGCGAGATCGCCACCCCAGCGGCGGCCGCGCTGGCCGCGGCCCCCACGAGCTGAAACCCGGGACCTGCCCGACCCGCAGCGCCTTCGGAAAGACCGCAGGTTCTCGATCAGCCGAGTATCCGGGTTGTCCCGGCCACAGCCGGCCGGGGCAACCCGGATCGCCGGCTCCCGTGGGTGGGAGCTGAGTTCCGAGGGTCGAGTCCTCGGCCACCGCGCACCTGTCCGGGGCACGCGGGGGCCGAGGACGCCGGCGCCGCGGGCGTCGGGTCTTAAGACCCGCTTTGCCGGCAGGGACAACCGGTCCCCCCTCGTGGCCGGTTGCCGCCCACCACCTGCTTACCGCTCCTGTGTTGTTCGGTGTCGCCGGCCGTCATCCGAACAACGAGCCGTGAACAACGCCCAGGGGTTGCGCGGGGGCTGTAGAACGGGGGAATCAGCAGTTCTGCGACGGGAGCGACAAAGATGTCCAGCGAGCAGACGCACGTCATCGTGGGCGCCGGGATGACCGGGGCCAAGGCGGCCGAGACGTTGCGTGCGGAGGGCTTCGACGGTCGGATCGTGCTCATCGGCGCCGAACAGGAGCGGCCGTACGACCGGCCGCCGCTGTCCAAGGGCTACCTGCTGGGCGACCAGGACCGGGACAGCGTGTACCTGCATCCGATGGGCTGGTACGGCGACAACCACGTCGAGCTGCTCACCGGTCGCCGGGTCTCCCGGCTCAACCGCGAGGCGCACGAGGTGGAGCTGGCCGGCGGCGAACGGATCGGCTACACGAAGCTGCTGCTGGCCACCGGTTCCTCGCCGCGCCGGCTCAAGGTCGACGGCAACGAGCTCGGCGGCGTGCACTACCTGCGGCGGCTGGAGCAGTCCGAGGACCTGCGGGCGTCCTTCGCCCACGGCGGCAAGGTCGTCGTGGTCGGCGGGGGATGGATCGGGCTGGAGACGGCGGCCGCCGCGCGCAAGGCCGGCTGCGAGGTGACCGTCGTCGAGCCGATGGCGACGCCGCTGCACGCGGCGCTCGGCCCGGAGATGGGCGCCTTCTTCGGTGACGTGCACCGACGTCAGGGCGTCGACCTGCGCCTGGGCGTGGGCGTGACCGGTTTCAAGGGCGCCGGCAAGGTGTCGGCGGTGGCCACCGACGCCGGGGACATCCCGGCCGACGTCGTGGTCGTCGGCGTCGGCGCGCGGCCGAACACCGAGCTGGCCGAGGACGCCGGGCTGGCCATGGACAACGGCGGCGTGCTGGTCGATTCCGCGCTGCGCACCGAGGATCCGGACATCTTCGCCGCCGGCGACATCGCCAGCGTGCCGAATTCCCGCTACGGCCGGCGTATTCGCGTCGAGCACTGGCAGAATGCCGTCGATTCCGGCCCGGCCGCGGCCAGGGCGATGCTGGGCCAGGATGTTGTCTACGACCAGTTGCCGTATTTCTTCACCGACCAGTACGACCTGGGCATGGAATTCGCCGGCTGGTTCGAGCCCGGCGGCTACGACCGGGTCGTCACGCGAGGCGACGTCGACGCGTCGGCGTTCTACGCGTTCTGGCTGGCCGGCGACCAGGTGGTCGCCGGCATGCACGTCAACCAGTGGGACGGTGGCATCGGCCCGGTGCAGGAGCTGATCCGCAGCCGCCGGGCCGTGGACGCCGACCGGCTGGCCGACCTCGGGGCGCCCATCGCCTGATCCGTTGTCCGGCCTCGTCGGGCGCTTGCCGGACAACGGCAGGCGCCCGATGGTGCTCGGGCATGACGGCCAATGCCGGAAGCCGAGTGGCGCGAGTACTTTCCGGGGTCGACGTACGGGTCGCCGTGCTGAAGGGGGCAGCCGTGTGGGATCTGGGATGGCGGGAGATTGCGGCGATCGACGCCGCGCTGGCTGACGGGGTGATCGACCAGCAGGGCTGGCACGAGGCGATGGCCGGCCTGCTGCGCGAGCCCTATCCGGGCGCGAAGACGCCGTGGGAGCAGTCGGGCAAGGCGGGCAGCGAGGACGACTGGGTGCGGACCAGGAAGGTCGTGGTCGAGGCGATCGACCGGCCGGGCAGCTTCCTGGACATGTGGGCTGCGCCAACGGGTATCTGATGGAGTGCGTGGCGATCTGGGCCGGCGAGAAGGGCCTGGACGTGGAGCCGCACGGGCTGGACA
Source organism: Kutzneria sp. (assembly GCA_036403095.1). Classification (GTDB taxonomy): domain Bacteria; phylum Actinomycetota; class Actinomycetes; order Mycobacteriales; family Pseudonocardiaceae; genus Kutzneria. The sequence continues at coordinate 16,625 of DASWRQ010000190.1, read as the reverse complement.
TCGTGCCGGAGTTCGTGGCGCTGGCCCGGAAAAGGCTGCCGGGATGGGCGGACCGCATCCATCACGGCAACGCGCTGACCTGGGCGCCGCCGCAGCGCTACGACTTCGTGCGGACCGGGCTGGAGTACGTGCCGGCCGGTCGGCAACGGGAGTTCGTGACGCGGCTGCCGGCCGACGTGGGCGACCGGCTGGTCATCGGACCGTACACGGTGGACATCGGGGACGAACGGACCGAGAACGACCTCGCCGACTGGGGATTCAAGCTCAGCGGCAAGATCGAGACCCCGCACGAGGACCCGGGCGGCGTGCGGAAACTGCTCTGGGTCGATCAGTCGTAGTAGCGGCTCAGCCACTCCAGGGCGATGGCCCGGCCGTCCGGCACGAAGTCGGTCGAGGGATCGCGCAGCTGGCGCGCCAGCTCGTCCAGGTCCATCCAGCCGCCGGAGACGATCTCCTCGGGCTGGTGCGTGATCGGCCCGTCCCACGCCGTCTCGTACACGAAGTTGTGGCACCGCACCGGCGGCTGGTCGAAGGTGAACCGGTAGCGGAACGTCAGTGGCGCGCCGGTGATGCCGAGCTCCTCGGCCAGCTCCCGGCGGGCCCCGTCGGCCGGGTCCTCGCCGGCATCGACCACGCCGCCCACCCCGCAGTCGCGCAGCCCCGGGTAGACGTCCTTCAGCGGGCTGCGGCGGTGCACGTAGACCCGTCGGCCGTCGACCGAGCGGACCAGGATCGCGGTGGCGGCGTGCCACAGGCCCTCGGCCCGCATCCGGCCCCGGGTCGTGCTGCCGATCTCCACGCCGTCGGGGGAGTACAGGGCGATCAACTCGTCGGCGGCCACGAACCGATCTTCGCACGTCAGTGAACCGCGACCGGATGTGAGGCGTATTCGACCGGGACCCTGCCGGACCGAGGAGCCGATGGTGAAAAAGAGCATCAAGGTGGCGGTGGCGGTACTCGCGCCCATCGCCGTACTGGGGACCTGTGCGGCCGTCATGCAGGCCGCGAACGCCGACCCGGTCGCCCTGCAGCCCAGAGTGAGCCTGGCCGGCACGGTGCTGCCGAGGCTGGCCCAGTCCACCCGTCTCGGCGACGTGCCGGCGGACAAGCAGCTGTCGGTCGCGGTGAGCATGACGCCGTCCAACTCGAAGGACCTCGACGCGTTCGTCAGGCAGGTCAGCGACCCGCGGTCGCCGAACTACGGCAAGTACCTGACGCCGCAGCAGTTCACGGCCAAGTACGGCGCGTCGCAGAACCAGCTCGACCAGGTCACGACGTACCTGAAGCAGAAGGGCCTGACGGTCGACTCGGTGTCGGCCAACCACCTCGTCGTGGACGCCACCGGCCCGGCCTCGGCCATGGAGCAGACCTTCGGCAGCAAGCTGTCGAACCGTCGCGACGCCAAGACCGGCCAGCAGTACTACGCCAACGACTCCGCCCTGAGCCTGCCCGGCAACCTCGCGTCCGCCGTCAGCGACGTGGCCGGCCTGGACAACCACCGCAAGCTGACGCACCCGCCGTTGCAGCAGCGGGCCGTCCGCGGCGTCACGCCGGCCAACCTCAACGGGGCGTACGACATCAAGGGCCTCAATGCCACCGGCGCCGGCCAGCAGGTGGCGGTGTTCGAGCTGGACGCCTTCCAGCAGCAGAACATCGACGCCTACGACAAGCAGTTCGGCCTCACGCCGCCGAAGCCGGCCGTCAAGAAGGTCGACGGCGGCGTCGCGCTCGGCGAGGGGCAGACCGAGGTGGAGCTGGACATCGAGGCGATCCAGGCGGTGGCGCCGAAGGCCCAGCTGACCGTGTTCGAGGGTCCCAACAGCAGCAAGGGCGTGATCGACACCTACGCCGCCGTCGTGAACAGCAAGATCCCGGTCGTCTCGATCAGTTGGGGCGGCCCGGAGGAGGCCGGCTCGCAGGCCGACATCCAGGCCCAGGACACCCTGTACAAGCAGGCCGCCGCGCAGGGCCAGAGCCTGTTCGCCGCCTCCGGCGACAGCGGCTCCGACGACATCGGCAACGGCGGCACCAGCGTCGACTTCCCGGCCAGCGACCCGTTCGTCACCGGCACCGGCGGCACGCACCTCGTGGTCGGCGCGAACAACGCCCGTGCCAGCGAGACCGGCTGGGACGGCTCCGGCGGCGGCAACTCCAAGCTGTTCGCCGCGCCCGACTACCAGGCCAACCTCGGCAGCCAGGTCCGCATGGTGCCCGACATCGCCGCCGACGCCGACCCGGCGACCGGTCTGGCCGTGTTCAGCAAGGGCCAGTTCGGGGTCGTCGGCGGCACCAGCGCCGCCGCGCCGCAGTGGGCCGGCTTCACCGCCCTCTACAACCAGCTGGCCGCCGCGGCCGGCAAGCCCAACCTCGGCTTCGCCAACCCGGCGCTGTACAAGCTGTCCGGCACCACCGCGCTGCACGACATCACCAGCGGCAGCAACGGCGCCTTCACCGCGACCAACGGCTACGACCGGGTCACCGGCCTCGGCAGCTTCGACGCCGTGAAGTTCGTCCAGACCATGCTCGGCAACTGACGCCCCGGTGTCGTGAAGGGACCATTCCTCCACACCGAATGGAGGAATGGTCCCTTCCGAACGCCGAGTAGTTCTCTGGAGGGAGCCGGGGAGCGACGTCAGGATGACGACCGGTGATCCACCGGGTGCCTAACGTCTTGCAGCGTGAATCCAAGGATCGTCATCCGGCTTGCCCTGTCGGATCTGCGCGGCCATCCGGGCCGGACCATGTTGCCGGGACTGGCGCTGCTGGTCGGCATCGCCTGCCTGATCGCGTCGCTGATGCTGGGCGACGCGATGAACAGCGCGGTGAAGGCGGGCGCGGAGCGGGTGCCGCAGTCGGTGGGTGTGGTGGTCTCGACGATCGGCGCGGAGAGCCAGGCGCCGGACATCGACGACGTGGCCAAGCAGCTCACCGGCGCGCCGAACATCGCCAAGGTCGTGCCGGTGCAACGGGTGTCGGTCGACATGGTCGGCGCGGACGGGCGAGCGCTGCCGAACCGCGTGACGGCGGCGATCGACCCGGGCGACCCGTCGCTGAACCGCTACGCCCTCCAGGACGGCCGCACGCCGGCCGCCGACGGCGAGGTGGTCATCGACAAGGTCACGGCCTACCAGCGGCACCTGTCGCCGGGCAAGAAGATCGCCCTGGTCGACTCCGGCGGCCACCCGGTCCCGGTCACGGTGGTCGGCGTTACGCAGAAGGGCAGCCAGGCCGACGACCCGTTCATGATCGTCGGCAGGGACCTGGCCACCAAGCTCAACCCCAAGTTCGACACCACCGAGCTGGATCTGGTGCTCAACCCCGGCGCCAGCGACATCACCGTGCGGGCCAACCTGGCCCAGCAGCTCGGCACGGGCGTGAGCGTGCGCACGGGCGACGGCGAGCGGACCATCCAGGGCTCCGACAACACGGTCCGCGTGCTGCTGTTCCTGTTCAGCATCCTGGCCCTGGCGACCTCGGTCTTCGTCGCCGGCGCCACCTTCCGGGCGGTCTACCTGCAACGGCAGAAGCAGACGGCGCTGCTGCGCTGCGTCGGCGCCGACCGCACGCCGATCGTGTGGGCCAACCTGATCGAGGCGCTGATCACCGGCGGCCTGTCCGGCGCGGTCGGCGCGCTGCTCGGCGGCCCAGTGGCCCGCCTGCTCGGCTGGGTCCTCGACGTCACGGGCGTGTCCACGATGCTCGGCGCCACCCAGCTGGAACCGGCGGCGCTGCCATCCATCGGCTATCTGATCACGGGCATCATCACGGCGGCGGCGCTCAGTGCGTTCGCCGCCGTGCGGCCGTCGCTGGCCGCCGCCCGCGTGTCGCCGCTGGCGGCGCTGCGCCTGGCCGGGGAGGCGACGCCGGAGCGCCGCGCGATCCGGGCCCGCAACGTCCGCGGCTGGCTGCTCGTCGGCGCGGCGGTGGTGTTCGCTCTGGGCGCACTGGCCACGCAGAAGTCCATCGGCTCGCCGTTCTTCGCCCTGTTCTCCGGCATTGCCGCGGTCGCCGGCATCTTCGGCTCGTTCGGGCCACGCGTGGTGCCGTTCATCGGCCGCGGCTTCGGCCGGGTCGCCGGCAAGGTGTTCGGCCCGCACGTGCGGCTGGCCGGCATCGAGCTGGGCCGGGTGCCGCAGCGCGCCGCCTCCGTGGCCATGCCGTTGGTGCTGGCCAGCGCCATCGTGGCCGGCGCGGTCGTGCTCATCGGCACCGCCCGCGACCTGTCCTTCAGCGGCCCGGACACGCGCGCCCCGGACGCCCAGATCGCCGACACCGGCCACCGCCCGCTCGGCCAGGACGTGCTCAAAGCGGCCCAGCAGCCCGAGGTCAACCAGCTGCTGCCGATCAGCGGCGCCGGCGCCGGCAGCACGGTCAACGGCGCGCGGATGGGCGTCGCCGGCGCCGACCCGGCCAAGCTCGACGCGTACCTCCAGGCCATGAACAAGCCAGCGGCCACCAGGTTCGGCCCGGACAGCGCCCTGGTCGGCGACTGGCGGCTCGGCGACAACAAGGTCGCGATCGGGCAGCAGATCACCATCAGCGGCCTGGCCGGCGGGCCGAGGACCGTGACCGTCGTGGGCACGTTGCCTCAGGTCGATCTCGACTTCGCGGACGTCCTGGTCGGTGACCCCTCGCTGGCCCCGGTCAGCGCCGTCATGGTCACCGTGAAAAGCGGCTTCGACCAGGCCGCCTACCGCAGCGCGGTGCTGGCCGCCCTGCCGAACTCGCCGACCGTCACCGTGACGACGGCGTCGCAGAGCTCGGACGAGACGCAGCGCAACCTCGACCTGGCCGCCGTGACGCTGATGGTGCTGCTGAGCCTGAGCGTGGCCGTGGCGGTCACAGGGATCGGCACCGCGCTGAGCATCTCCGTGCAGGAACGGCGCAAGGAGGTGTCGCTGCGGCGGGCCCTGGGTGTGACCCGGCTGGGCGTCACGGCCGGCATCCTGTCCGAGGCCGTGCTGCTCGCGCTGACCGGCCTGGTCGGCGGCACGATCCTCGGCACTGTGTACGCGGAGCTGCTGATCGCCGGCATGGGCGTGCACACTTGGCCGAGCCTGCCGTGGGGCCAACTGGCAATCGGGGGAGTCGCGGTGGTGCTCCTCGCCGTGCTCGCCGCCGTTGTGCCTGCTCGGACGGCCTCCCGGGTGCAGCCGGCGGCCGGGCTGGCCGGGTCGTGAGTGCGGTCACCGTGCTCGCTTGTCGGCGTGAGGTAATAGGCTGCTGACATGCGGCGGATCATGGGCACCGAGGTCGAGTACGCCATCACCGTACCCGGCGACCCGACGGCCAACCCGGTGTTGACCTCGACCCAGGTGGTGTTGGCGTACGCGGCGGCGGCGGAGATCCCCAGGGCGCGGCGCGCCCGGTGGGACTACGAGGTGGAATCGCCGCTGCGTGACGCGCGCGGTTTCGACCTCGGGGCGCCCGGCGTGCCCCCGTCCGATCCGGACGTGGAGGACCTGGGCGCGGCCAACGTCATCCTGACCAACGGCGCCCGGCTCTACGTCGACCACGCGCACCCCGAGTACTCCGCGCCCGAGGTCACCAACGCCCGCGACGCGGTGATCTGGGACAAGGCCGGCGAGCGGATCATGGAGGAGGCCGCCATCAAGGCCGCCTCCGTGCCCGGCCAGCCGCGCCTGCAGCTGTACAAGAACAACGTGGACGGCAAGGGCGCCAGCTACGGCACCCACGAGAACTACCTGATGTCCCGCAGCACCCCGTTCACCTCGGTGATCGGCGGCCTCACCCCGTTCTTCGCCTCCCGCCAGGTGATCATCGGCTCCGGCCGGGTCGGCATCGGCGCCACCGGCGACCACGCCGGCTTCCAGCTGTCCCAGCGGGCCGACTACATCGAGGTCGAGGTCGGCCTGGAGACCACGCTCAAGCGCGGCATCATCAACACCCGCGACGAGCCGCACGCCGACGCGGACAAGTACCGCCGGTTGCACGTCATCATCGGCGACGCCAACCTGGCCGAGTACTCCACGTACCTCAAGGTCGGCACCACCGCGATCGTGCTGGACATGATCGAGGCCGGCCGCCGCTTCGACGACCTGCGGCTGGCCGACCCGGTGCGGGCGGTGCACAGCATCAGCCACGACCCGACGCTGAGGACCACCGTCGAGCTGACCGGCGGCAAGAAGTTCTCCGGTCTGGACATCCAGTCCGCCTACCACGAGCGGGCCGCCGCGTTCCTGGAGTCCGAGGGCACCGGCGACCGGGTCGCCGCGCACGTGCTCAAGACCTGGGGCGAGGTGCTGGACAAGCTGCGCCGGGACCCGATGGAGTGCGCCGACATGCTGGACTGGCCGGCCAAGCTGCGGCTGCTGGAGGGCTTCCGCAGCCGCGACAACCTCCAGTGGAGCTCGCCGCGCCTGCAGCTGGTCGACCTCCAGTACGGGGACGTGCGGCTGGACAAGGGCCTGTACAACCGCCTGGTGACCAGGGGCTCGATGAAGCGCCTGGTCAGCGAGGAGGAGGTGTTGGCCGCGGTGACCACGCCGCCGGAGGACACCCGGGCCTACTTCCGGGGCCGATGCCTCGAGCGCTACCCCAGCGCGGTGGCCGCCGCGTCCTGGGACTCCGTCATCTTCGACATCGGCCGCGAGTCGCTGGTCCGCATCCCCACGCTCGAGCCCCTGCGGGGCACGAAGGCGCACGTCGGGGCGCTGCTGGAGGCGGCGAACACGGCCGAGGAGCTGGTCGACGCCCTCACCAGGGGCTAGACACGCGTTGATCACGACCCGAGTGGCTGAAGGACGAATGTCAGTGCCGCTGGGTAGTGTTGAAGCAGGCCAACCAGTCACCGGGAGGCGGCCATGGCTCAGGAACAGGTTCAGCGTCAGGGTGGGGGCGACGGCGACGATGGCGGCGACGGCGCCGCCGCCGGTCAGGAGCGCCGGGAGAAGCTCGGCGAGGACGTCGACGCCATCCTCGACGAGATCGACGATGTGCTCGAGGAGAACGCCGAGGACTTCGTGCGCGCCTACGTGCAGAAGGGCGGCGAGTAAGCCCCTCGGGGCCTACCCGTGACAAAGACTTCACCGGCGGCAGGAGAGACAGCACTACATGGAGCACAACTCGCAAGCGGGCGCGGCGCTGCCGGCGGCCTACCTCACGCCGGGCACGTCCTCGTTCGTGGACTTCCTGCGCGCACAGGCGCCCGAGCTGCTGCCGTTCAACCGGATCGCGCCCGGCGCTCGGCCGCTGGAGCTGGCCCACGGCACCACGATCGTGGCCGTCGCCTACAAGGGCGGCGTCCTGATCGCCGGTGACCGCCGGGCCACCCAGGGCAACGTGATCGCGCACCGGGACATGGACAAGGTGTACGTCACCGACGAGTACTCGGCCGTCGGCATCGCCGGCACCGCCGGGCTCGCGGTGGAGATGGTCCGGCTCTACCAGCTCGAGCTGGAGCACTACGAGAAGCTCGAGGGCGTGACCATCACGCTGGACGGCAAGGCCAACCGCCTCGGCGCCATGATCAAGGGCAACCTGGAGGCGGCGATGGCCGGCCTCGTCGTGCTGCCCCTGTTCGTCGGCTACGACGTGGACGCGGCCGACGCCGACCGGGGCGGCCGGATCGTCACCTACGACGTCACCGGCGGGCGCTTCGACGAGCACGCCGGCTACCACTCGATCGGCTCCGGCTCCGTGTTCGCCAAGGGCGCGCTGAAGAAGCTGTACGACCCCGACGCCGACCAGGACGGCGCCGTGCGCGTCGCCATCGAGGCGCTCTACGACGCCGCCGACGACGACTCCGCCACCAGCGGGCCCGACCTGGTGCGCCGGATCTTCCCGGTCGTCATCACCGTCGACGGCGTCAACGGCGCCGCGCGGGTGCCCGACGAGACCACCGCCGCGGTGTCCGAGGCGGTCGTCGCGGGGCGCACCCGCGGCTGAGGCCGGCCACCGTGATGACGCAGCTACGAATCCCGGGCCTACGAACCACAGGAGCCGCACCGTGACGTTGCCGTTGTACGCATCCGCCGAGCAGGTGATGCGAGATCGCTCGGAGCTCGCCCGCAAGGGGATCGCCAGGGGCCGCAGCGTTGTCGTGCTCACCTACACCGACGGCGTGCTGTTCGTCGCCGAGAACACCTCGTCGACGCTGCGCAAGGTGTCGGAGATCTACGACCGCATCGGCTTCGCCGCCGTCGGCCGGTACAGCGAGTTCGAGAGCCTGCGGGTGGCCGGCGTCCGGCACGCCGACCTGCGCGGCTACCAGTACGACCGGCGGGACGTGAACGCCCGGTCGCTGGCCAACGCCTTCGCCGGCCTGCTCGGCTCGATCTTCACCGAGCAGATCAAGCCGTTCGAGGTCGAGGTCTGCCTGGCCGAGGTCGGCGCGGCCTACGGCGCCGACCAGCTCTACCGGCTGACCTACGACGGCTCCATCTTCGACGAGCCCAAGTACAGCGTCATGGGCGGCCAGAACGAGGCCATCTCCAACGCCCTCAAGGAGTCCTACCAGGACGACGCCTCGCTGGCCGACGCGCTCCGCTTTGCCGTCAACGCCTTCGACGCCGGCGCCCCGGCCGCCAACGGCGAGCGCTCGCTGGAGGTCGCCGTGCTGGACCGCAATCGCCCGCGCCGGACCTTCCGCCGCATCCAGGGCACTGTCCTGGAGCAGCTGCTGGCCTCGACCAAGCCGGCCGCCGAGGAAGAGCCCGCTGCCGAGGAGCCGGAGAAGCCGGCCGAGTAGCTTTCTTTTCAACCACATGCGCTTCCCGGATGCCGTCCGGGAAGCGCATGTGGCTTTTCAGCGGGCGGTCAGGCCAGCCCGATGAATCGTTTGGCGGCCGCGACGGCGTCGTCGCTCGAACCCGAGAACTGGAATTGCAGCGACCGGTTTCCCACACCGAGCGCCAGATCCCCGGTGCCTCCCGGGTCCTGTGAGAGACAGGCGAGGTCTGTGCCGGCGATCTGGATGGGCGGTTTGCCCTGGCAGGCCGCCGTCGCATCCTCAATGCCGGGAATCATGCCGAACTGGAGGGACCAGTGGTCCTTCTCGTAGAAGCAGTCGTGCGATCCGGGCGGCAGCGTCTTGATCATGAAAGGCGGGTCCTGGTCGACCAGCTCGCCGAAGAAGGGGTCGGTGGAACACGTCTCCGGCACGACGCCCATCTTCTGGGTGGGAGCGCTGCTCGATCCGCCACTGGTCTGACCGGTCGTCGATGCCGGCGGCCTCGATGACGTGGAGACCGCGGCGGGGCGGCTGGCCGGGGTGACGGCGTTGACGATGGCGTAGGCGCCGCCCGCGACGACGGCCGTGGCCACAGCGGCGATGGCGACCTTGGCTCCGACGCCCATACCCTTCGCCGTGCTGGCCGCCTTGCCGGTCTTGACCGTCGTCGCGCCGGGATGAGCGGGATGGCCGACGGAGGGGTGACCGGAGGCAGGGTGGCTTGGGGCCGGGTGGCTCGGAGTCGGCTGGCTCGGTGGAGAGGGCGAGGCGGCCTGGGCCGTCACCGCGGGCTGGGCGGCCGGGGCGGCATGCCCGGCGAGCAAGGAGTGGGTGTGCTGGGCCAGCGTGGCCTGCGTGCCCTGGCCGAGCTGCTGCCACAGGGCGATCGCCGTGGTGATCGCCGCGGCTGCGGCCACCACCTGGCCGCTGACCAGGGCGAGGATGCCGACCTCGTGGGTGAAGTAGGCCAGGGCCGACCGGTCCCCGGCGAGTTCGGCGGCGGTCCTGCCCCGGTCGAGGATCCGCTGCCACGCGCCCAGGCGGCCGGAACACGCGGCGATCGGCGCGGCGGACTTCGCCAGCCGGGCCCCGAGGTCCGGGCGGCCGTGCCGGGCCAACGCGTCGACCACGCCGGCCAGCAGCCCGGCGTGCTCGGCCAGCTGCACGGGGGTGAACCGGGGCAGCGCCGAGCCGAGCCGGTCGGCCACCCAGCTGACCACGGGCAGGCCGGGCACCAGGTCCGCGGGCAGGGCGGCGGCCACGCCCGGGGCCAGCGCGACCACGTCCGTGTTGATCACCAGTCCGCGCGAGGCCAGCTCGTCGATCGCGTTCGCGGGGGTGTTGGCCAGCCAGGTCAGTACGTCGGGCAACACCGGGGCATCGGCGATCGCCAGCACCGAGACCATCGCCCGGGCCGGTGCGCTGAGGTAGCCGAAGCTCCGGGCGAGCAACTCGCTCAGCTCGGCGGCTCGCGGCAGGGTCGGGCGACCGTCCGAGCCGGGGCGCACGGCGGCGGCCGCCCGCAGCAGCAACAACGGCGACCCCTCCGCGACCTGCCACAACTGGGCGGCGGCGAGCTGTTCGGACTCGTCCAGCTGGCGGTTCAACGCGGCGGTGAGCAGCTCCAGCGTCGGCGCCCAGGCCAGGCCGCCCAACGCCAGGGACCGGCCGTCGGCCCGCAGCGAACGCTGTTGGCCGGTGAACACCACCGCCGCATCGGGCACGGCATCCAGGAAGTCGTCGCGTTCGGTGTCGGACAGGTCGAGGTCGTCGAGCAGCAGACAGATGTCCACGCCGGTCAGCAACCGGCGCAACTCCACCGGCGACGGCCGGTATCCGGCGGTCTCGTAGCAGGCCTCGAACACGTCCTGGAGCACGTCGCCGGGCGTTCTACCGGCCGCCGGCAGGAACACCGTGGCCGGCAGGTTCAGCTCACCGGCGGCGTGGCGGAGCAGCGTGCTCTTGCCGGCGCCCGGCGGTCCGTAGACCTGGACGAGCCGTTCGCCGGCCAGGGCCTCGCGCACGGCCGCCAGTTCGCGGTCCCGGCCGAGCGGGCGGGCCGGTCGCCGCGGCAGCAGGCTGATCACCGGGCGGCGCACCGGTTGCGGCCGCTGACCCGGGGCCACCACGGTCACCACGGACTGCTCGGCCCACACCGTGATGTTGTGATCACCCACGACGAGTTGCCCGACCACGTCCCCGCCGACATGGATGCTGGTCATCCGCGCCTCACCCGCCGAGGCGGCGGCTGAACTCGGCGGCCAGCCCGTCGCCGCCCGCGGCCACCAGCTTGGCCACGATCGGCCCGAACACGATCCGGTTCACCGCCCCGATGAGCCCGGGCAGGGTGCGCCGGAACCAGCCGTGCGCCTGGGCCACGGCCGGCACGTCGACCGAATCGCCGGTCAGCGCGGTCTCGAGTTCGTCGAGCTTCGACACCGCCTCGGGCTCGCCGGCCAGCGCGGTCCGCAGCGCGTCCACGGCGGCCCGCAGCTCGGCCAGTTCCGCCGCGGTCACCCCGCCGGCCTGGACGTGCTGCCAGCTCAGCGTGTTCCCGTCGCCGACGTTGACCTGCCCGGTCAGGTTGCCGCCGACGTGGACACTGGTGTGCTCGGCTGGTTCGGCCATCCCCAAGCTCCTGCCGTACGCGGAGTCCCCCGGAGAGACGATCGCAGGCCGTCGCGTGACGTTAGGTCGGTATGTCGGGATTCACCCGTAAGGCCTAGACCGTCAGCTGCTTGAGCTCCTTGCCGGTGCCGGGGTCCCAGATGCGGACCGTGCCGTCCTGGGATGCGCTGGCCAGGTAGCTGTCGTCGGGCGAGAAGGCCACCGCGGACACGGCGTTCGAATGGCCCTTGAGGTCACGCAAAAGCTTGTACGTGGTCGCGTCCCAGATGCGGACGTTCTTGTCGTCGGCCGCGGCCAGGTAGCCGGCGTGGCTGTAGGTGATGTCGACGGGGGATCCTGTGTCGTTGCTGATCGTGCCGGCGATCCCGTGGTTGCCGATGTTCCAGATCAGTCCGTCGCGGCCGCCGTAGCCGGCCGCCAGTTTCTCACCGCCGGGGGCGAAGGCGACGGCCAGCGCCGGGCCACTGGACCGCCCGTTGATCAGGGGATCGCCGATCTGCTCGTGGCTCTCGGTGTTCCAGAGCCGCACGGTGCCGTCGTTGCTGTAGCTGTGGGTGCCTTCCTGCCACAGGACCGAGCCGGCGCTGGCCAACACTTTGCCGTCCGGGCTGAAGGCCAGCGAGCTGACCGCGCCGGTGTGGCCGCTCATCGTCGGCCCGAGCACCGTGCGCTGCGCCACGTCCCAGATCCGGATGTTCCCGCTCTGGTCGCCGACGGCCAGCGTGCGCTTGTCCGGGCTGAACGCCACCGAGGAGACGCCGTGCTGCTTGTTGTCCACGGTGTCGCCGAACGGGCCGCCGATCAGTTGACGGCTGGTCGTGTCGAACAGCCGCACGCCGTCGCTGCTGGCGGCGGCCAGCTTGGCGCCGTCCGGGCTGAAGGCCAGGTCCGTGACCGACTTGTACTGGCCGATCGGGATCTTGGTGAGCTGCCAGCCGCCGGTGTTCCACAGCCGAATCGAGACGGTGTCCGACTCGTAGCCGGCGGCGGCCAGCAGCTTGCCGTCCGGGCTGTAGGCGATCGCGTACATCTCGGGCGGTGTTGGCGTCGACGGGGTGTTGTTGTTGGGGCGTAGCGCCAATACCAGCGTGACCGTCAGAGCGATGACCACCGCCATCGCGATGCCGGCCAGTAGCGGGACGTTCCAGCGGCGACCCGACCTAACCGGTGCGGGTGCCGGCGGCGGGGTCGGCGGCTTGGGTGGCACGAGCAGCGCTTTGGCGGCGATGGCGACGTCGGGCACGTCGTTCGCGGCAATGGCGGCCAGGGTTTCCCGAGCCTGAGCGGCCAGTGTGGCGTCGTGCAGGAGCTCGCCCAGCGCGGTGACGCCGGCCTGCCGCACGGACGGCAGCGGGCTGTCCAGGGCGCTGCGGAGATGCTCGGGCAGGGGCGTGGTGTCGACGGGCACGCCGGCGGGGGAGCGGGCCAGCAGGATCTTGCCCTCCGCCTGGTAGATCGACCGCTGCGGGGTCTGCGCGACGCCGGCCTCCCGCAGCCGGTCGAAGGCGTAGTCGTAGGCGTCGTCCACGGAGATGTAGCCATCGTGGTCGCGATCCGCGTCTCCGCTGCGGATGCCGGCGACCAGCGCGTTGGTGAACACCGAGCCGGGCTGCACCGCGTCGGCCAGCGGCTCGCCCTCGAACGAGTACTCGCTGCCGCGGGAAGCCGTCAGCACCACCCGGCCGCGCCCCTGGCCGTGGAACCGGCGGTCCAGCCCCAGGTCGTCGTCGCCCTTGGCCCGGTCGCCGAACGCGCCGCTGAAGCAGCAGTCCAGTATCACCACCTGCCGCCGGGCCCGGCAGTCCTCCAGCTGGTCCAGCAGCCACTCCGCCTCGACGCCCGTGGACGCCAGCCGGTTCTTCTGCGTGTCCGTCGCCGCGAAGTACAGCCGCCGGCGGGCGTCGACCAGGCCGTGACAGGACAGGTACACGACCACCAGGTCCTCGGGCTTGCGGTCGCTGAGGAACTCCTCCACCGCCAGCCTGATCTCCTGCGCCGACCGGTCGAGCACCGTCGTCACCGCGAACCCGCCCACCGCCGGGTCGGCCAGCAGCTCACCCAGGTCCGCCGCGTCCCGCGCCGGCGCCCGCAGCTGCCGCAGCGAGGCGTCGCGGTAGCCCGCCGTCGCCACCACCAGCGCCAACCGGCGCTCCGCCGGCAGGTCCGGCGCGGGTCTGCTGCCCTGCATGTCGGCCATCCAACCGTGCGGCAGCGGCCAGTTGGCCGCTGCGTTATCGAACCTTTGTCAGCGGTACACGGTCAGCGCAGTGTGACGGGCCTTGAAGGCGAAAACCGTGCCCTCGGGGTGGACCTCGCCGTCGGTGGCCATGGCCACCGCCCGGCCGTGCACGCGGATCTCGAACTCGGGGATGTCGAGCTGGCGGTAGGTGTGGCTGCGGTGCAGGGCGCCGGCCAGGGCGGAGAGCACGAAGCGGGTGCGGGAGAAGGGGATGTCGGCGCGGATGAAGCGCACGTCCAGCAGCCCGGAGTCGAGGCGGTGGCGGGTGGCGGGGGCGAAGCCGCGGGGCAGGTAGGGGTTGTTGCCGACAAAGACCATCCACACGGTCTGGCGGCGGCCGTTGATGGTCACGGTGAGCGGCTCGGCCTCGTGCAGGATGCGGACGAGGGCATAGGCGCCGGCGGGCCACTTGCCGAGCTGCTTGGCGTGCTTGTCGCGCAGCCGGACGAGGTCGGGATAGCCGCCGAGGCTGGCGGTGTTCAGGAAGATCACCGGCTCTTTGCCGTCGACGGACACGGAGCCGAGGCCGATGGCGATCCCGGCGCCGGTTTCGGTGGCGGTGCGGGTCTGCTCCAGGCTGTCGACGCCGATGTCACGGGCGAAGTGGTTGAGCGTGCCGGCCGGCACGACGGCCAGCGGCAGGCCGGTGTCGGCGGCGACCGAGGCGACGGCGGCGACGGTGCCGTCACCGCCGGCCGCGCCGAGGGCCCGGACCTCGGACAGGTCCTGCTTGGTCAGGTCGTCGACGCGGATCACGGTGGCCTTGGGCCACGCGGCCTTGATCTGCACGGCGGGGTCGGTGTCGTCGGGCCCGGAGTTGGGGTTGGCGACGATGGTCAGCCCCTCGCCGTCCTGGAGCACGGCGGTGTGCACGGGCACGTCCGACTCGGCCGGATGGCCGACGCCCAGCGGCCACCAGCGCCGGGTGAGCAGCCCCACACCGACTCCGATGGCGGCGCCGCAGATCACGTCGGACGGCCAGTGCACGCCGGTGTGCACGCGCGAGTAGGCCACGGCCGCGGCGACCGGCGCGACGAAGGCGGCGGCGATCGGCGACTCCATGGCCACAGCGGTGGTGAAGGCGGCGGCCGACGCGGCGTGACCGGACGGGAAGGATGAGGATGTGGGCCGTCGGGTCAGCCGCCGCGCCACCGGCACCAGATCGGCGGCGGGACGGCGGCGGGGGAAGACCTGTTTGCCCAGGGCGTTGGCGGTGAAGCTGGCGCCGGCGATGGCCACCACGCCGCGCAGCGCCGCCCGCCGGCCCTGGCCGGGGATCGTGGCCAGCACGGCCGCGGCCGTGAACCAGATCAGGCTGTGATTCGCCGAAGTCGACAGTTTCTTGACGTACAAGTCGGCGCGGGACGGCCGAAGTGCCGCCGACCTGCGCATCAGGGCCTCATCGAGGCGGTTCACGGATCGCACGTTATGCGAAGGTAGCCGAAAATTCGCGCCGATCCCCGAACGGCGCACGGTCAGCACGCGTCGGACCGCCTAATGTGAAGGGATGCAGCGGCGGATCTTCGGAATCGAGACCGAGTTCGGGGTGACCTGCACGTTCCACGGGCAGCGTCGGTTGTCACCCGACGAGGTGGCGCGGTACCTGTTCCGGCGCGTCGTGTCGTGGGGGCGCTCGTCGAACGTCTTCCTGCGCAACGGCTCGCGCCTGTACCTGGACGTCGGCTCCCACCCGGAGTACGCGACCGCCGAGTGCGACGACCTCACCCAGCTGGTCACGCACGACAAGGCCGGCGAGCGGATCCTGGAGGACCTGCTCGTCGACGCCGAGCGGCGGCTGGCCGACGAGGGCATCGGCGGCGACATCTTCCTGTTCAAGAACAACACCGACTCGGCCGGCAACTCCTACGGCTGCCACGAGAACTACTGCGTCGCGCGGGCCGGCGAGTTCTCCCGGGTCGCCGACGTGCTGCTGCCGTTCCTGGTGACCAGGCAGCTGATCTGCGGCGCCGGCAAGGTGCTGCAGACCCCGCGCGGCGCGGTGTACTGCCTGTCGCAGCGGGCCGAGCACATCTGGGAGGGCGTGTCCAGCGCGACCACCCGCTCCCGTCCGATCATCAACACCAGGGACGAGCCGCACGCCGACGCCGAGCGCTACCGGCGGCTGCACGTGATCGTGGGCGACTCGAACATGTCCGAGGTGACGACGCTGCTCAAGGTGGGCAGCGCCAACCTGGTGCTGGAGATGATCGAGCAGGGCGTGCAGTTCCGTGACTTCAGCCTGGACAACCCGATCCGGGCCATCCGCGAGATCAGCCACGACCTGACCGGCCGGCGGCTGGTCCGGCTGGCCGGCGGCCGCGAGGCGTCCGCGCTGGACATCCAGCGCGAGTATCACGCCAAGGCCGTCGAGCACGTGGCGTCCCGGACCAACGACCCGACCTCGCAGCGGGTGGTGGACCTGTGGGGCAAGGTGCTGGACGCGGTCGAGGCGCAGGACCTGTCCAAGATCGACCGGGAGATCGACTGGGCGGTCAAGCACCGGCTGATCGAGCGCTACCAGGCCAAGCACGGCCTGGAGCTGTCCAGCCCCCGGATCGCCCAGCTGGACCTGGCCTACCACGACATCCGGCGCGGCCGCGGCATCTTCGACCTGCTCCAGCGCAAGGATCTCGTGCACCGGGTCACCGACGACGGCGAGATCGAGGCGGCCAAGGACACCCCGCCGCAGACCACCCGGGCCAAGCTGCGCGGCGACTTCATCGCCGCCGCCCAGGCCGCCGGCCGCGACTTCACCGTCGACTGGGTGCACCTGAAGCTGAACGACCAGGCCCAGCGGACCGTCCTGTGCAAGGACCCGTTCCGTGCGGTCGACGAACGCGTGGAACGCCTGATCTCCAGCCTCTAGCACCGCCGCGAGTCCCGCTCTCGGGCAGTCATGAACTCAACACCTGGCTGCCCGAGAGCGGGACTCGCGCTATCTGGTGATGATCAGCAGCAGCACGTCGATGAGTGCTACCAGCATGGCGGCCTGGAAAGGGTGGCGGCGGCCGAAGAGCAGGACCACGGCCGATACGGCCACGGCGTACAAAGTGAGCACGGCGCCGG
>DASWRQ010000189.1:0-29342 GCA_036403095.1 Kutzneria sp. | reverse complement strand
GGGAGGTCGGTGTGGGCGCAGAAGCGCTGAAGGAACTGCTCGAGCAGCGGATCGCCGTGCTGGACGGCGCCTGGGGCACCATGTTCCAGAACGTGGGACTCACACCCGAGGACTACACCGCCGGCCGGTTCGACAACCACTCCAGAGACGTCGTCGGCGACCCCGACCTGCTCAGCATCACCCGCCCCGACGTCGTGCTCGACGTGCACCGCAAATACCTCGACGCCGGCGCCGACATCGCCTCCACCAACACCTTCACCGCCACCGGCGTCAGCCAGGCCGACTACGACCTGCAACCACTCGTGCGCGAGATGAACCTGCAAGCCGCCCGACTGGCCCGGCAGGCCGCCGACGAGTACGGCGACCGCTTCGTCGCCGGCTCCGTCGGCCCCCTCAACGTCACCCTCTCACTGTCACCCCGCGTCGAGGACCCCTCCTACCGCGCGGTCTCCTTCGACCAGGTCCGCGACACCTACGCCGAACAGATCTCCGCGCTGGCCGAGGGCGGCGTCGACCTGCTGCTGATCGAGACCATCTTCGACACCCTCAACGCCAAAGCCGCCATCGCCGCCGCCCAGGACGTCGCCCCGCACCTGCCGCTGTGGATCTCGGTGACCATCGTCGACCTGTCCGGCCGCACCCTGTCCGGCCAGACCGTCGAGGCGTTCTGGCGCTCGATCGAACACGCCAACCCGCTGGTCGTCGGCGTGAACTGCTCACTGGGCGCCGCCGAGATCCGACCCCACCTGGTCGAGCTGTCACGGCTGGCCAACACCTACACCGCCTGCCACCCCAACGCCGGCCTGCCCAACGCCTTCGGCGGCTACGACCAGACCCCGGACGAGACCGGCGCGCTGCTCGCCGAGTTCGCCGAGTCCGGCCTGCTCAACATCGCCGGCGGCTGCTGCGGCACCACCCCCGCCCACATCGCCCGGATCGCCGAGACCGTCAAAGGACTGCCGCCGCGCCCGCTGCCGGCCATCGGTGCCGCGACCCGGTTCAGCGGTCTGGAGCCGTTCGCGATCGGCCCGGACACCGGGTTCGTGATGATCGGCGAGCGCACCAACGTCACCGGCTCGGCCAAGTTCCGCCGACTCATCGAGTCCGACAACCACCAGGCCGCCGTCGACGTGGCCCTGGAACAGGTGCGCGGCGGCGCGAACCTGCTCGACGTCAACATGGACGCCGACCTGCTCGACAGCGAGCAGGCCATGACCACCTTCCTCAACCTGATCGCCACCGAGCCCGAGGTGGCCCGCATCCCGATCATGATCGACAGCTCCCGGTGGAGCGTGCTGGAAGCCGGACTGCGCTGTGTGCAGGGCAAGGGCGTCGTCAACTCCATCAGCCTCAAGGAGGGTGAGGAGCCGTTCCTGGCCCAGGCCCGCAAGATCCGCGACTACGGCGCCGGTGTGGTGGTGATGGCCTTCGACGAGCAGGGCCAGGCCGACACCACCGAACGCAAGGTCGCCATCTGCGGCCGCGCCTACGACCTGCTCACCCAGCGGGTGGGTTTCCCGGCCGAGGACATCATCTTCGACCCGAACGTGCTGGCCGTGGCCACCGGCATCAGCGAGCACAACGGCTACGCCAAGGCGTTCCTGGACGCGTTGCCGCTGATCAAGCAGCGCTGCCCCGGCGCACGCACCTCCGGCGGCATCTCCAACCTGTCGTTCTCCTTCCGCGGCAACGACGTCGTCCGCGAAGCCATGCACTCGGCGTTCCTGTACTACGCCGTCGCGGCCGGGCTGGACATGGGCATCGTCAACGCCGGCCAGTTGGCGGTGTATCAGGACATTCCGGCCGAGCTGCTGGAGCTGGTCGAGGACGTGCTGTTCGACCGGCGCGAGGACGCCACCGACCGGCTGGTCGAGTACGCCGAGACCGTGCGCGGCAAAGGCACCCAGCGGGTCGTCGACCTGTCCTGGCGAGACGCCCCGGTGCGCGAACGGCTCTCGCACGCCCTGGTGCACGGCATCGTGGACTTCATCGAGGCCGACACCGAACAGGCCCGCCAGCAAGCCACGCGGCCACTCGAGGTCATCGAGGGTCCGCTGATGGACGGCATGAAGATCGTCGGCGACCTGTTCGGCGCCGGCAAGATGTTCCTGCCCCAGGTGGTCAAGAGCGCGCGGGTGATGAAACGCGCGGTGGCCTACCTGGAGCCCTACATGGAAGCCGAGAAGGAACAGCGCCGACTCGCCGGCGTCGTCGAGACGCAGCGCGGCAACGGCAAGGTCGTGCTGGCCACCGTCAAGGGCGACGTGCACGACATCGGCAAGAACATCGTCGGTGTGGTGCTGGGCTGCAACAGCTACGAGGTGATCGACCTCGGCGTGATGGTGCCCGCGGCGAAGATCCTGGACACCGCGATCGCTGAGGGCGCCGACGCGATCGGCCTGTCCGGGCTGATCACACCGTCGCTGGACGAGATGGTGTCGGTGGCCGCGGAGATGCAGCGCCGCGGGTTGAAGCTGCCGCTGCTGATCGGCGGGGCGACGACGTCCCGGCAGCACACCGCCGTGCGCATCGCCCCCGCCTACGAGTCGACCACCGTGCACGTGCTCGACGCGTCCCGGGTCGTCGGCGTCGTCTCGGACCTGCTCGACCCGGAGCGGGCCGAGGTGTTGGCCGAGAACAACTCCGTCGAGCAGGAGCGGCTGCGGGTGCAGCACGCCAACCGGCAGCAGAAGCCGCTGCTCACGGTGGCGCAGGCCCGGGCCAACCGGGAGGTCGTGTCGTTCGACGACCTGCCGGTGCCGACGTTCACCGGCACCCGCCGCGTCAGCCCCGACCTGACCACGCTGCGGGAGATGGTCGACTGGACGTTCCTGTTCCTGGCCTGGGAGCTCAAGGGCAAGTACCCGGCGATCCTGGAACGGCCGGAGGCCCGGGAGCTGTTCGACGACGCGAACACGTTGCTGGACCAGATCATCGCCGAGGGGTCGCTGCGGGCCGAGGGCGTGTACGGCTTCTGGCCCGCGCACTCCGAGGGCGACGACATCATCATCGAGGGCGCGCCCGGCTTTCCCATGCTGCGTCAGCAGACCCAGAAGCCCGACGGGCGGCCCAACCGCTGCCTGGCCGACTACATCGCGCCGGCCGGCGACCACCTCGGCGGCTTCGCCGTCACGATCCTCGGCGCCGAGAAGCTGGCCGCCAAGTACGAGGCGGTCAACGACGACTACCGGGCGATCATGGTCAAAGCGCTGGCCGACCGGCTCGCCGAGGCGTTCGCCGAGTACATCCACCTGCAGGCCCGGCGGGAGTGGTTCGAGCCCGACGCCCAGCCCGAGCTGGCCGACCTGCACGCGGAGCGCTTCCGTGGCATCCGGCCCGCGCTGGGCTACCCGGCCAGCCCCGACCACAGCGAGAAGGCCGACCTGTTCGTGATGCTGCAGGCCGAGTCCTTCGGCATGGCGCTGACCGAGTCCTACGCGATGACCCCGGCGGCCAGCGTCAGCGGTCTGATCTTCGCCCACCCCGAGTCGAAGTACTTCACCGTCGGCCGGCTGGGCCGCGACCAGATCGAGGACTACGCCCGCCGCCGCAACATGCCGGTAGCCGAGATCGAACGCTGGCTGCGCCCCAACCTCGCCTACGACCCCGCCTGATCCCTTCACCCGGTGAGCGGACGCGCCGGACAAGATCGACGTCCATTCGGCCGATGCCCGGGCATCGGGTGGCCGGGCCGCTCGTGACGGCTTGCGTGATCGCCCCACCGCGGGGCCGTTCATCGCCTAACTTCCTTCCCAGCCCCCAGATCAGGCGGGGCCGGACGGTCTGCGGACAGCACGCGACCGGGCAGCTCGGAGAAGGGACGTCACGTGCTCAACCGGACGGTGAAGGCCGCGGTGGTGGTGGCCACCGGCGCATTGGCGCTGGCCGCCTGCGGCGCCAACAAGACCGAGAGCGGTGCAGACGGCGGCGGCTGCGACACCAGCAAGGGCACCGTGACCGTGGGCGTCATCGCCCCGCTCAGCGGCAACCTGTCCGCGATCGGCCTGGGCGTCAGGTACTCCGCCCAACTCGCCGTGGATCAGGCGAACACCAAGTGCGCCGTGAAGGGCTACAAGGTGGCCCTCGACGCCGAGGACGACCAGGCAACACCGCAGATCGGAGCGCAGGCCGCGACCAAGCTCAGCACCGACCCGACGGTTGTCGGCGTGGTCGGCACGCTCAACTCCTCGGTCGCGCAGACCGTGCAGCCGGTGCTGCAGCAGAAGAAGGTCGTGATGGTCTCGCCGGCCAACACCACTCCGTCGTTGACCAAGGGAACGGATCCGGGCAACCCGAAGCGGCAGTTCGACAACTACTTCCGCGTCTGCACCACCGACGACCTGCAGGGGCCGTACGCGGCCGACTACCTGGTCAAGAAGGCCAGCAAGAAGAACATCGCCGTCATCCACGACGGCAAGACCTACGGCAGGGGCCTGGCCGACGCCTTCACGGCGCAGGCAACCAAGGACGGCGCGAAGATCGTCGACCAGGAGCAGGTCGGCGAGAAGGACGTCGACTTCTCCGGTCTGCTCTCGAAGGTCCAGGCGACCAAGCCGGACGCCATCTACTACGGCGGCGAGTACGCCGTCGCCGGTCCGCTCAGCAAGCAGGCGGCCGGTCTGGGCATCACCATCCCGGTGATGGGCGGCGACGGCCTCTACGACCAGAAGTTCATCGATCTCGGCGGCAAGGAGGGCGACCTGGCGACCTCGGTCGGCGCGCCCACCGAGAAGCTGCAGAGCGCCCAGGACTTCGTGAAGGCCTACACCGCGAGCAAGTTCCCCAGTGAGTACGGCCCGGACGGCGCGTTCGCCTACGACGCCGCGAACGCGATCATCACCAGCGTGGCCAAGACGTTGGGCGACAACGGCAGGTGGGGCGCGGACCAGCAGGACGCGCTGCTGCGGAACGTCGGTTCGTACCAGGCCGCCGGCGCGACCGGGAACATCGCCTTCGACCAGTACGGCGACAGCACGAACAAGGTGCTGACCGTCTACCAGGTGACCAGCGGCAAGTGGGTGCCGGCGCAGACCGGCACCTTCGAGGGCTGACGCACAACGGCGTGGGCGGCCGGCTTCGGCCGGCCGCCCACACCGTGGCAGCACACGCCGAGCTCAGTCCTCGACCGGCTTGGGCAGTTCGGTGAGCTTCGGGATCTCGGAACGAAACAGCGGCACCAGCGCGAGGATCGAGGCCACGCCGGCGACCCACAGCGCGCCGTGCAGGCCGAGCCAGACGGACAGGAAGCCGCCCGCCGGCGAACCGAGTGCGGCGATGCCGAACATCAGCATCCGCATGGCGGCGTTCATCCGGCCCATCAGCCGGCGCGGCGTGACGGCCTGGCGCAGCGTGATCACGATGACGTTTGCCGTGCCGATGCCAAGGCTGGTGAGGAAAAACGCGGCGACGAGCACCCCGGCCACGAGCAACTGCGGGCCGCCGGCCAGCGGGATCAGCACCGGAGCGGCGAACGCGACGAGCACACTGACCGAGTAGACCCGGCCGAGGCCGAACCGGGTGAGCGCGGTGTTGGCCAGCATGGCCCCCAGCAGGCCGCCGATGCCGCCCGCGGAGAGCACGATGCCGATGACTTCGACCGACATGTTCAGGGTGCGCACCGCGTAGACGAGGAACACCGTCTCGATGAAGGTGAGGAAGAAGTTGTACGAGCCGCCCAGCAGCGCCAGCACCCGCAGGTAGCTGTTGCCGAACACCCAGACCAGGCCCTCGCGGGCGTCCCGGAGCAGGTTTCCCTTCTCCTTGGTGGGTTCCGGCCGTTGCTCCGGGGTGCGAATGGCCAGCAGCGAGATCACCGAGAGCAGGTAGGAGCCGGCGTTGACGGCAAGCGCGTACGGCGCGCTGAGCGCCTGGATCAGCGCGCCGGCGAGACCGGGGCCGGCGATCTCGGCCGCCGATGACGACGTGCCGAGCTTGCTGTTCGCCTCGACCAGCAGCCGGCGGTCGGTGACGACGGTGGGGATGTAGGACAGCCAGCAGACGTCGAACATGACCGCGCCGATGCCGACGAGCAGCGCGATGACGTCCAGCAGGCCGATGTTCAGCTGGTGCACCACCGTGAGCACCGGGACGAGGCCGAGAGCGGTGGCCCGCAACAGGTTCGACGCGATCATCAGCGGGCGGCGGGGATTGCGGTCGGCGACGATCCCGAACAACAGCGCCAGGAACAGATACGGCAACAGCTGCAGCAGCCTGAGCAGGCCGAGTTCCTCCGCGCCCGCGTTCAGCACGAGCACCGCCGTCAGCGGCAGACCGAGCAGACTGATCTGGGCGCCGGCCAGCGACAGCGTCTCACCCGCCCAGAACTTCAGGAAGTCGGCGTTGCGCCATAACTCGCCGAATCGTCTTCGCCCGCCGGCCGGCGCTTCCGGCGCGGGCTCGACGACCGTGCTCTCGCCACCCTCATCGCTGTGCACTCTGACTACTCCCCTCAGCGCGGAACCCTTACGTCCCGCGGACCCCACAGACCCGTACCCCGCGAATCACCCTCCCACCGGGGTGCCCGGCACCGCCCGGATGTCGGCGGGTAGCACCACAATAGTGGAATGGTCGTCCCGCAGGCCCAGTTCTCGGGGGGAACACATCATGCCCTCGGACACCCTGCCGTACGTGGTGCGCGCCTCGATCGTGAAGCCGTCGGGAAAACGGGTTCCCGGCAGGGCCACCACCACGAGGTCGTCCACCGCGAAGTTCCGCGCGCCGCAAATGATCGACGCCGGCTCGGCCGCGCCGACGTCCACCCGGGAATACCGAATGGGCTTCTTGAATCCGGTCAGCTCCTCGATCTCGAGCACCCGGCCCACCACCAGTGGTCCGACGATCTCGGGGGTGTGCACGTCGACCGCACCCGGCCGACCCTCGTCGTCGGCTTCGCGCAGGTCCGACAAACTCACTCGCATGGCGTGCGCCCTCTCCACTTGCTTTGTGTCACTTCCGGACTCCCGCCGGGCCGCACACCATCCGGATCGGTGCACGAACACACCAGGGGCGACCGACAGCGTAGCAAGCACGTTCCCGGCCACCCCCGTTCGGCGCGGTGAGTACGTCCCTGCCGGAAAGCGCAGCCGGGTCCGTTCTTCTCCGTATTTACGACCTGCCCTTCTCGAGCATCAGCGCGGTCTTCTCCAGCACGTCGTCCGGGACCGAGAAGCAGGCCCGAACGATCGGCGTCCCGAGATCGTTCAGGCAGAACGCCTCGCCGGGGATGGTGGCGACCCCGGCGTGTTCGAGCAGATGGTCGGCGGCCTCCCAGCCGCTGGACACGCCGAGGGCGGAACAATCGACGAACAGGTAGTACGCGCCTTCGGGCTCATTGGGCCGCATGCCCGCCGCGGTGAACGCGTCGGCCAGCCGGCGCCGCTTGCCGTCGTACATGGATCGCAACTGCTCGTAGTAGGAGTCGGGCAGCGAGAGCGCGTATCGGGCAAGTTGCTGCAGCGGTGTCGGAGCGCAGACCGACAACGTGTCGGCGGCCACCTGAATGGGAGCGAGGATCTCCGCCGGAGCGGTGACATAGCCGAGCCGCCAGCCCGGAATGCTGTACGACTTGGACAGCCCCGAAATCGTCACCGTGCGCTCGGCGAGATCCGGCAGTGAACCCGGCGAAAGGTGCGGCTCGTCGCCGTAGTAGATGTACTCGTAGATCTCGTCGGTGATGACCAGCAGGTCGTGTTCCCCGGCGATTTCGGCGATGTGGCCGAGTTCCTCGCGGTCGAACCGCCGACCGCTGGGATTGGCCGGCGTGCAGACGACGATGGCCCTGGTTCGGTCGGTCACCGCCGCGCGCAGCGTGTCCCGCTCCAGCCGGAAGTCGGGCGCGGCCAGCCGCACCGGCTGCGGCGTCAGCTCGAACAGCCGGATCGCCGAGAGGTGGTAGCCGTAGCACGGCTCCAGCACCAGGATGCCGTCGCCCGGGTTGAACAGGGCGGCCAGGGTCGCGGTGAACGCGCCGGTCGCGCCGACCGTCGCCACGATCTGGTTGGCCGGGTCGGCCGTGATGCCGTTGTCCTTCGCGAGCTTCGCGGAGATCGTCTCCAGCAGGCCCGCGTCGCCGCGTGCGTAGCTGTAGGAGTGGTTCAGCTCCTCGAACCGAGCCGTCCCGTGTTCGAGCAGCGCACTGGGCGGGGCCACCTGACACAGGCCCTGACCGAGGTTGATGCCACCGACGGCCTCGCAACGGGCGGTCATGGATCGGATGGTGGACTGCTGCAGGCCCGCCATCCGGTTCGCGATACGTGTCATGAACTGCACTTCTCCTTCTGCTGAAGCCACCGACCGACGTGTCCGTCAGGCGGCCATCCACCCGCCGTCGACGGCGAGCACGGACCCGGTGACGTAGGACGACGCGTCCGAACTCAGGAAGACGGTGGCACCGACGAGGTCCTCGCCGGTGCCCCATCTGCCGGCCGGAATGCGGCTCAACAGGTCCTGTGCGCGGTCGGGGTCCGCGCGCAGCTCGGCGGTCAGGTCCGTCGCGATGTAGCCGGCGGCGATGGCGTTGACCGTGACCCCGTGCCGGGACCACTCGGCGGCCAGTGACCGGGTGAGCTGGATCAGCCCGCCCTTCGCCGTCGTGTACGCCACGACGTTGCGTCCGCCGGAGAAGCCCAGCACGGAGGCCATGTTGATGATGCGCCCGTAGCCGCGGTCGATCATCTTCCGGCCCGCGGCCTGGGACAGCGCGAACGCGCCGGTGAGGTTGGTGGTCAGCACGCGCTGCCAGGTCTCGAGCGGGAACTCCGCCGCGGGGGCCCGCTCGATGATCCCGGCGTTGTTGATCACGATGTCGAGCGCGCCGTGCTCGGCGAGCACGGCGTCGACGATCTCCTGCGCCCGTTCGTGTTCGGTGACGTCCCAGGCCACGCCGGTCGCGTCGATCTCCAGTGCGCGCAGGCCGTCGACCGCTTCGTCAACGCCCTCCTTGGTGCGGCCGGTGATCACCACCCGGGCGCCGGCCGCGCCGACGCCCTCGGCCAGCGCCCGCCCGATTCCCCTGGTGCCGCCCGTGATCAGAGCCGTTCTGCCGTGCAGGTCGAACGAGACACCCGCCATGTCGTGCCGCCACCCTTCCGGTTTCGCCGTGCCCGCCGCGGTCAGCCCGCCTTGCGTTCGGCTTCGATGGTCGTGCTGTGGTACCAGGGGTTGCCGGCCGCTTCGGAGATCAGCTCACGGGAGACGACGTTGGTGTGGCGGCCCAGTTCGAGGGTCAGCTGCTGGATGAAGTCGAGTGCGCCGAAGAAATTGCGCAGGAAGCCCTGCTGGTTCAGTTCGACGCGGTGCACGAACACGTTCTTGTTCTGCGGGACCGACGCGGTCAGCAGCCGTTCGAGGTTGTCGGTCTTCTTCTTCGTGTACTCGTCGCTCTCCGCGTCGCAGAACAGCAGGACGGTGTGCCGACGCTCGGGATCGCTCAGCGACGCGATCTCGCTGTGGCAGAACTCGTGGAAGTAGTTGCGGGTCGCCGGCACCATCGCGATCTCGTTGAGGTGCATCTTGCACAGCTTCAACAGGCTCTCGTGCCACTTCGGCGGGGCGACCAGGATGATGTTGGCGTCCCGGCTCGCCTCGGCGACCTGGCGCACGCTCTCCGCCTTCTCCTCGTCGAAGTCGGCCCGCAACTGCTCGGGCAGCACCGGCAGCTCGTCGAGGTGTTCGGGACTGAGCAGGCCGAACTTGACGAAGACGTCGACCAGGATCGCGAAGTACTGGGCGACGTGGAACAGCGGGTACTCGCGGTCGGGCTCGCGCAGCCGCCAGTACATGATGGAGATGTTGTTCTCCTTGCCCACCTCGGCCAGCCGGCCGCCGGAGGTCAGCAGCAGGACGCGGTGCCCGACGTGCAGCAGGCGCTGAAGAGCGATGACGGGTTCGCTCGAGTGGCCGCTGTAGGAGCTGACGATGATGAGCGTCGCCTCGTCCTCGATCACCGAGTCCGGCACGAGGAAGTGGAAGTCGTAGTCGTTGACGACGTAGATGTCGAGGGCGACGCCACGTTCGATGAGGTAGCCGCGAATCACGTCCGAGACGATCGCGGAGCAGCCCATTCCGGTGAAGACGATGCGTCTGAACTGACCGCTCATGATCTTCTTCACGAGCACGTCGTCCATGTCTTCGAGCGAGTACTCGTCGCCCTTGAGGAACCCGGCAAGGAACTCGTTCTTGATGAATGAGTCGTACCTGACGATGCGCGATTCGTAGGACACAGTGAAGCCTTTCTTGCAGCGTTGTACGGCGCACTGGACACCGGTCGCAGTCAGCGCCCGACGGTGTGAGACGGCACAGCTCACCGGCCAACCACGGATATGGGTCGGCCTGGCGCAACCGCGTCACGAATCCTTGCGGTCACAGCGGATCGTCATTGATCCGAGTCAGAGGCCTCTTGTCGTGCAGGTCACGACAGCAGAAGCGACAGAAGACAAAAAGATAGGCATCAACCACCGCCTCCCCATGGCGGGACCCATTCTCGAAGATGGACGACGTCCCCGCTCCCCAGATTCGAACGAAGCCCAGCTCCGGGACGGAGATTAGCAGCCGGGTTCACACCGTTCAAGACCGCGTCACGTCGTCATCCTTGCGGACACAACGATACCGACCGCACCCGCACACCACCACGCACACCGGCAAAAATGCCTCATCCTTACCCGGAACGGCCGAACCCGCCGGGCGATTCAGCAACCCCGTCACCTCCGACCGACCAGGGGGGCGACCCCAACCTTAGACCGCGGCCACCACCCCCATGGATGAGAAATCTTTGACGAGAGCATGCCCCTTGAGGGTCCACCGCAATGGTTGACGGCACCCTTGGGCCGACCGGATCACCGGTGACCGCCATACGACAGCGTGACTGTTTTAAAGGTGAGCACTTCTACGGAAACCGAGCCCGAAACGGGCCCGTAGTCGTTCAACCTCACACAGTGACCGGCGCGGCGTAACCCGCCGTGACCTGCGACAGGTGGGATGACCACCGGTGTGTGTATTACCTAGATTTAACCAAACACATAACCCGCGATAACCGTGCGTGTCCGCGTGATTACGATGTTCACATACCGGGACCAGGTAGCTGCCCAGCTACCGGAATGACCACCCCTGATACGCTGGACGTGGTCGGTTCAGCTGGGGTGCTGACCAATCCTGGGCGCGTACCCGGGCGTCCGTGCACCGTTCAGGTCCGGAACCGCCGACCTATCACAGGCGTTGGCAGAGCCTTGTTCTGTCGACCATCGGAGGGGGACGAACCAAGTGGCACGCCGGATACCGCTATCATTCGGACAAGAGCAGTTGTGGTTTCTGGAGCAGTTGAGACCGGGCACGCCGACGTACAACATCGCCGTCCTGTACCGGCTGCGCGGGCCGCTGGACCGGGACTGGCTGAACCGGGCGCTGACCAGGGTGGTCGACCGGCACGACGTGCTGCGGGCCAGTTTCGGCGCCCAGGACGGCACGCCGTTTCAGACCATCGCCGCACCCGGCCCGGTCACGCTGGCCTTCGACGACCTGACCGGCCTGCCCGTCGACGAACGTGATCCCGCCGCGCTGCGGGCGGCGGCGCTGGAAGCGGCGGAGCCGTTCGATCTGCGGATCGGGCCGCTCTTTCGGTTCCGGCTGATCCGCATCGACGCCGAGCACCACCTGCTGTCGATCGTCATTCACCACATCGTGTCGGACGGTTGGTCCTTCGGACTGTTCAACGCCGAGCTCTCCCAGGCCTACGAACAGTTGTCGCGTGGCGAGGAGTTCGGCACCGCCGCGTCGACCTCGCAGTACGAGGACTTCGTCAGCGCGCAGCGCGCCGCGGTGCGGGACGACCACTACGAGTCTCAGCTGACCTACTGGGAGAACCAGTTGCGGGGACTGCCGGTCCTCGACCTGACCGCCGACCGGCCGCGGCCGGCGCTGGCCGGTCACCAGGGCAGTGAGTGCCTCGTCGAGTTCCCCGCCGAGCTGCGCGAGGGGCTGCACGCCCTCGCCCGCGCCCACGGCGTCTCGCCGTTCATGGTGCTCGTCTCGGTGTTCGGCATGGTGCTCAGCCGGTACACCGGCGGCGAGGACATCCCGATCGGCACGACGATGCTCGGCCGCGTCGAGCCGATGTTCGAGCGGCTGATCGGCATGTTCGTCAACATGGTCGTGCTGCGGCTCGACCTGTCCAAGGACCCGACGTTCGGCGAGCTGCTCGACCGGGTCCGCGAGGTGACCCTCGCCTCGTACGACAACCAGGGCGTGCCGTTCGAGAAGGTGGTCAACCGGCTCAACCTGCCGCGCGACCCGAGCCGCAACCCGCTGTTCCAGGTCTGCGTCCAGACGCTGGACGACAACACCGGCGGTGACACGCTGGCGTTGCCGGGAATCACGGCCACTCCCGTCGAGCAGCGCACCGACCGGTCGCGGTTCGACCTGTCGGTGACGTTCACCGACTCCTCGCGCGGCCTGAGCGCGTCGATGGAGTACTCCACCGAACTGTTCGACGCCTGGCGCATGGAGCAGTTGGGCCGCCACCTCGGCCGGGTGCTGGCCGCCGTCGTCGACGACCCGTCGGTGCGGCTGTCGGAGCTCCAGCTGGTCACCGCCGACGAGCGCGCCGAACTGCTGACGGCGGGCATCGGCCCGCACGATGAGCTGCGGGCCGCGCCGGTGCACGTGATCGTGGCGGAGCAGGCCGCGGCCACCCCGGACGCCGTCGCCGTCATGTTCGAGGGCGGCGAGCTGACCTACGGCGACCTCGATCGGCGTGCCGAGGCGGTGGCGCGCCACCTGCGCGCCATCGGCGTGCAGCACGAGGAGATCGTCGGCGTGGCCATCGACCGGGGACTCGACGTCCTCGTCGCGGTGCTCGGCGTGCTCAAGGCCGGCGCGTGCTTTGTCATGCTGGACACCGATCACCCGGTGAACCGGTTGCAGACCATTCTGGACGACGGCGACGTGACCGTCGTGCTCACCCGCTCCGACCTGATGCCCTCCCTGCCGGAACCGGGGCGGCGCCGGTACATCCGCGTCGACCTGGACTGGTCGGTCGTCGAAGAGGTGACGATCACCGGCCCGCTGTCGGAGTGGACCACCCCGGACTCGCTCGTCTACGCCCTCTACACCTCGGGGTCGACCGGCAAGCCGAAGGGCGTGCCCATCGAGCACCGGGCGCTGATCTCGTACCTGACCTCGTTCGTCGAGATGTTCGGCCTCGGGCCCGGCGACCGGATGCTGCAGTTCGCCTCGCTCTCGTTCGACCTGTCCCAGGCCGAGATCTTCTCGGCGCTGATCACCGGCGCGACCCTCGTGTTCGCCCGCAGGGACACGCTGCTCTCGCCGGAGGCGCTCGCCACGCTGATCCGCCGCGAGCGGGTCACCTACATCGGCGCGCCGCCGGCCATGCTGGCGCTGCTCGAGCCGGAGCCCTACCCGGATCTGCGCAACGTGCTGGTCGGCGGCGAGGCGTGCCCGCCGGACCTGGTCAACCGCTGGAACCTGGAGGGCCGCAAGTTCGTCAACGGCTACGGGCCGACCGAAGCCACCATCGGCTGCACGATGTACGCGGCGCCGCGGATCACGTGGCGATCCTCCCCGCCCATCGGCCGACCGCTGCAGCACCGCAGGCTCTACGTCGTCGACCGCTGGGGTGCGTTGGCGCCCAAGGGAATGCCGGGTGAACTGCTCATCGGCGGCGACGAAGGCCTGGCCCGCGGCTACATCAACCGCCCGGAGCTGACCGGCGAGCGGTTCGTCAAGGACCCGTTCTGGCCGGAAGGCCGCGTGTACCACAGCGGCGACCTGGTGCGCTGGACGCCGGACTGGCAGCTGGACTTCCTCGGCCGGGTGGACAACCAGGTCAAGCTCCGCGGCCTGCGCATCGAGTTGGAGGAGATCGAGACCGTGCTCGCCACCCATCCCGGCGTCGAACACGCCGCGGTGGCCCTGCGCGAGGATGCCGCGGGGCAGCAGGCGTTGTGCGGGTATTTCGTCGCTTCCGCCGCCGGCGCGCCTTCACTGACCGAGCTGCGGTCCTACCTGGGCGAGCACCTGCCGTCCTACATGGTGCCGTCGGCCTGGACCGTGCTGGACGCGCTCCCGCTGTCCACGGCCGGCAAGATCAACCGGGCGGCACTGCCGGCGCCCACCTCGTTCGTGGACGCCGAACGGGAGGTCATCGCGCCGGAAACCGTTGCGGAGCGCCATGTCGCGGCGGCCTTCGCCGAGGTGCTCGACGTGCCGACGGACCGGATCAGCGTCGACGACGACTTCTTCGAGCTGGGCGGCAACTCGCTGCAGGCGATGCGCGTGATCAGCCGGATCAACCGCGCGTTCGCCCTGGACCTCGGGGTCCGCGCGCTGTACGGGGCGTCGCGGCTGCGGGACATCGCCGAGCGGATCGCCGACACCGCGACGGTTGCGCCGGCCGACCCGGACGATCCGCGCCTGACCGGCGCCGGCGCCCCGATGACCACGGTCGAGCAGATCAGCGCGATCTTCGCCGAGGTCCTTGGCGATTCGGTGGCGCCGGGCTCGTTGTCCAACAACAGCAACCTTTTCGACCTGGGCGGCGGTGAGTCGTCGGCGCGGGCGGTGCTGGGGCTGATCGCGGACCGCACCGGGATCGTGCTCACCGAGCACAGCTTCTACCGGGTCGCGACGCTGGCCGCCGCGGTCGAGGCGGAGCGCACGGCGCTGCAGGCAAGGGATGCGGCGTCGACCGCCGCCAAGGCACTGCTGGTGCCGCTGAACACGGTCGCCGGTGACGAACCCGCGCTGTTCTGCGTGCCCGGTGCTTCCGGGTCCGCGTACCAGTACGTCGGTCTCGCTCGGGAACTGGGCCGCGACCGGCAGATCATCGGTCTGGAGGCGCCCGGCCCCGAACAACACCGGACGGCGCTGGACACGGTGCCGGAGCTCGCGGCGGCGTTCGTCGCCGCGATCCGGACCCGACAGCCGCACGGCCCGTACCACCTGCTGGGTTGGTCGACCGGGGGGCTGGTCGCCTACGAGATCGCCGGCCAGCTCGTGGCGCGGGGCGAGCAGGTGGCGT
The DNA here is from genome assembly GCA_036403095.1 of Kutzneria sp. Lineage (GTDB taxonomy): Bacteria > Actinomycetota > Actinomycetes > Mycobacteriales > Pseudonocardiaceae > Kutzneria. The sequence continues at coordinate 14,311 of DASWRQ010000189.1, read as the reverse complement.
ACCTCGCGGCGCTCGACACGCAGTTGCCGACCGGCTCGGACGTTCCCACGACACGGGAACTTCTCGAGCGGTTCGTGCACGACCTGGCCGACGCGGCGCGGCAGCCGGCGCCCGACCTGGCCACCGTGCTCGACGAGCCCAACGCGCAGCGGCGGTCCGACCTGCTCTTCGATCTGCTCAGCGGCGCAGTGCTGCCGACCGAGATCGAACGGCACCGGCTGCGGCACCAACTGGCCGTGTTCCTGGCCAGCGGGCTCGCGGCGCACACCTACCGTCCGACGAACGGCTTCACCGGCCGACTCACGGTGATCCGGACGGCCGACGCGCTGACCGTGGCCAAGGACTGGGCGGCGGTGACCGGCGGAGACGTCGCCGAGCTGATCGTTCCCGGTGGGCACCACTCGATGTGGGAGCCCGAGCACCTCGGCGAGCTGGTGTCGGCCGTCCGCGACAGCATCACCGTCGACGCCCGGCCCGAAGGATGATCGCGACGCCCGTGGACACCGGCCGTCGGTGTCCACGGGCGTCCACTGTGGACTACGACGGCGCCCGAACCGCGTTGACCGACCCGGTGCGGCCGAGGCGCTCGTGGACCATGTCGCTGACCGTCGGCCGGTCGATCTTGCCCTGGTTTCCCGTCGAGGGCAGCGAGTCCTCCAGCAGCAGGAACCGGGGCACCATGTGCCTGGGCAGCTGGTCCTTGAGGAACAGCCGGAACTCGGCCTCGTCCACACCGTCGGACGCCGTGTACGCGAGCGCGATGTCCTGCCCGATCTCGATGTTCGCCACCCCGACGGCGGCGCACGACAGTATCCCGGGGAAGCGCACGGCGACCTCCTCGACCTCCGTGGGACTGACCCGGAAGCCGGACGACTTCATCATCGCGTCGCGGCGGCCGACGAAGTAGAGATATCCGTCCTCGTCCCTGGTGACGATGTCCCCGCTGAACACCACGGTCTCACCGGGAAACTGCGGCAGCGAGCGGAATCGCTTCGCGGTCTCCGCCGGGGCGTTCCAGTAGCCCTTGGCGACACAGCCGCCGCGGTGCACGAGTTCGCCGCGCTCGCCCGGCGCCACTTCGCGCAGTTCATCGTCCAGCACGAGGATCTCGACGTCGGGAATCGCGCGCCCGATCGAGCCGGGGCGCCGGGACAGTTGCTCCGGTTCGAGGAACGTGGACCGGAACGCCTCGGTGAGCCCGTACATGAGGAACACTCGCGCCGCCGGGAACGTGCCGGTGACCTGCTCGATCATCCGCTCGGACACCGCGCCGCCCGACGAGCAGATGCAGCGGACCGCGGACAGGTCGTGCTCCGGCTTGCGCCGCAACAACCGCGGATCGAACATCCGGGTGATGATGACCGGCATCACCGGCAGCACGGTGATCCGCTCGGCCTCGACGAACCGGAACAGGTCGGCGGGGAAGACCAGTTCGTACAGGCAGAGCCGGGCTCCGGTGTGCAGCGACTGCCAGAGCTGGTTGAGGCCGTAGTCGAAGTTCAGCGACAGCACGCAGCCGATGCGGTCGTCCCGGCAGGTGCCCAGGTAGCGCGCGACGATCTGCGCGCCGTGCCAGATGTTGCGGTGGGTCACCATGATTCCCTTGGGGCGACCCGTCGACCCGGACGAGTAGATGATCGCCGCCAGGTCCTCGCTGATGGCCCGCTGCGGCACGGCGTCGCCGCGGCCGCGCAGCCGGGGCAGCACGACCGCCGGCTCCGCGTCGGCGTCGGTGCCGAACAGCAACGGCAGTTCGGGCACCGAGTCCCGCAACTCGTCGGCCCTGATCTCGTCGGTGATCGACAGCCGCATCCCGGCGTCCCGGACGATGTGCTGGATGTTGTCGCGCCTGAGACCCGGCAGGATCGGCACGATCACCGCGTCGGCGAGCAGGATGGCCAGGATCGCCACCACCTGGTCGACCGACTTCGCCATGCAGACGCCGACCCGGTCGCCGCGCGCGACGCCGTTGGCCCGCAGTGCGGCAGCGGTGGCCAGCGACACCTCTTGCAGCTCCGCGAAGGTGAGCGACGCCGCGCTGTCGCTCACGGCCGTCGCGCTGCCGAACGTGTCCGCAGCGCTGTGCACCAACGCATGCACGGTGAACAAGTGGGGCGTAGTCACCGAGACAACCTACCGTCAGCCCGCGGACGGCGTCAGGAGAAAGTGACGGTCAGCCGTGGGTGCCGACCTTCGAGAACTGGGCCGGCTTCTGGAACGCGGTGGTGGTCAGCTGCCAGGAACCGACCAGTTCGTCGCCGTCGAACACCAACTCCGGCGGCGCCGGGCGGCTGAGGAACGCGGTCAGGCTGGCGGTGAGGCCGTATGCGCCGACGTTGGGCACGCTCAGCACGTCGCCGACCTTCGGCGTGGCGAGCTCGGTGCGCATCGCGAGCCGGTCCAGCGGGGTGCACAGCGGCCCGACCACGTCGGCCGTGAGCGGATCGCGGTCGCCGTCGGCGGAAAGGTTGTCGAACGTGGCGTTCGGCCGCAGCACCCGGCCGAGCCCGGCCATCCCGCCGAGCACGTTGATGCCGGCGTCCACCACGATCACCACGCCGCCGGCGCGTTCCTTCACGTCGACGACGGTGGTGAGCAGGTGCCCGGCGGAGGCGGTGATCCGTCTGCCGGTCTCGAACGCCACCCGTGGAGCGGACCCGGCGGTCCAGTCGGCGAGCAGGTCGGTGAGCCCGCTACGCAGGTCGGTCAGCTCGCATCCGTTCCCCCGCACCGCATACGGCCACGGGAACCCGCCACCGAGGTCGACGAACCTCGGCGTGGCGCCCGCGGCGTCGGACACCTCGTCGATGACCTGCTTGGCATGCGCGAACCCGGCCAGCAGGTGCTCGACGGTGCCCAGCTGCGAGCCGAGGTAGACGTGGCAACCCTCGACGACCAGCGCGCCGGCGCCGGCCGCCCGCCAGGCGGCCACGGCTTCCTTGGGCTCGAAGCCGAACTGTCGGCCGTCGGCCATGGACAGCCCGGAGGCGGGACGATCGGTCGGCTGCAACCGAAGCAGCACCCGCAGCGCCAATCCCGACCCGATCGCGGCCCGGCCCAGTCGCGCCAGCTCGACCGAGGACTCGGCGGAGAAGTAGGTGACACCGCGCTCGACAGCGACGGCCACCTCGGCATCGGACTTGCCGGGTCCGGTGTAGAGCACCTCCGCCGCGTCGAAGCCTGCGGCGAGCGCGACGTCCAACTCGCCGAGCGAGGAGACCTCCGCGCCGCAGCCGGCGGCACGGACCTGTGACACCAGCGGTTCGAGCGGGTTCGCCTTGAGCGAATAGAGCAGCTTGGAACGTTCCGGCAAAGCGGCGAGCAACTCGGCGGTGCGTGCCCGAACTTCGGCCAGATCGTAAACGTACAGTGGAGTTCCACAAAATTGCGCCGTGTGGAGTAGTCCGGCATGATCCATGCAGGCCACACCCTTCCAGGGGTCTTTACCATCCGTTACAACTCGAACATCTTGCGTCCCATGCACGGCGGAGTGTATCGTCTAACACAACGATATTTCATATCGGACTTTGGGGGGTCTGTGGCGTTCAAATCGTTAGAGATGGCCAAGGTCGGCGCCGGCAATTTGCGGGCTCTCGAAATCGGCGTCACGTCCCGGTGCAACTTCCGGTGTGATTACTGCGGCGCCTATGACCTGCTCGAGCGAAAGATCCTCTCGGTCGACGACGTCGCCAGGGTGATCGACACCTTGCCCGATCTCGAACGAGTCAAGCTCTCCGGCGGCGAGGTGCTGCTCGAGTTCGATATCTGCGAAGGTATCGTCAAGTACTGCACCGAGCGCGGAATCGCGACACAGATCAACTCGAATGGCACAGTGCTCGACGACTCGAAGTTCGACCGGCTCGAGGCGGCCGGCCTCGGCGTGCTGCATTTCTCGCTGAACCACGTCGACGCGGCCAGCCACTCGGCATTCTACCGGGTGACCGAAAAGATGTTCCCGAAGATCGTCAAGGCGATCAAGCGGACCGTCGAGTCGACGTCCATCGACGCGGTCGTCGAGACGATCTTGTTCAACGAGACCGAGCACACCATGGCCGAGGTGCACACGTTCGCCGCGCAGGAACTCGGCGTCCACAAGCACGAGATCCAGATGGAGATCCCGAGCCTGCACCAGGGCTACGAGAACACCCTCTCGCACGACCGGATCTGCGATTCCATCGCCCGGCTGGTCGAGAACCGCGACCCGGACTGCACACTGTTCTTCAGCTGCCTCTCGGCCTACTTCCGGCCGGGCACCGAGCACTGGAAGCGGCTGCAGCCACTGTTCCTTGACCCCGGCGTGATCTACTCGAGCTGCATCGAAGGCAAGGCGCAGCTGCACCTGCACTCCAACGGCGACGTGATGATCTGCGAGCTGGGCAACCCGGACGTGATCGGCAACGTGCTCACGACCGACATGATGACGATCTACGAGTCCAGCCCGCGGCTGCAGGCGTTCATCCAGGCCAAGCACGAGGAGGAGACCTTCTCCTGCTTCCGGCACTTCGACAAGCCGGGGCAGAAGGAGGGCAGGGCGGACGGTCCGAAGCTGCTCGGCCTGCCGACACTGCGGAAGTAAGTGGCTCGGGAGCAGCCATCCGGGCCTGGCGTGATCCTCGGGTTGGTCGGCCACGACATCCACGTGGTCGCCAACCGGATCCTGGCCATCGGCATGGCGGAGAACGGGTTCCGGCCGTACAACATCGGCACCAACAACGACGTCGACGACTTCGCCGACGCGGTGCTGGAGACCGGAGCCCGTGCCGTGCTGGTGGCCTCGATCAACGGCGAGGGCGAGAAGTCGTGCGCCGGTTTCGGCGCACGCTTCGCCGAGCGCCGGCTCTCGGACATCCTGCTGTACATCGGCGGGAACCTGGTGATCGGCATCAGGCCAGCCGAACAGATCCACCAGGTGTTCCGGTCCTACGGCTTCCATCGCGTCTTCCACCAACCGTCGAGTTTCCGGACGGTGTTCGACGCGCTCAAGCAGGATCTGGGTCATGTCGCTGCCAACTGACCGCGCGTGCATCGGGGACATCGCCGACGAACGCGCGCGGTTGATCGAGCGGTACGGCGCCGATGATCTGGACGCCGGCACCGCGGACGAGCACCTGCGCGCGCTCCCCCGCGCCAGGTTCGCGTCGCTGGCCTACCGGCGGCCACGGCAGCGGCCGTTCATCCAGCCGCGCGGCGGATTCCCGTCCGTGGCCAAGCAACGCGCGCTGACCGTGGCGTTCGACGAGGCCGGCGCCGACTTCCTCCCGCTCACCATCGACAGCCACACCCGGCACAACGACTACCGGACCGCGTCGGACCTGCTGGCCGCCGGCCTGGCCGAGGACCGCGACCTGCTCAACGGCTACCCGTTGGCCAGTCACGGGGTCGGGCCGACCCGGCGCGTCTTCGAGGGCATCGAGCGGCCGATCAGCCTGCGACACGGCACACCGGACGCCCGGCTGCTGGCCGAGATCGCGCTCGCCGCCGGCATCACCGAGATCGAGGGCGGCGGACTGAGCTACACGCTGCCGTACTCCCGGGGGTTCCCGCTGGAACGGGCGCTGGTGCACTGGCAGTACGTCGACCGGGTCTGCGCGGTCACCGGCCCGGCGGACGCCCCGGTGCACCGCGAGTCGTTCGGGCCGCTGACCGCGACGCTGGTCCCGCCGGTGATCACCGCCGTGGTCCAGCTCTGCGAGCTGCTGCTGGCCGCCGAACAGGGCGTGCGCTCGTTCGCGGTGAGCTTCGGGCAGACCGGCAGCTTCGAGCAGGATGTCGCGCTGGCCGACGTGCTCCGGCACATGTCGGCGAAGCTTTTGGCGCGCTTCGGTTTTCCCGATGTCCACGTCAGCCTCGTCTACCACCAGTGGATGGGCGCGTTCCCCACCGAGGCGTCGCTGGCCTGGCAGCTGATCGCGGTGTCCGCGGCGGTCAGCCGGCTGGCCGGCGCGGACAAGGTCGTGATCAAGACGCCGGAGGAGGCGCTGGGCATCCCGAGCATCGACGGCAACGCGGCCGCCGTTCGCGCGGTCCGCTACGTGCTCGACATGTTTCCGGACGCCACCGCTGTCGACAACGACGCGATCGACGAGGAGCGGGACCTGATCGGCAGCGAGGTCGAACACGTGCTGGAGCACATCTTCGCGCTGCCGACGACCGCGCTGCTGTCGTCGGTGCACCAGGCGGTGCTCACCGGGGCGATCGACGTGCCGTTCGCGCCGCACGAGCAGAACGCCGGCCGGCTGATCGCCGGACGCGGCTCCGACCGTCGGATCCGGATCATCGACGCCGCCGCCGTGCCGATCTCCGCCGAGGACCTGCGGCGCGAGCGCCGGCTGCACGGCGAGCGGACACCGCAGCAGGGCCAACTGTGGGAGCAACTGCTGCGCGACATCCGGATACTGGTATGAGGACCTTGCTGGTCGACATCGGCAGCACCGTGGTCAAGCTGTGCGAGCACGAACCGGGTCGCGGACTCGGCGCGGTGGAGATCCTTGCGCGCGAACCGGATCTCGCGCCCGGCGACCAGGTGCGCGCGCTGATCGAGGACCGCTGGGCGGGTGCTGGTGGCACCGGCCCGACGGGCCTGCGGATCTGCAGCTCGGCCAACGGCGGGGTGCGAGTCGGTGTCCTCGGCCTGACCCGTCGGCACTGCGTGGCCGCGGCGAGCAGGGCCGTGGTGGCCTCCGGCGCCAACGTCGTGTACGAACGGCTGCTCGGCGCGGATCACCGAGCCGAGCCGGTGCCGGCAGTCGACCTGCTGGTGCTGGTCGGCGGCGTGGACGGCGCCGACCACCGGTACCTGCGCGAAGCCCTTGCCGACGCCAAGCTCGCCGACTTCCCGCACGACGTGCTGGTCTGGGCCGGGGCGGACGCGCCGGACATCGTCGCCGGGCTGCCGGTCGACCATGTGGTGGCCAACGTGCTCGACGGGCGGCTGCGCCCGGCCATGCAAGGACTCACCGACCTGCTGCACCACATCTACCTCAGCGATCTCGTTGACAGCAAAGGACTGCGGGCGCTGGCCGGCATCTGCGACACGCCGATCTGGCCCACGCCGGCGGTGGTCGGACTGGCCGCGACGAGGCTGACCACCGAGCCGATAGTGCCGGCCGCGACGCCGTTCGTGCTGGTCGACGTCGGCGGCGCGACCACGGATGTGGTGTACTGCGCGGAACTTCGCGTCGAGCACACGATGCGGATCTCGCCCGGTGAGTCGATCGTCCGCCAGGTGTTCACCGACCTCGGCGTGGCCGGCTCACTGCCCGGACTCCGGCACCGGCTGGCCACCGACCCCGGCCTGTTCGAGTTGGTCGCCGCGGTGGCATCGGACCGGCATCGGGCGCTGTACCAGGACATCTGCGAGGGTGTCGACGATGCGCTCACGCCGTCGACGGCGTTCCTGGCCTGTCTGTTCCTGGCACTTCGACGGATGACCGACGGCGCGGGACCGCACCTGTTCGAACCGGGCCGGGCCGCCGGCTTCGTGATCACCGGCGGGGCCTGGACCGGCACCCCTGAGCCGGCCATCCGCCAGGTGATCAGCGCCGCCTGCGGGCTGCCCGACGACCGGTGGAGCCTGCATGTCGACCGTGCCTACGAACTGTGGGCACACGGCCTGCTCGCCGTGCCGGCCGGTCCGCGGCCCGACCTGGCGGATCGACACGGGCGCGCCGCGGCACAGCGGCGCACCGCACGTGCTCGCGCCGGGCTGCGCCGGCCATGACGACAGGGCGGGATCGCGGAAGATTGGCGTATCCCCCCGACGGGTGAACGCAAGTCGGTAACGTGAACCCATGGTCGATGACTCACTCGCTGACTTTCCTTGCCTGCGCGACATTCTGGACGCCGAGCTGGCCGAGGGTCCGGACGCAGGCGTCCAGCTGTCGATCTCGCACGCCGGCGTGACGCACGACGTCTCGGTCGGCGGCAACGGCAACGGCGCGGCCATGACCGCGGCCACCGTCGTCCCGTGGACCTGCTCGTCGAAACCGATCGGCGCGATCGCGTTCGGCCGGGCCTGGGACGCCGGTCGGCTGCGCCCGGACGACCTCGTCGCCGACCACCTGCCCGACTACGCGGCCGCCGGCAAGCAGGCGGTGCGGATCCGAGATCTGCTCACCCACACCAGCGGTGTGCCGGACCCGCTGCTGAGCCTGGACACCGGCGACGCCGCACTGCCGTCCTGGGCGGAGCTGGAGCCGATGATCTGGTCGGTGATCACCGCGTCCGAGCCGGTGCGGCCGCCGGGCACCGAGATGAACTACAGCCCGATCTCCAACTGGTTCACCTTGGACCGGCTGCTGGCCGCGATCGACGGCGGCGCGCCGGGCGACAGCTACCGCGCCACCTGCCGGCTGCTCGGGCTGTCCGCCACCCTCGGCGCCCCCGACCTGGATCCGGCGGCGATCGTGCGCTGTGTCGCCGTGCCCGAGGAGGAGGCCAACCTGCGGCGGACGTCGGTCGCGGGCGCGCTGCCGCTGCCCGGCACCGGAGTCTGGGGCACCATGCGCGACCTGCGCGTCGTCGGCGACTCGCTGCTCGCCTGCGCCGACGCCGACGCGAACCCGTTGCTCGCGCCCGCCACGGTCGAGGCGATGACCTCCACACACTGGCTCGGCCAGTCCCGGCGGGTGCTGTCCACCACCGACTTCGACTACGGCCTCGGTTTCATGACTCTGCCGCACCTGTTCGGCAAGGAATGCTCGTACCGCACCTACGGTCACGCCGGTGGCAACAACTCCACCCTTTTGGTCGATCCGCAGTGGAACATCGTGATCGCCGTGTACTGGAACCGCAGGCTCTCCGACGTCCGTGCGGTCACCCGTCGGATCGCCCTGGTGGACGCCATCTACCGCGACCTGCGGGCTCGGCGCTAGGCCGAGCCCGCAGCCCGTGTCGATCGGCGCCCTTACGGCGAAACGGTGAAGATCTGGCCGGCGATCTCGTCGGCGATGTCGATGTGCGCACGCGGCGGCACCGACTCGGGGGTGGCGTCCGGCCAGAAGCACTCCACGTAGCCCTCGCGGTCCATGTAGTTGGCCTGGGTCCCGGTGGATGTCTTGCCGGGCACGGCGGACACCTCGTACGTGGTCACCGCCTCGTCGACCACCGAGGCCGAGCCGACCGCGTCGACACGCCCCGGTGCGGCCTTGAGCACGGCGACGGCCGCCAGCCCGGTCGGCGTCAGCGCCGGCAGTCCGGGCAGCTCGCCGTCCAACTGCTCCAGATAGGACCGAACGTGCAGCTCGTACGGCGAGATGCCGTACGCGAGCTCGATCAGGTCGGGGATGCCGTCGCCGGCGGTGCGGGCGCCGACCTCCATGATCTGCGGCGGCGCGTCGCCCTCCAGCCGGATCTCCACGTGTGCCACGCCGTGGTCGAGGCCGATGGCCGCGCAGGCGCGCAGCGCGAGGTCCAGCACGTCCGCACGGCCGGAGTGCACGCTCGGCACCCGGTGGCCGATCTCGGCGAAGTACGGCTTGGGGCCGAGGGTCTTGTCGGTCACCCCGATCACGGTCCGCCGGTCGTGGTGGTTGAGCACCTCGACCGACACCTCGTCGGCCAGCGTGCAGAACTCCTCCAGCTGGATCGCCCGGTTCTTCACGGTGAACACCGAGGAGTGCTCGTCGATGATCCGCCTGGCGTAGGCGTAGGCCTCCTCGGCCTCGCGCTCGTCGTTGACCAGTTGCACGCCGAGGCTGCCGCCGAACGCGGACGGCTTGATGACGCACGGCAGGCCGACCTCGGCGATGGCCTTGCGCACCGCTTCGAGCCCGTCCACCTGGATGTAGCGCGGAGTGGCGACGCCCGCGGCGAGCAGCCGGTCCTTCATCCGGTTCTTGTTGATGGACGAGTCCTCGACGGCCGCGCGGGACAGGAACGGGATCCCGTAGTGCTCGGCGATGGCCAGCCCCGGCAGCAGGCCGGGGTCGAAGAACGGGACCACGCCGGCCGGGGTCATCCCGGTCCGCCGCTCGAACTCCAGCGTCGCGCGCAGCGAGTCGTCCGCGTCGCTGAAGTCGCCGATCAGGACGTGGTCGAAGAACTTGGCGCCGCGCACGGCGGGCGTGCGGGCGATGGTCGCGATCGGACCGTCGAACACCCGCAGGGCAGCTACGGCCGCGCGTTCCCGTTGTGCCGAGGCCGCACCGAACAACAGCAGGTATCGGCCGTTTTCCCGAGGAGCTGAAGCCATGCGCCGTACAGTAGTACAGCGCCTGTGCGCCATGTATCACGCAAAGGGAGCTGAGTTGGACTACTTCACCGACCCGCTCGGCGGCCAGACCGACAGCCAGTGGGACGAGCTCGCCGACAACCGCTTCTACTCGTCGGCCTTCTGGCTGCGACTGGTCGCGCTGGAGCCGGGGGCGGTCTCCGGCGGCATCCACCTGAACCTGAGCGGCGGTGGCCGGGCGGCGGTTCCGGTCGCCGCGGTGGCCGATGTCGACGACCTGCCCAACCCACACCTGAAGTGGCCGCAGCTGTTGGCCGAGCGCGGTCTGCCGAGCCCACCGGCACACGGGCTGCTCGTCGGGCAACGCCGGGGCTACCTCGCGCACCTGCTGCGCACACCGGGAACCGACGAGGCGACGGCGGCCGCCGCACTGCTCGACGCGGTGCGGTCGCTGCCACTGCCGTCCGCCGACGGCGCACGCGTCGCGCTGTACCTGACGACTCCGGACGTGCTGGCGCTGCGCGCCGCCGGCGTGCGGACCATGCCGGTGGCACTGGCCGCCGATGCCTGGATCGAGATTCCGCAAGGCGGCTGGGAAGGCTGGCTCGCCGCCCGCTCGGGCAAGCTGCGACGCCGGATCCGCACGGAGGTCCGCAGGTTCGAGGAGGCCGGCTACCGGGTCGAGCGCCGTGCCCTGCCCGACGCGTACGCCGAGGTCGGCAGGCTGACCGCGCGCACCGAGCAGCGCTACGGCATTCCGGCCGATCCGGAGTCCTACATCGAGGGCTTCCGCAAGCACGCGGAGTTGGCCGGCGACCGGGCGGAGGTGCTGCTGTGCGCCGTCGGCGACGAGCCGCCGGTCGGCTGCATCCTCTACGTCCGCGACGGCGACACGGTCTACCTGCGGGCAGCGGGCTTCGACTACGACCGCCTGCGCGGCGTCGGCGAGTACTTCAACCTGGCGTACTACACGCCCGCGCACATGCCGGGCGTGCGCTGGCTACACGCCGGCATCGGCACCCCTGACGGAAAAGCCTTGCGGGGAGCCGAACTGCGCGCCCTGTGGCTACTCGATCTCACCGAGGACAGTCCGCTTCTCGGTCGGGACGACGAGGTGCTGGCGCACAACAGCACGTTTCGGGCCCAGCTCGCCGACATGTCCCCGGTCGTCGCGGGTGCGCTGACCGAGGCGGACTGGAAACCCTTCTGCTGACGGCCCGGACCCGTCAGCGCAGGCGGAGCGGCAGCGTCTCCAGTCCGCGCATCAGCGTGCTGGGCCGCCAGCGCAGTTCCCCGGGATCCCGGGCGAAGGCCAGCCTCGGGAACCGGTCCAGCAGCTTGCCGATCGCGATCTCGCCCTCCATCCTGGCGAGCTGGGCGCCGACGCAGTAGTGGATGCCGTAGCCGAACGCCATGTGGCCGTTGGCGTTGCGGGTGATGTCGAACCGGTCGGCGTCGTCGAACACGGCGGGGTCCCGGTTCGCCGACGCCAGCGAGACCATCACGAACTCCCCCGCCGGGATCAGCACGTCACCGAGCTGGAGCGGTTGCGTGGTGTACCGGTATGTCGCGATGTTCAGCGGGCCTTCGTGCCGCAGGATCTCGTCGACGGTGCCGGGCATCAGCGACGGGTCGGCGCGCAGCGCGGCCAACTGCTCCGGGTCGCGCAGCAGCATCGCCACGCCGTTGCCGATCAGGTTCACCGTCGTCTCGTGTCCGGCGACCAGCAGCAGGAACGCCGTCGACTGCAACTCGGCCGAGGTCAGCCGTTCGTTGTCGTCGCTGGGATTCACCAGTGCGGACAGTAGGTCGTCGGCCGGGTTTTCCCGTTTCGACTCGACCAACCGGGTTAGATAGGCGGCCATCCGCATGGCGGCGTCCGCCATCTCCTCGTGTTGCGCGGCCGAGGTCATCGTGATGGAGACGTCGCGGAACTCGTCCTTGTCGCTGTCCGGCACGCCGAGCAGCTGACAGATGACCGTGGTCGGCAACGGAAACGCGTAGGCCGGCAGCAGGTCGACCTCGTCCTGGTCGGCCATGGCGTCCAGCAGCTCGTCGGCAGCCTGCTCGACCCGGCCGCGCAGCTGCTCGACCCTGCGGTTGGTGAACGCCTTGTTCACCAGCGCGCGCAGCCGGGTGTGGTCCGGTGGATCGGTGTTGAGCATGTGTCCGGCCAGCGCCAGCTCGGCCTCGTAGGACTGGGGTTCCTCGGCCGTGGTGTGCCGTTCCAGCAACGGCACGGCGCTGACGATGTCCTTGCTGATGGTCGGCTCGGTCAGCACGGTGTGCACGTCGTCGTAGCGCGTCACGAGCCACACCTTGATGCCGCGCGGCAGGATCACCTCGTGCACGGGCTGTTCCGCGCGCAGCCGCCCGTACAGTTCGTGCGGGTTCTGCAGGAACTGCTCGTCCAGCGTCAGCAACGTCGCGAATCGTGCGTCACGCAACGGTTCCTCCCCCATCACCGTGGACCCGACCAGGCGCATTTCTACCCCGGGACCGCCGGCGTTGTCGACCACACCCCGACCGCGGGACAGCGCACGGGCATTCGCCCAACACCGACACTGGTCCGGCCCGCCGCACGCTATGTTCGCGGGAACGTATCGGGAGGTTGGCTCGACCATGGCAGACAGGCGCCCACACGGCTCGCCGAGCCGGCAGCGGCTGGCCGGCGTCGCATTCGGCTGGCTGCCGGCCCAGCAGTCCACCCGGCGGCTGCTGATCGTGTCGTTCATCGACTCACTCGGCACCGGCATGTTCCTCACCGGCTCCGCGCTGTTCTTCACCAGGGGCGTCGGCCTCACCGCGGGCCAGGTCGGCTTCGGCCTGTCGCTGGCCAGCGTGGTCGGCTTCGTCTGCTCGGTGCCGATCGGCAGGTTCTCCGACCGGGTCGGCGCCCGGCCCATGCTGGTGGGACTGCAGTTCTGGCGCGGGTCGTGCTTCATCGCCTATCCGTTCGTGCACGACCTCGGCTCGTTCCTGGTGGTGGCCTGCCTGGCCGGGGCCGGGGAATGGGCCGCGCCGCCGGTGGTGCAGAGCCTGGTCGGCTCGCTGGTCGGCGACAAGTCCAGGGTGCGCACCATGTCCACGATCATGATGGTGCGCAACGTCGGCTTCACCCTCGGCGCGGCGACCGCGGCGTGGGCCATCGCGGTCGGCGGTGGATCGGTCTACCAGGTGTTGGTCTTCGCCTACGCCGGCACGTTCCTGGCCTCCGGGCTGACGCTGCTGTTGCTGCGCATGGACACGGCCAAAGTCGAGCGGACCGGCCCGGTGGCCAAGGACAGGCCCAGGAACCGGCCCGGACCACGGTATCTGGTGCTGGCCGGGCTCAACGGCCTGCTGTACCTGCACGCGGTGATCCTCACCATCGGTCTGCCGCTGTGGGTGGCCACCGCAACCACGGGTCCCCCGCCGCTGATCGGCGCAATTGTCGTGACCAACACGCTGCTCGCAGTGGGGCTGCAGATGCGCCTCAGCCGTGGCGTCGAAGGCTTGCGATCGGCGGCGACGCGGCAACGCCGCGCGGGAATCGCCTTGGCCGTGTGCTGCCTGTTGGTCGCGTTGACCGGGACCACGGGCCCCGCCGTGACCGTGGTTCTCGTGCTGGTCGCGACGGTCGCGCTGACCATCGGCGAGGTGTACCAGGCGATCGGTGGCTGGGGACTGTCCTTCGAGCTGTCGCCGGAGGCCAGTCGCGGCTATTTCCTTTCGGTGTACGGCCTCGGCTCCACCGGCGCGATGATCATCGGACCGTGGCTGCTGACGGCCGTGGTCATGCCGGCCGGCGAGCTCGGCTGGGCGGGCCTGGCCGCTATGCTCGCGATCGTGGGGGCCTGCGTGCCGATGATCGTGCGCCGGGTGTCGGTCGCCCCGCCGGCGCAGCCCCTCCACCAGGGAGAGGACCAGATGGTCGCGAGGAAGGACCCCAGTGCCTGAACTGCTCCTCATCGGCGTCGGCATCACCGGCCGGCCGTATCTGGACGTCGCGCACCGGCTGGGCCTGCGGGTGCACGCCGTCGAAGCGCCGAGCCGGGCGGCCGCCCTCGACGGTGCGGTCGAGCATCTGACGCTGACCAGGGGCGAGACCGACGAGTTCTGGGTGGAAGCGGCCGCGGCGGCGGCCGCGGCCCGCCGGCC
>DASWRQ010000188.1:0-24519 GCA_036403095.1 Kutzneria sp. | reverse complement strand
TCGGCGCTGCGCCAGTACGAGACCAGGATCGTGGTGCGCCCGAACCACGACTGCCCGCCGAGAAAGCCCAGCTCAGGGTGCTGGCCGAGGTGCGCGATCATGCGCGGCATGGCGCTGGCCACCGGCAGCCACTTGTCCACGCGCCACAGCTTGTTGAAGCGCATGCCGATCAGGAACACCGCCCCGCCCTCGGCCGGCAGCCGACCGGTCCATCGTCCGTCGAAGACCATCTCGATCCCTCCCTCGCGTTTCATGACAGCGTTATAAAACACCGTTTCAGATACACTCGTCAAGTGCCACGACCGAAGACCCATGACGAGGCGCTGCGCGGACGGCTGTTGACCTGCGCGGCGGAACTGATCTCCCTGGACGGGGTGGACGCGCTCAGCCTGCGCAAGCTGGCCGCGGACGTGAACACGTCGACCACGGCGGTGTACTCGCTGTTCGGCGGCAAGCCCGGCCTGATCAGCACCGTCTACCTGGAGGCGTTCGAGGGCTTCGCGCGGGAGCTGCGGGAAACGCCGCTCAGCGACGATCCGGCCGAGGACCTCGTGCAGCTCGGCCTGGCCTATCGCCGGTACGCGCTGGCGCAGCCGCACCTGTTCGCCCTGCTGTTCACCGACGCCGCGCGGGCCCACATCAACCAGGACGAGCTGCTGGCCGAGGTGTCCGGGACGGCCTTCCACGTGCTGTACGACACGGTTCAGCGCGGCGTCGAGCAGGGCGTCTTCGTCGACGAGCAGCCCGACCTCATCGCCGTCGCCGCCTGGGGCCTCGTGCACGGGCTGTCATCGTTGGAGCTACAGGGAAACCTGCCGCCACGGGAGCAGATGGACCCGGCCTTCGAGCGCGCCCTGCGGGCCCATGTCGACGGCTGGCGGCGGGTCCGACCGGAGAACGAAACGAGACCCGGGGAAGTGGCCGCCACGTGACCTCCCCGGGCCTCGCACCGAAATAATGTGGTCCAGACCACCTTTCGTCAAGGTCTAGACCAGTGCGGACACTCGAAAGACGCAGCCGGAAAACTGGCAACCGTTAGTTGTAAAGCTTTTCGCGACGGGTGTGACCGGCGACGGGCGCAGGCGGGCTGACGCGAGGCCCGGCGCGGGCGGCCGGCGAGGGCGACTGAGGCGGGGGTCGGCGCGGACGGCCGAGTCGGCGGGCAACCGAGGCGAGGGCCGGCACTCTCGGCCAAGCCGGAAGAAGGTCGACCGAGCCCGCGCCCGACCGAGCCGGAAACAGGTCCGCCCGGCGTCGGCCGTGGGCCGAGCCGGGCGGCCGAAGCCTGCTTACACCGAGCCGTACTGGCGGTCGCCGGCGTCGCCGAGGCCGGGCACGATGAAGCCGGACTCGTTGAGCCGCTCGTCGATGCTGGCGGTCACCACCCGCACCGGGAGCTCGGACTCCTCCAGCCGCCGGATGCCCTCGGGCGCGGCCAGGGCGCACACGGCGGTGACGTCGGTCGCACCGCGCTCGGTGAGCAGGTTGATGGTGTGCACCATCGACCCGCCGGTGGCGAGCATGGGGTCGAGCACCAGCACGGGCCGACCGGCCAGGCTTTCGGGCAGGGATTCCATGTAGGGGGTCGGCTGCAGGGTGTGCTCGTCGCGGGCCAGGCCGACGAAGCCCATCTGGGCGTCGGGAATGAGCTTGTGGGCCTGGTCGGCCATGCCGAGCCCGGCCCGGAGCACGGGCACGAGCAGCGGCGGGTTGCTGAGGCGGTAGCCGTCGGTCCGGGCTACCGGCGTGTGGATCCGCTCGGTGGCCACCGGGGCCTCGCGCGTCGCCTCATAGACGAGCATCACAGTGAGCTCGTGCAGGGCGGCCCGGAACGCGGCGCTGTCGGTGCGCGCGTCCCGCATGGTGGTCAGGCGGGCCCTGGCCAGCGGGTGATCGACGACGAGGACGTCCATGGGGCGTCACGTTAGCCGTCGGACGTGCGGCTTCCGCGGGACAGGTCCCCCGTCTGGTTGACAGTGCGCGATCGGGTGTTTTAGATAGCCTGGCCTTACTTAAGGTAAGGCACACCTGATCGGGAGACCTGATGCTACCCACGTTCGTGATCGGACTACGCGAGGGCCTCGAGGCCGCGCTGATCGTCGGGATCATCGCCGCGTTCCTGGCCCAGCAGGGCCGCAGGGACGCGCTTCGCCAGGTCTGGATCGGCGTGGGCATCGCGGTGGCCCTGTGCATCGCCATCGGCGTCGTACTCCGCGTTGTCTCCCAGGAGCTGCCCCAACAGGGCCAGGAGGGGCTCGAGACGGTGGTGGGCGCCCTCGCCGTCGTCATGGTCACGTACATGGTGCTGTGGATGGCCAAGCACTCCCGAGGGCTGAAGAAGGAGCTCGAGGGCGCCGCGGCGAGCGCGCTGGCCCAGGGGTCGACGGCCGCGCTGGTCGGCATGGCGTTCCTGGCCGTGCTGCGCGAGGGCTTCGAGACGGCGGTGTTCCTGCTGGCGCTGACCCAGGCCAGCGGCAACGCGACCCTGTCGTTCCTCGGCGCGGTGCTGGGCATCCTGGCCGCGGCGGCCATCGGCTACGGCATCTACAAGGGCGGCGTGCGGCTCAACCTGAGCCGGTTCTTCCGCATCACCGGCATCGTGCTGGTGATCGTCGCGGCCGGCCTGGTGATGTCCACGCTGCACACGGCGTTCGAGGCGCACTGGATCTCGTTCGGCCAGCAGCGGGCGCTGAACCTGTCCTGGCTGGTGGTGCAAGGGACGCCGCTGTACTCGCTGTTCAGCGGGGTGCTGGGCGTGCAGCCCTACCCGACGGTGATCGAGGTGACGGGCTGGCTGGTCTACGCCGTCCCGATGCTCGCCTACGTGTTGTGGCCGCGCACGGCCACGAAGAAGAAGCTGATTGGAGCGACCAACCCGTGAGAACCACCATCGGCCTGACCGCGATCGCGGCGGCGGCGACCCTGGCCCTGACCGCCTGTGGGGGCAGCAGCGCCAGCGGGAGCGCGCCGCAGAACGCGCCCGCCGGCGTTGGTGGCGACGTCACGGTGACGCTGACGGCCGACGGCTGCCAGCCCTCGCCGTCGTCGATCTCCAGCGGCGCGGTGAACTTCAAGGTCTCCAACAAGGACGCCGGCGCGGTCACCGAGGCCGAGCTGATGTCCGGCGGCCAGATGCTCGGCGAGCAGGAGAATCTCACGCCCGGTCTGGACGGCGGCTTCTCGCTGGAGCTGGCCAAGGGCGACTACCAGATCTACTGCCCCGGGGCCAAGCAGGACCACTGGGACTTCCACGTGACCGGCGACGCCACCAAGTCGTGGAAGGACAACCCGGCGCTGGTCACGGCGACCACCGACTACGGCAAGTGGGTCGTCGACCAGGTCAACCAGCTCGTCACCGGCACGCAGGCGTTCGCCGACGCGGTGAAGGCCGGCGACACGGCCAAGGCGAGCGTGGCCTACGGCCAGGCCCGCGTGTTCTACGAGAAGGTGGAGCCGGTCGCCGAGATCTGGGGCGACCTCGACAAGAACATCGACGGTCGGGCCGACGACTTCGACAACCCGGCCGACTTCAAGGGCTTCCACAAGATCGAGCAGTCGCTGTTCGAGGCCAAGAAGCTGGACGGCATGGGCCCGGTGGCCGACGAGCTGGTCGCCAACGTGACCAAGCTCCAGCAGCTGGTGGCCAAGGCGACCTACCAGCCGGCCGAGATCGCCAACGGCGCGACCGAGCTGGTCGACGAGATCCAGAAGTCGAAGGTCACGGGCGAGGAAGAGCGGTACTCGCACATCGACCTGCTGGACTTCAAGGGCAACCTGGACGGCTCCATGGAGGCGTTCACCGTGCTGCTGCCGGCGCTGCAGAAGAGCGCGCCGGACGTGGCCAAGGCGGTGCAGGACCGCAGCGCGGCCGTGACGGCGGCGCTCAAGCCGTACGAGCAGAGCCCGGGCTACCTCAACACCGGTTACGTGGACTACTCGACGGTGGGCAAGGACCAGCAGAAGGTGTTGTCCCAGGCCGTGAACGCGCTGGGTGAGGCGATGTCCAAGGTGGCCGCGAAGGTGGCGCAGTGACACCCGGACTGTCGCGCCGCCGGATGCTCTCCGGACTGGGAGCACTCGGCATCGGCGGCCTGGTCGCCGCCGACACGTCGGTGACCGTGGCCAGCGCCGCCAGCACGAGCCAGGTCGTGCCGTTCTGGGCCGATCACCAGGCCGGTATCACCACGCCGCAACAGGATCGGCTCACGTTCGCGGCCTTCGACGTGATCACCAAGGACCGCGCCGAACTCGTCGGCCTGCTCAAGACGTGGACGGCCGCGGCGGACGCGATGACCAAGGGACACCTGGTGCCCGGCGGCGCGGCCGACCTGCAGGCGCCGCCGGCCGACACCGGTGAGGCCGACGGCCTCACGCCCGGCAATCTGACCGTGACGATCGGCTTCGGGCCGTCGCTGTTCGACGACCGGTTCGGACTGGCGGCGAAGAAGCCGAAGGCGTTGGCGCCGCTGCCCAAACTCGCGCCGGAGGACCTGGATCCCGCCTACACCAACGGTGATCTGTGCATCCAGGCCTGTGCCGACGACCCGCAGGTGACCTTCCACGCGGTGCGCAACCTGGCCCGACTCGGGGCGGGAATCGTTGTGCTGCGGTGGATGCAGCTCGGCTTCGGCCGCACGGCTTCGACGTCGAGCGCGCAGGCGACGCCGCGCAACCTGATGGGGTTCAAGGACGGCACCCGCAACCTGCGGGCCGAGCAGACCGACCTGATCGACCAGAACGTGTGGGTGGGCGAGGAAACCGACCAGGCGTGGCTGCGTGGCGGCAGCTATCTGGTGGCCCGGCGGATCCGGATGTACCTCGAGACCTGGGACCGCGACTACCTGGCCGACCAGCAGAACGTGTTCGGGCGCTACAAGAGCAGCGGCGCGCCGCTGGGCGGGGCCGACGAGTTCGACACCCCGAACCTGGGCAGCACCGACATCCCCGACGACGCCCACATCCGGCTGGCCTCGCCGGAGCACAACGGCGGCATTCACCTGCTGCGCCGGGGCTACTCGTTCACCGACGGCACCGACTCCACCGGAAACCTGTTGGGAGGCCTGTTCTTCATCGCGTTCATGAAGGACCCCAAGCAGTTCGTGACCGTGCAGAAGGCGCTGGCGGGAGACGCGCTCAACGAGTACATCCAGCACATCGGCAGCGGGCTGTTCGCCTGCCCGCCGGGTGTCGTGCCCGGGCAGTTCTGGGGACAGGGCCTGTTCACGTAGCGTTCACGGGCCGGTCGGCGATGTTCTCCGTGACGAGAACGTTCACGACAGGCGGTGGGCCATGGCCGATTCCGGGTGCGTCGGGGTGCCGTGCCGGTGTTGGGCCTGCACGTTGCGCCGGCTGCGGCGGCCCGTGCCACGCCGACCGCCCAATGGGCCTGCGCGCCGGTAGCCCGGGGTTCTAGGCTTTCCGTCGTGAGCGAGCAGCCTGACCCCATGTCCATGCGGGCCTCGGACGCCGACCGGGAACGGGTCGCCCAGGTGCTGCACAAGGCGATGGCCGACGGTCGGCTGACCGTGAGCGAGCTGGACGAGCGGCTGGCCGGGCTGTACCGGGCGAGGACCTTCGGCGAGCTGGTGCCGTTCACCCAGGACCTGCCGGACGCGCCGACGCCGATGCCGGTGCTGCCGGCCGTGGCCCAGGGCGGTCAGGTGGCGCCGATGGTCGGCGGCGCCGGCACGTCCTCGGTCGCCGTAGCGATCATGAGCCAGACCGTGCGCAGCGGCGACTGGGTGGTGCCGGTGCACTACCAGGCGACCGCGGTGATGGGCGAGGTCAGGCTGGACCTGCGCGAAGCCGGCTTCGAGGCCGGCGAGTGCACCATCACCGCGACCACGATCATGGGTGCGATCAAGATCATCGTGCCGCCGGAGCTGACCGTGCGCATCGACGGCTTCGGCTTCATGGGCGAGTTCGAGCGCGGCGCCGACGGTCCCGGCGCGCCGGGCTCCCCGGTGCTGCGCATCAACGGCCTGGCCCTGATGGGCGCGGTCGAGGTCCGCCGCAAGCCCCGCCGCCAACGCCCCTAAACCCGCCCATCTTGTGTCCCTCGTTGGCGGGACACCGGCGAGTTTCACCCGCCTGGCTCGCGACCGTGGATCTAACCTGTGGCGAACACCGGGTCAACTCCAGGAGTCGTCATGGTGAACGTGGTGGCTTTGACGCTCGACGACGGCGACAACGTGCTGGTCGAGGTGGACGGCGGCCTGGATCGCTCGGGAAACCTCGTCACCGAGGCCGGCGGCGCGCTGCGCGAGGCGGTGGAGAAGGTCCGGCCGACACTGCAGGCGGCGCTGGCCAACCTGCGCAACAGCGCCGAGCCGCCGAGCGAGGTGACCATCCAGTTCGGCTTCACGGTCAGGGGCGGCACGGCCTCGGAGGCCCGCTGCACCATCACGGCCGACTGGGTCGCCTGAGCCACTCCCCGAACCGGTTTCACGGCGACTGCCGGAAACCGTGTTTCGGTGTGCCCGAGAGCGGGACTCGCCCGGGATTGGTCAGACGACGGAGCGGAAGCGGGTGGCCAGTTGGGCCTCGACCAGTTCCAGGAAGGCGTTGACCTCGTCCTGGTCGTAGCCCTCACCCTCGACCAGCGCCTCGCCGAAAGCCACGTCGCGGACCTGGGCGGCGGTGAGACGGCCGGTGCCGCGCAGGGCGGCCTCCACCCGGTCCAGGAAGTTGTCGACCTCGTCCTCGTTGTAGCCGCGAGTGCCCTTCTCGGCGGTGTGGAAGCCGACGGCCACGATGTCGTCGGCGGTCAGCGCGCGCGGCCGGCCGCCCAGGCGCTCCAGCACCTTGGTGATGATGAGCAGGAAGGCGTCCACGCCGTCCTCGTTGTAGCCGTCGGCGTCGGCCGCGGCTCGTCTGAACCGCACGGCGCGGACCTCGTCGACGGTGAGCCGATCGGTGCCGTGCAGGGCGTTGACCACGCGGTCCAGGAAGGCGTCGACCTCGACCATGTCGTAACCGCAGCCCAACGACTCGGCGGCCAGCGCCAGGAACTGGTCGACCTCGTAGTCGAAGTAGCCCTCCTCCCCCGCGGGCGGCTTGTGGAACTTGACCTTGTTCACGTCCTGGCCGGTGAGGTTGTCCTCGCCGCGCAGCGTCGCCTCGATGCGGTCGACGAAGTCGTCCACCTCGCCGGGGTGGTAGGCCCGCCGTCCCGGCGGGGGCGGGTTGAAGACGACAACATGCACCTCGTCCGGGGTCAACGTCACGGCGCCCTCCTCACGTCTACCGAGACATACGCACGCAAGTGCCACTTAGACTCGATCCCATGTCAGCCCCTTCTCAGACAGGATCGATGCTCGACCCCGCAAGCGGGTCTTCGGGTATGTCGGAGGTCACGCGCGACGACGCGTCCCTCCGGCGCTTCCTGCACGGACTGCCCGGGGTGGACCAGGTCGGCGTCGAACAGCGCGCGGCCACCCTCGGCACGCGGAGCATCAAAAAGGCCTCGAAACTGTGGGCCATCGACACCGCGATCTCCATGGTCGACCTGACCACGCTGGAGGGCGCCGACACGCCCGGCAAGGTCCGCACCCTGGCCGCCAAGGCCCGCCGGCCCGATCCCGAGTACGCGGAGGTGCCGCACGTCGGTGCGGTCTGCGTATACCCGGACATGGTCGCCACCGCGGTGGCCGGCGTCGGCGACAGCGGGGTCGGCGTGGCCAGCGTCGCCACCGCGTTCCCGTCCGGCCGGTCCAACCGCGCGGTCAAGCTGGCCGACACCCAGCTGGCCGTCGACGCCGGCGCCACCGAGATCGACATGGTGATCGACCGGGGCGCCTTCCTGTCCGGCCGGTACGGCCAGGTGTACGACGAGATCGTGGCGATCAAGGCGGCCTGCGGCGGCGCCCACCTCAAGGTCATCCTGGAGACCGGCGAGCTCTCGACGTACGACAACGTGCGCCGGGCGTCCTGGCTGGCCCTGCTGGCCGGCGGCGACTTCATCAAGACCTCCACCGGCAAGGTCTCCCCCGCGGCCACGCTGCCCGTCACGCACGTGATGCTGCAGGCGGTGCGCGACTGGCGGGATCGGACGGGCCAGCTGCGGGGCGTGAAGCCGGCCGGCGGCATCCGCACCACCAAGGACGCGATCCGCTACCTGGTCGCGGTGCACGAGGTGGCCGGCGAGGAGTGGCTGACGCCGGCGCTGTTCCGTTTCGGCGCGTCCAGCCTGCTCAACGATCTGTTGATGCAGCGGCGCACCCAGCTGGAGGGCCACTACAGCGGCCCGGACTACGTGACGGTGGACTGAGAATGAGTAACTGGGACTATGCGCCCGCGCCCGAGTCGCGGGACATCGCGAACCTGAAGCCGGCCTACCGCATGTTCGTCGACGGCAAGTTCGTCGAGGGCTCGGGCGAGCCGCTCAAGACCGTCAACCCGGCCACCGAGGAGGTGCTGGCCGAGGTCAGCACCGCGTCGAAGGCCGACGTGGACACCGCGGTCAAGGCCGCGCGCCGGGCCTATGACCGGGTCTGGGGCAAGATGCCCGGGGCCGAGCGGGCCAAGTACATCTTCCGCATCGCCCGGCTGGTCCAGGAGCGCTCGCGTGAGCTGGCCGTGCTGGAGAGCCTGGACAACGGCAAGCCGATCAGGGAGTCGCGCGACGTCGACGTGCCGACCGCCGCGGCGCACTTCTTCTACCACGCGGGCTGGGCCGACAAGCTCGGCTACGCCGGCTACGGGCCCGACCCGCGGCCGCTGGGCGTGGCCGGCCAGGTGATCCCGTGGAACTTCCCGCTGCTGATGGCGTCGTGGAAGATCGCGCCCGCGCTGGCCTGCGGCAACACCGTCGTGCTCAAGCCGGCCGAGACCACGCCGCTGACCGCGCTGGTGCTGGCCGAGATCTGCCAGCAGGCCGAGCTGCCGCCGGGCGTGGTCAACATCCTGCCCGGGGCCGGCGACGTCGGCTCGGAGCTGGTCAACCACGCCGGCGTGGACAAGGTCGCGTTCACCGGCTCGACCGAGGTCGGCAAGCTCATCCAGCGTTCGCTGGCCGGCTCCGGCAAGAAGATGACGATGGAGCTCGGCGGCAAGGCGGCCAACATCGTCTTCGACGACGCGCCGCTGGACCAGGCGGTCGAGGGCATCGTCAACGGCATCTTCTTCAACCAGGGGCACGTCTGCTGCGCCGGCTCCCGGCTGCTGGTGCAGGAGTCGATCGCCGAGGAGCTGCTGGCGAAGCTGCGCACCCGGGTGTCGACCCTGCGCGTCGGCGACTCGCTGGACAAGAACACCGACGTCGGCGCGATCAACTCGCGGGCCCAGCTGGAGAAGATCCAGGAGCTGGCCGCGGCCGGCGACGCCGAGGGCGCGCAGCGCTGGACCAGCCCGGTTCCCGTGCCGGAGAAGGGTTTCTTCTTCGCCCCGACGGTGTTCTCCGACGTGCAGCAGTCCATGCGGATCGCCCGCGAGGAGATCTTCGGGCCGGTGCTGTCGGTGCTCACCTTCCGCACTCCCGACGAGGCCGTGGCCAAGGCCAACAACACCCCGTACGGGCTGTCCGCCGGCATCTGGACCGAGAAGGGGTCCCGGATCCTGTGGGCCGCGCAGAAGATGCGGGCCGGCGTGGTCTGGGCCAACACGTTCAACCGTTTCGACCCGACCGCGCCGTTCGGCGGCTACCAGGAGTCGGGCTTCGGCCGCGAGGGCGGCCGCGCCGGGCTGGAGGCGTACCTCGATGTCTGATCGCATTTCCGTCGCCAAGACGTACAAGCTCTACATCGGCGGCGCCTTTCCCCGCTCCGAGTCCGGCCGGTCGTATCCGGTGACCGACGCGCGCGGCGGCTTCCTGGCCAACGCCGCCCAGGGCTCCCGCAAGGACGCCCGGGACGCGGTCGGCGCCGCCCGCAAGGCCTTTCCCGGTTGGTCCGGGGCGACCGCCTACAACCGGGGGCAGGTGCTGTACCGGGTCGCCGAGTTGTTGGAGGGACGGCGCGAGCAGTTCGTCGCCGAGGTCGCGGCCAGCGAGGGCACCAAGCGGGGCGAGGCCCTCGTCGACGCCGCCATCGACCGCTGGGTCTGGTACGCCGGCTGGACCGACAAGATCGCCAGCGTGTTCGGTGGGTCCAACCCCGTCGCCGGGCCGTACTTCTCGTTCAGCGTGCCCGAGCCCACCGGCGTCGTCGCCGTGCTCGCGCCGCAGGTGTCGTCGCTGCTGGGTCTGGTCAGCGTGGTCGCGCCGGTGATCGCCGCCGGCAACACCTGCGTCGTCGTGGCCAGCCAGGACCGGCCGCTGCCGGCCATCACCCTGTCCGAGGTGCTCGCCACCTCCGACGTGCCCGGTGGTGTCGTCAACGTGCTCACCGGTCGTACCGCGGAGATCGCCCCGTGGCTGGCCGCGCACGCCGACGTCAACGCCCTCGACCTCACCGGCGCACCCGACGCCGTCAAGGCCGACCTGGAGCGCGCCGCCGCCGGCACCGTCAAGCGGCTCGTGCGGGGCGGTCGCGGCGAGCCCGACTGGGCGCGCGAGCCCGACGTCAGCCGCATGCGCGCGGTGCTGGAGACAAAAACCGTCTGGCACCCGATGGGCGTGTGATCCCTTGGACGAAAGAATGGCCCGGCCGGATCGGCCGGGCCCTTCGTCTTGCTCAGAGCCGTTCGATGATGGTGGCGTTGGCCAGGCCGCCGGCTTCGCACATGGTCTGCAGGCCGTAGCGGCCGCCGGTCTGCTCCAGGACGCCGAGCAGGGTGGTCATCAGCCGGGCGCCGCTGGCGCCGAGGGGGTGGCCGATGGCGGTGGCGCCGCCGTTGACGTTGACCCGGCTCAGGTCGGCGCCGGTCTCGGCCTGCCAGGCCAGCACGACGCTGGCGAACGCCTCGTTGACCTCGAAGGCGTCGATGTCGGACAGGCTGAGGCCGGCGCGGTCGAGGACCTTGCGGGTGGCCGGGATGACGCCGGTGAGCATGTAGAGCGGGTCGTCGCCGACAACGGCGAAGGAGTGCAGCCGGGCGCGCGGCCGCAGGCCCAGCTTTGCGGCGGTGTCGCTGCTGGTGATGAGGACGGCGGCGGAGCCGTCGTTGATCGGGCTGGAGTTGCCGGCGGTGACCCGCCAGTCCAGATCGGGGAAGCGCTGCTGCCAGAAGTCCGACTTGAACGCGGGCTTCAGACCGGCCAACACCTCGGGGGTGGTGTTCGGACGGACGGTCTCGTCGCCGACAACCTCGACGGCGTCCACCTTGACCGACGCGACTTCGGCGGCGAACCGGCCGTCGGACCACGCGGCGGCGGCGCGGCGGTGGCTCTCGGCGGCGAAGACGTCCAGTTGCTCGCGGGACAGGTTCCAACGCTTCGCGATGAGCTCGGCGCTGATGCCCTGCGGCACGAGGCCCTCCGGATAGCGGGCGGCGACGCCGGGGCCGAGGAAGTCCTGGCCCGCGGCCTGGCTGCCGATCGGGATCCGACTCATCGACTCGATGCCCGAGGCGATCACCACGTCGTACGCGCCGGCGATCACGCCCTGCGCCGCGAAGTGGATGGCCTGCTGGCTGCTGCCGCACTGCCGGTCGACGGTGACCGCCGGCACCGACTCCGGCAGGCCCGCGGCCAGCGCCGCCCAGCGGGCCGTGTTGCCGCTCTGCTCCCCGATCTGCCCGACCGCGCCGCTGATCACGTCGTCGACCAGCGCCGGATCGATGCCGGTCCGCTCGATCAGCGACCGGATCGCGTGCGCGTGCAGGTCGACGGGATGCACGCCGGACAGCGCTCCGCCCGGCTTGCCCTTGCCGATCGGTGTCCGTACCGCGTCGACGATGACGGCGTCCCTCATGACTCCTCCTCAGCAAAGGCGTTTACCTGCTGAGTTGGATTTTACGACTCACGAACGATGCAGAAGATGCCCGAGGTGAGCGGAGTCACCTGTCACATGCGGACCGCAGGTGTCTCTGGGAGGCAAGTCCGACGCTCATGTGACATGCCGAGTGGGGTGGCGGACGGCAGACGGCCGCCCCCGGGAGTCCCGGGGGCGGCCGTCAGAGCTGCTCGGTCAGGCGCCTTCGGCGGCCAGGTCGATGCCGTCGATGTCCACCTTCTCGCCCTTGCCGGCGATGGCGTTCTTCGGCGCACGGGCCCGGCGCTGCGGACGGGGCAGCGCGGTGGGCGGCGGGGGCGGGGTGGGCGAGCCGCCGCCGAGGATGAGCTCGGCGAAGGTGGCCATGGCCTCGTCCAGCTGGCTGGCATTGCGGCGCTCGGACTCCTCGTTGGCCCCACGGACCAGGGAGACGAGCCGGTCGGCGTCGGGACGGGCGGACACGGTGCCGTGCACGTCCTGCAAGCCGCTGGACACGGTGCCGGCCAGTTCGCCGATGCGCTCGCCGGTGGCGGTGCCGACGGCGTCGACGCGGGTGTCGATCTCGTCCAGCCGGCTGGAGACCTGCTCCAGGCGACGGGCCAGGGCGTCGAGCCGGTCGGTCGGGTCGACGGCCGGGCGGGACATGAGGTCGTCCAGCTTGGCGTGCACGGAGTCGTGCGTGGCGCTGATCCGGTCGTTGACGGTGCCGTGCACCTCGGCCAGCTTGCTCTCCAGGACGGCCCGCGAGTCGGCGACGCTGCCCTCGAGCGAGGTGCGGGAGTCGCCGATGCTGGCGGCGGTGGCGGCGCCGGTCTCGGTGACGGCGCGCGCCAGCGCCTCCTTGGTCCCGTCGAGGTGCTCGTGCACGCCCTCGTCGACCTCGTCGATCCGGCTGCGCAGGGCGGTCTCCAGTGCCTCGAGGCGCTCGCGGATCGGCGCGTGCAGCACGCCGGGCAGCGCCTCGGCCTTGGTGTCCTGCTTGTCCAGGTGGCCGTCGACGTCGTCGAGGCGCTTGTGGATGTGGGTCAGCTTGTCCTCGAGGCCGTCCATCCGACCGGCGACACCCTCGAAGCGGCCGCCGACGCCGTCGAGACGGCCGTCCAGCTGCGCGAACGGCTTGGCGAGCTTGTC
Organism: Kutzneria sp.; assembly: GCA_036403095.1. GTDB lineage: Bacteria > Actinomycetota > Actinomycetes > Mycobacteriales > Pseudonocardiaceae > Kutzneria. Next base: position 11,578 of record DASWRQ010000188.1, on the reverse strand, counting down.
GACGACGCCCTCGAGGGCGCGGCCCAGCTCGGAGATGGCGCCGTCCTGCGCCTCCAGCTTGGCCAGCGCCTCGTCCAGGCGCTCGGCCAGCACGCTGACCTCGGTGCGGTCCGGCAGCTCCGACAGGCGCTTGCGAACGGAACCCAGCGACTCGAGCGGGGACATCCGCGCGTGGATCTCGTCGAGCGCGTCGAAGATCTGCTGCTGTTCGCTCTCACGGATCTCCGCGGCGCGCGTGAGCATGTTGCGCATCCGATCGAAGGACATCGTGGAGTTGTTGTTCTCGTTCACGGCTGGCGCCTTCGTCCATGGGGATGGGGAGACTCAGCGACTCTAGCCAGCTACGCACGGCGACACGAACCGGCCCCACGGATCTTGACGCGGCCGTGCTCCGATTTGCGTCGTTCGGAGCATGCCGAGAGCCGCGTGGGACCTAGTCGATCTTCATTCGGTTGCTGACTGAAACCAAAGATCCCCTATATGAGTGATCCATACCCCGACGTGGTGGCACACCGTGGCGGAGATACCACTCGTCTGCGATGGCCGCCATACGAGAGGGTGGATTTCACCGGCACGGATAACACCGTCCATGATCATAGCGCCCCAAGATCGCGACGGCGAGGAACGCGGCCACCCGGAGGTACCGTGTCGCAATGCCTACGCCGATGACCCCCGAGGCGATCCGCCGCGCCCCCAAGGTGCTCCTGCACGACCACCTGGACGGCGGGTTGCGGCCGAACACGGTGATCGAGCTGGCCGACACGATCGGCTACCGAGACCTGCCCACCACCAACCCCGGCGAGCTGGGCGGCTGGTTCCGCGACGCGGCCGACTCCGGCTCGCTCGTCCGCTATCTGGAGACCTTCGCCCACACCTGCGGCGTGATGCAGTCCGAGCAGGCCCTGGTCCGGGTGGCCGCCGAGGCGGCCGAGGACCTGGCCGCCGACGGCGTCGTCTACGCCGAGGTGCGCTACGCCCCCGAGCTCTTCGAACCCAGCGGCCTGTCGCTGGAGCAGGTCGTCGAGGCCGTGCAGGAGGGCTTCCGGCTGGGCGAGCGCAACACCGGCAACAAGATCCGCATCGGCACCCTGCTGTGCGCGATGCGCCAGAACGAGGGCTGGCTGCGGATCGCCGAGCTGGCCGTGCGCTATCGCGACGCCGGCGTGGTCGGCTTCGACATCGCCGGGCCCGAGGCCGGTTTCCCGCCCACCCGCGGCCTGGACGCGTTCGAGTACCTGCGCCAGCAGAACGCCCACTTCACCATTCACGCCGGCGAGGCGTTCGGGCTGCCCTCCATCTGGGAGGCCATCCAGCACTGCGGCACCGACCGGCTGGGCCACGGCGTGCGCATCGTGGACGACATCACCCGGGACGCGGACGGATCCGTCCACATCGGACGGTTGGCCGGCTTCGTCCGGGACAAGCGCATCCCGCTGGAGATGTGCCCGTCGTCCAACGTGCAGACCGGCGCGGCCAAGTCGATCGCCGAGCACCCCATCGGGCTGCTGACCGACCTGCGGTTCCGGGTGACCGTCAACACCGACAACCGGTTGATGAGCGGCTGCACCATGTCCAGCGAGTTCGGCGCGCTGGTCGATGCCTTCGGCTACGGCTGGACCGATCTGCAGTGGTTCACCGTGAACGCGATGAAGTCGGCCTTCATCGGCTTCGACGAGCGGCTGGCCCTGATCAACGAGGTGATCAAGCCCGGCTACACCGAGCTGCTGGCCTGAGGGCGCGAAGGCAGCGTGAGCCCGTGCTGACTCACCTCGAGGCCCACGGCTTCAAGAACCTGGTGGGCGTGCGGGCCGAGTTCGGCGCGTTTACCTGCATCGCGGGGGCCAACGGCGTCGGAAGTCGAACGTCTTCGACGCGATCGGGTTCCTGTCGCACCTCGCGGGCGGAACCGCTGGCCGACGCCGCGAGACGCGTCCGGGGCCCTTCGGGTGAGCGCGGTGGCGATCCCCGGGACCTGTTCTGGGACGGATACCGCGACCATGACCGGGTCATGCGGTTCACGGTCGAGATGATCGTCCCGCGTGAGGTGGGCGACGACCTGGGCAACACCGCGGTGGCCGCCGAGACGTTGCTCCGCTACGAACTGGAGCTGGGCTACACCGCATCGGCCCAGAGTGACGCCCCAGGGCGATTGGTGCTGATCAAGGAAGCCCAGGTTCGCGCGACGATTCCGCTGCCGCCAGCGAGGGGCGAGTTCGTGGAGAGCTTGCGGCTGCTGCCGGACGGGACGCTGCTGGAGGACACCGGCGCCGTGGGCGGTGCCAGCCAACTCCGAAGCACTGTCCGGTCCGTTGTGGTCGGGGCCGAAGGCCTCGCCGGTCGGCGGCACGGCGCATCGGCCGCGCCGCCGGTCGAGCAGGGCTCAGTTGTTGATCCGGCGAACCGTCCAGTACTGGTCCGGCGTGTCGATCTCGTTCCAGGACAGCGCCTTGGCCAGATCGGTCGGCACACCCTGGGCGATGGTGACCACCTTGCCCGTGCCCACGTTCTTGATCAGGTACCGGGTGCCGTGCGGGACGAGGGTCCAGACCTGTGTGGCGTCGTCGCCGATCGGAACCTGCGTGACCGGGCCGCTGTCGGCCAGCGCGAGTCCGGACTGGACGTTGACGATCCGGTATCCGCCGGCCGCGGTGACGAACCGCCACAGGTGCCAGGGCTGGTTGGCATACCACCACTGGTCGGCCTGCGTGCCCGCCGTGGTCGAGCCGGCGGGGATCTCCAGGTACTTGCCGAAATCGTTCTGGAGCGTGAACTGCCCGCTGGTCAGATCGGGCAGCGTGGTCTGGGTGAGCGTCCAGTGCGGGGAGCTGTCCCCGTTGCGGCGGCTGGTCAGCGTGAAGGTGCCGTCGGTCTGCTGGGCGATCGACCACTCCTGCGAGTCCTTCAGCGTGAAGTAGCCGTCGGGCTGGCGGGTGATCGGAGACGTCAAAGTGGTGCGGCCGTCGCTCAACGTGTAGGTCGCGCCGGAGGAGATGCCCGGTGCGATGTGGTCGAACGCGAACTGCACCTGGTTGAGGTAGTTGCTGTCGTGGTAGCCGCCGGTCAGCTTCATGACGGTGTTGCCGTCGGGCATGAGCATCAGCGACGGGCTGTAGCCGCCGGGTCCGTTGGAGGCCTGCGAACGCCAGGCCGTGGGGTCGCCGCCCGCAGTGTTGACGGCCAACGCGGTCTGGCCGCCGTCGGCGACGACGATCGTGCCGTTGGGGCCGCCGCTGGGGGTCCAGACGACATACGGCTGGCAGCACGGCTTGGTGCCGTCGTTCAGCACGAGCTGGTGGTCATCGACGGTGCCGAACTTCTCCGGGTCGGTGGCGATCCGGTAGTACACGGGGCAGCTGCCGGCGGGCGCGCCGCAGTACTCGTAGGTCATGATCCAGCGTCCGCCGCCGATCTGGGCGACGGTGGCCATGCCTGGTCGCGCGGACTGTGCCGGGTAGGCGGCGTCGTCGACGACCGGGCGCCAGTGCACGCCGTCGGTGCTGACCTGGTGGACCAGTTTCTGGGAGTGCACGGGATTCTGGCGCTGGTCGGAGTAGTAGACGATGAGCTTGCCGTTGTTCATCAGCAGGAACGGTTCCCAGATCGGGGTGTTGGGATCGTCCACCCAGGCCGGCCCGCCCTTGGCCACCGAGCTGAGCAGTCGCCAGGACCTGCCCCGGTCCGTGCTGGCGTACAGCAGGATCTCGGTCGAATGCCGGTCCGCCGGCACCGACAGCCCGGCCTCCAGCAGCGTGCCGGCCGGCAACCCGCCCAGCGCGGCCGGCAGTTCGTAGATCTGCGGATTCCACCGCATGCCGAAGCCGTTCACGGTGTCGGTGACGCGGGACAGGTAGGACCACTTCTGGCCGCCGTCGGTGCTCCGGTACACCGGGAAGTACGGCGTGGAGTTGGTGTAGACCTCGAACGTGCTGAGCATCGTGCCATTGGCGGAACCGTTGTGTCGCAGGGTGACTGCTCGCGCGTACATGACGCCGGGGTTGACGTAGCCGGCGCTCGATGTTGGCGTGAACACCGTCTGGACGCCGCTGGTCTGGGCCTGCGCCGGCGCGTAGACGCCGAGCACCAGCGCGGCGACGGTCAACATCGCCACCCGCAGCGATCTCCTGGCAGGGATCATCATTGCCTCTCTACTTCGTTGTAGGGGCCGCGCCGACCAGCACACGAACGTCCCACGCGCCGAGGCGTAAGGCTTGGCCGGTGCGGAAAACGGTGCCGTCGATGGCGTCCGACAGCTCGACGGGCGCGGTGACGCCGGCGGGTTCCCAGCTCCAGTTGTGCACCACGTGGACGCGCCGACCGTCCGGGGACGTCCCGGTCGTCACCGTCACGGATTCGGGAAGCACCGGCCACCCGCTGCGAGGCGACGGCGCAACCCACGCCGCCAACGCCCGAGCGAGTGTGCGGTCGGGCACGGTGCCGACGCAGGTGACCTGGCCCGCGCCATGCCGCCGTGTGGTGACGGCCGGCCAGCGGCCGAAGTGCGGATGGTCGTACTCGACGAGGACGTACGAGTCGGTGGCGGTCAGCCCGTCGATCCAGCGCGTCGCCGACGCCCCGTCCGGCAGCGTCAACGGAGCGCCATCGGCGGCACGGACCGCAACGTCGCTCAGAAGGTTGCTGAACTCGTCGTACTGGACACCAGCCGCGTCGACCAGGCGGGCTGGCGCAGGCTCGTTCCTCGCCCGCGCTTCGTGGTCGGCGTAGGCGGTTCGAGCGCCGAGGACGAGGTGGCCGCCGGCATGCGCGTAGGCGGCCAGCCAGTCGATGGTGGCATCGTCGACGACGTACAACGCCGGCACCACCAGGACCGGACGCCGCTGCGCCGCGTCCTCGGGCGACATGTCGTGCAACTGCCGGGCGTGCACGATGCGCACCTGCCGGCCCGCATCGAACGCACCTCGGTAGAACGGATCGAAGAACCTTTGGTACGCAGCGGAATCCGGCTCGCCATCCGCTGTGGACAGTGGCGGATACTTCTCCATGAGCCAGTTGCTGGCCGTGGAATAGACCATGGTGATGTCCGCGTCCGGTTCGAGGCCGGCGACCAGCGGACCGGCGGCTTCGAACTCGGCGCCCAGCCGGGCCAGCTCGGCGTACGTGCGGCCGGGCACGCCGCTGTGCGGCAGGACGCCGCCCCAGTAGGTCTCCGTGCCAAAGTGCAGCGTGTGCCAATGCCAGTACTCGATCATCCGCGCCCCGCGGGACACCAGTGCCCACGCGGCCTGCCGCCACTGGCCATCGAAGGCCGGGCGGTTGTCCCAGGGGAAGCCGATGCTGCCGGCATTGGTCTCCGTGACCAGGAACGGCGCCTGCCGCGAGGAGAACATCCGGTCGGCGGACTCGTACAGCGCCCACACCCCGGTGGTCTTCCACTTCTGCTCGTGGCTCTCGGGGGTGGCATCGGGCAGCTCGAGGCCGTCCTGCATGTCGTAGTACGGATTGCCGGTCGCGATGTCGAGAGAGTCCGTCATCTGGTCGTCCTCGACCGCCCGCCGCGTGTACGAGATGCACGTGGTGACGAACTGCTCGGCGCGGGCGTGTTCGCGGACGATGTCGGCCTGCCACCGGATGAACTCGTTCACCTGGACCGCTTGGAAGGCCCGCCACGCCACGTCGTACTGCGGCTGGGCATTGCCGTCCGGCGTCCACAGGTCGGCCCAGGTGGACAGCCGGTGCGACCAGTACACGAGGCCCCACTCACGATTCAGCGTCTCGACGTCGCCGTAGGTGTCCCGCAGGTGATCGACGAACCGCTGGAATACCCCGTGGTTGTGCAGCAGCTCCAGGCCCGGCTCGTTGTCCACCTGGAACCCGATCACGGCCGGATGGGAGGCGTACCGGCCGAGAATCCGCCGGACGACGCGCTCGGCGTGGAACCGGAACGCGGGATGGGTGAAGTCGACCTCCTGGCGCGCTCCCCAGCCGATGCGCTGCCCGGTCCGTCGCTCGCCGGCGATCTCCGGATACTGCCGGGCCAGCCAGGGCGGGACGGCGTAGGTGGGTGTGCCCAGGATGACCGAGATGCCACGTTCGTTGGCGCCGTCCAGCACCGGCTGGAGCCAGTCGAGATCGAACTTCCCGTTCTCGGGCTCCCACGTGGACCACACCGACTCGCCCACCCGGATCACGCTGAACCGGGCCTCGACCATCAGGTCCAGGTCGGCCTTGAGCCGGTCGCACGGCTGGTACTCGTGGTAGTACGCGGCGCCGAACAGGACGCGGGCGGGCAGAACCGCCATTGAAGAACCTCCCAGCGGGTGGGTCACTGCTTGACGCTGCCGGCGGCCAGCCCACTCTGCCAGTACCGTTGCAGCAACAGGAAAGCGACGACGAGGGGCAGGATGGACAGCAGCGATCCGGTGACCACCAGCGGCAGCATCTCGCTGCTGGCGCCGGCGCCGCCGTTCTGCGCCTGGGCGGCCCAGGAGGCCAGCCCGACCGTGACGGGATAAAGCTTCGGATCGTTGAGCATGATCAGCGGCAGGAAGTAGTTGTTCCAGGTCGCGACGAGCGTGAACAGCACCACCGTGACCAGGCCCGGCGCCAGCAACCGCAGCGCGATCTGGACGAAGATCCGCGCCTCCCCGGCGCCGTCGATGCGGGCCGCCTCGATCACGTGGTCGGGCACCGAGTCCTGCGCGTAGACCCGCATCAGGAACAGACCGAACGGGTTCACGAGCGAAGGCAGGATGATCGCCCACGGCGTGTTGACCAGCCCCACCTGCGCGAACAGCAGGTAGGTCGGGATCGCCAGCGCGGTGGTCGGCACCATGACCGCGCCGATGACCAGGTTGAACCAGGCGCCGCTGCCGCGGAACCGGAACTTGGCGAAGCCGTATCCGGCCGCCGCGGCCAATAGCGCCGCCCCGGCCGCGCTCACCACCGCGTAGAGCAGGGTGTTGAGCAGCCACCGCAGGAACACGCCGCCGTCGTGGGTCACCGTGGCCTCGATGTTGGCCAGCAGCTGTGGGGAATGCGAGAACCACAGTCCGAACGTGGTGAACAGGTCCTGGGTGTTCTTCGTCGACGAGATGAGCAGCCAGCACAAGGGCAGCAGGAAATAGGCCAGGGCTGCGAGCATGACGATGGTCAGCGGGGTGCTGCGCCGCCGCCGCTTGCGCACGTGCGCCGGCGGTCCGTCTACCGGGATAGCGATTGCGGCCGGGATCGTAGCGGTCACACTGCCCTCCGGCGGTTCGAGGCGAACAGGAAGCCGTACGACACCGCCACGATCACCAGGCCCAGCAGGAACGACACGGTGGCCGCGTAGTTGACCTGCTGGCCGGTGAAGGCGAGCGAGTAGGCGTAGAGGTTGGCGGTGTAGCCGCTGTCGATGACGTCCGGGGCCAGCGGCTGCACCAGCTTCGGCTCGTTGAACAGCTGGAAGCTGCCGATCACCGAGAACAACAGGGTCAGCACCAGGGCCGGCCGCAGCGCGGGCAGCTTGATCGACCAGGCGATCCGCCAGGCCCCGGCGCCGTCGACCGCGGCCGCCTCGTACAGCTCCGGGGAGATGGTGCGCAGCGCCGCGTACAGGATGATCATGTTGTAGCCGACGAACTCCCAGCTGACGACGTTGGCCAGGCTGCCCAACATCCAGCCACCGCCCAGAAAGTCCGGCACCGGCAGCTGGAACAGCCGTCCCAGCTGGGCGAACGGGCCGTAGTCCGCACCGTACAGATAGCCCCACATCAGCGCGGCGACCACGCTCGGCACCGCGTACGGGACGAAGATGCCCAGCCGCACCACGCGCGCCAGCCGCATCAGCCCGCTGTCCAGCGCGAGCGCGAACAGCAACGCCAGCGCCAGCATCACCGGGACCTGGAGCACGAAGAACGTGGCGACCCGGAGAACTCCGCGCAGGAACTGCGGATCGGTGACGGCCTTGAGGTAGTTGTCCAGCCCGACGAAGGCCGTGCCGCCGATCAGCTTGTGCTGGAACAGGCTGAGATAGGCGGCGTAGCCCAGCGGTGTGAGGAACAACAGCAGGAACAGCACCATGAACGGGGCTATGAACAGCATTCCCGCCCGGCGCGGGCCCACGGTGACGGTGCTCATCGGCTACCTGCCCCCGACAGTGAAGCCCTGGTTCTTCGCGAACGTCGTGATCCGCGACTGCCACTGGTCGAGCGCGGCCACGGTGTCCGTCTTGTCGGCCAACGACTTTCCGACGGTCTCCGTCCAGTCCGTGACGACCTGGTCGAGGAACGGCGGCCACTGGAACGAGGGGTTGACGGTGTTGCCGATGTCGGCGAACACCTGGTTGACCTGCTGGCCGCCGTAGAAGTCGGGCTTGTCGCCGGCGAAGGCCGGATCGGCCAGCACCGCCTTGCTCGCCGGGAAGAGGAACTGCTTGGTGGCGAACAGCTTCGTGGTGTCCGGGTCGGTGTTGAGGAACTTGGCGAACATCGCAGCGGTGATCGGGTTCCTGGTCGTCTTGATCACCGCGGTGGTCGAGCCGCCCCAGTTGCCCGAGTGCTGCGCGGAGGCGTCCCACTGCGGCAGCGGGGCGGCCCGCCACTTGCCGGCGGTGGCCTTGGCCGAGCCGGACAGGAAGACCGGGCCCCACGCGGCGGTGATCCAGGTGGCGTACTTGCCGTTGTTCAGCGCCGCGTACCAGGCGTCGGTGAAGTCCGGCTCGGTGCCGATCACGCCGTCCTTGGCCAGGCCGCCCCAGTACGCCCCGAGCTTCTTGCCGATGTTATCGCTAACACTGATGGCGATGTCACTCTTGCCCGTGCTGACGTAGGGCTTCGCCCCCGCCTGCCACAGCAGGCCGTGCCAGGCCGCCGCCTGGTTGGCCGCGAGATTGGTCAGGTAGACGCTCGGGTCGGCGGCGTGCAGCTTGTGCGCCGCGTCGGCGAACTGGTCCCAGGTCTTGGGCACCTCGATGCCGTGCTGGTCGAAGATGTCCTGCCGGTACAGCAGGCCCATCGGCCCGGCGTCCTGCGGCATCGCCCAGACCTCGCCACCGGCACCGGTGACCTGCCCCCAGGTCCAGTCCACGAATCTGCTCTTGAGCGCAGCCGCGCCGTAGGGCCGCAGGTCCAGCAGGCTGTCGGTGATCGTGAACGTCGGAATGTACTGGTACTCGATCTGGACCACGTCCGGCGCCCCGGTGCCGGCCTGCAGGGCGGTCCGCAGTTTCGTGTACTGCGGGGTGCCCTGCCCGGCGTTGACCACGTTGACCTTGATCGCCGGGTACTTCTTCTCGAACAGCGCGACTTCCTGGTCGATGTTCGGGACCCAGGTCCAGAACGTCAACTCGGTCGGCGTGGCCAGCGCCTTGTCCACTTCGGACTGGCTGACCGGTTGCGCGGCGCCGGTTGCGCCGTCGCCGGAGCCGCAAGCGGCCAACGCCGTGCCGAGCGACACGGCACCGGCCGCGGCGAGAAAGGACCGGCGGTTCAACGAGTATGGGGACATGGTGGAGCTCCCGTCATTGGGCAGGCGCGATCGGCACGCCTGGCGGCGGCATGCGCGAGAGGTGTGCAGCCGGTGCGCCCCGAGTTCCTCGGCCGGCTCGTCGGGCTATTCGGTTCGGGCCGTGGATCCGCGTTCACGCGCGGGCGGCGCGGTCGACCGGCGAACGAGCAGTTCGACCGGTGGTTCGACCGCCGGCACAACAGGTGCGTCCGGCTTCTCCATCGCCTGCGCCAACATCGTGATGCCGGCGCGCGCCACGACGTCGAATGGCTGGCGCACGGTCGTCAGCGGAGGTGTCACATAGCCGGCGAGCGGAATGTCGTCGAATCCGACAACGCTGACGTCCTCGGGCACCCGCAGACCGGCTTCGAGCAGCGCGCGCATCAGACCGATGGCCATGTCGTCGTTGGCCGCGAACACTGCGGTGACGGAGTCGTCCAGTGCCATTTCGCGGCCGGCCGCATAGCCTGACGCCGCCGACCAGTCTCCTTCGACGAAGCTCGGTTCCCCGCACCCTCTGGTCCGCAGCGCGGTGCGCCAGCCGTCGAGCCGGTCGCGGGCGGCGAACCACCGTTGCGGACCGGCGAGATGGTGCACCGTCTCGTGGCCGAGGTCGAGCAGATGTTCGGTGGCCACCCGGGCCAACAGGTCGGACCTGACCCCGGCCGTCACCACCTGCAGGGCGGCGAACACCGGCGGCGCGCCGAGCACGAGCACCGGCACGTCGATCCGTAGCGGCTCGCCGCCCTCGTCGATCGGTTCGGAGACAACGATTCCGTCCACGCCCTGATCGAGGAGCGATTCCACCGCGCCGGCGACGCCCCCAGGGTCGCCTTCCGCCGTGGTGGCCACCCGCAGGGTGTACCCCACATCGCGCACCGCGCGCTCGACGCCCATCAGCAGCGAGGCCGGCCCGTACATCGCGGTCCCCAGCGTCACAACGCCGATGGACCTGGTGCGCCCGGAAGCGAGAACCCTCGCGGCGTTGTTCAGCCGGTACCCGAGGCGGTCCGCGGCGGCCAGCACCCGCCGGCGCACATCCTCGGAGACGTACTGCTCGTTGTTGAAGACACGCGACACGGTCTTCTGCGACACCTCAGCCAGCCGAGCGACGTCCACGCTGCGCACGGGGGTCGGACCGCTCTCGGTCCGGGCCGGTCGTGCCATCACGTCTCCTGCGGGGCTTCGAAGGTATCGAACCAGGTCAAAGCTGTGACTACGCAGTCATGTCTACGCAGTCAGAGGCCAGCCGTCAAGTGCCCGAAACCCCTTCGCAACCTCGGTGGGGCAGTCGCCCGGCGTCACGTCGCACGCCGACGGCGCCGCGCGGCTGTGTGCCGTGACTGCGCCAGGGTGTTGGTCAGCGCTTGGTGCACCGAGGTTCGTGACGAACTTCGCCGAGAAGACCCGGGTGTTCCCCTTGTACGTGCCCTGACACAGGTTCGCTGACGTGACGCAGGACCTGCTCGCGCGCCCCGGCCTTGAGCGTCGCATTGGCCGAATCGGCCAGCGTCGCGGCGGCCAGCGCGGTGGCGAGAATGCGCGGTAGAGGTCGGCGAGCAAGCCCAAACCGCCGATCGCCGCATACGACTGGTGCTGTCGGTCAAAAATGAACGCCCGTTTCGCCTGCGCCTCTGTCCGCGACCGCGTGACGGCCACAACATGCCGCACGTTCCCCCTGAGCATTACCCGGTCGAGCACGCTGTCGTCATTCCAGGTGCAGAGGCTTGATGCGCAAGGTCCGGTGACCAAGTTGGCGAGCTGGCAGCACCTGGTCGGTGGCGACCTCCGCCGAGCTGCTGGCCTGATTCCAGGATCCGGGAATTTGTTGCCCTGGTCGAAGTATCGCGGCTAACGTCCAACATGTAGGCAGTGGTGTCCACATGTTGGGAGGGCACGGTGGCCGAGAACCCGCGCCGGTGGCTGATCCTTGGCCTGGGGCTGTCCGCACAGGCGGCCGCGTGCACGTTCCTGTACGGCCTGCCGTTCCTCGTGCCGGAAGTCCGGGCGGTGGAAGGATTGTCGCTGGCCCAGGTCGGCGTGCTGGTGTCGGCGCCGACCGTTGGCCTGCTGCTGACGTTGATCGCCTGGGGCGCGGCGGCCGATCGCTACGGCGAGCGGATCGTGATGGCGC
>DASWRQ010000187.1:0-32659 GCA_036403095.1 Kutzneria sp. | reverse complement strand
CATGCTGCGGGCGATGCGCATCGCCGACGGCCACCGGGCGCCGGTGCTCGGCGTCAACCTGGGCAAGCTCGGATTTCTTGCCGAGGTGGACGTGCCCGACCTGTCGGACGCGCTGACCGCCATCGACGACCACGAGTTCAGCATCGAGCCCCGGCTGGCCGTGGACGCCGTCCTCGACGGCCGCACGGTGACGGCGTTCAACGACGTCGCCGTCGTGCGAGTCCCCGGCGACGGCAGCGCCGTGGTCGCCGTCCGCGTCGCCGGGCAGCCCTTCGTCAGCTACGCCGCCGACGCCGTTGTCGTCGCCACGCCGACCGGGTCGACGGCCTACAGCTTCTCCGCCGGCGGGCCGATCACCAGCCCTTCCGTGGAGGCGTTGCTGGTCACGCCGGCCGCGCCGCATTCCGCGTGGAGCCGGGGAGTTGTCCTTTCCGTACACGACACCGTGGAACTGGACATCCTGCCGACCAGTGGTCGGCTGGCGGTGGAGGTGGACGGCGGGGTCGCCGGCTACGTCGGCCCGGGGGACCGCATCGAGCTACAGGCCCGGCCCGGCGCCGCACGCGTGGTTCGGCTGGGACACACCACCTTCTATCAGCGGGCCCGCCGCAAGCTGCGGCTGACCGACTCGGCCGAGATCCCCGTGACCTGGCCGGACGGGGTCGGGATCTAGAGCGGCCGGCCCACGATCACCAGGTCCTTCACCAGGCCGTCGAGGTCGGCGACCGCGGGCAGCCGGCCCCACTCCTCGAAGCCGTTGGCGCGGAACAGGCGCAGGCTCGGCTCGTTGCTGGCGAAGATCGTCGTCGCCAGCGTGCGGGCGCCGAGCGTCGGGGCGTGGGCGATGGCCGCGCGCAGCAGATCCCGCCCCTGGCCGCGGCCCCGGTGCTCGGGGTGCAGGTAGATCGCCACGTCGAGGGTGACGTCGTAGCCGCGCCGGCCGTTGAGGAACGGTTCGAAGGACAGGTATCCGGTGACCGTGGCCGGATCGTCCGGGTGGTAGCCGACCCAGGTGGGATGCCGGGCCTCCGCGAACCAGGCCCGCCGGGACTCGACGGTGACCGGATCCAGGTCGGCCGTGCTGGTCCGTTCGCGCACGGCCGTGTTGTAGATGTCCACAATGGCCGGTAGGTCGTCCGGTGCCGCTGCCCGGTGCCGGTACGTCATGGCAGCACCACCACCAGCGCGTATCGGACGGGATCGCTTCCGGGACAACGGAATCGTGACGGGCCCCAGAGTCGGAACCGCAGACAGTCGCCGGCGTCGAGGATGTGCGTGTGATCGTCGATGGTGAGCTCCAGCGTGCCGTCGAGTACCCAGATGTGTTGCTCCAGGCCGGGAACCGGGGCGATGGCGTAGTCGATGTCGGCGCCCGGCCGCAGCGTGCACTCGACGAGTTCGCCGCGCAGTCCCGGTTGTGGCGGCGACACCGAGCGGCGGACGAAGCCGGCGTCGTCGTCCCGCCACACCGGTTGCTGGCCGAGTCTGAGCACCTGTGGCGGCTCGTCCTCCACTTCGGACAGCAACTGCGACGCCGTCCGCCCGTAGGCCGCGCAGAGTTGGCTCAGCACGGTGGTTGTGGGGCTGATCTCGGCCCGTTCCAGCCGGGACAGCGTCGATCGGCTGATGCCGCTGTGCCCGCTCAGCTCGTCCAACGACCAGCCGCGCTGTTGACGGAGCTCGGCCAGCCTCTGAGCGAGCCTGCCGTCGAGATCGTGTCCCACATCTGGGAGTCTATCCCGAAAGTGGGACATAGCTCAAGGTTGCGGCGTCCGATCGGACACCGCCGGGGCTAGCTTGGTCATCATGTTCGTTCATCAGTGGGGCCAGGGTCCCGATGTCGTGCTCGTGCACGGGGCTGTGCTCGGTGGGCGTGAGGCTTTTCGGGCGCAGCGGCCGCTGGCGGAGCGCTGGACACTGCGGGCCGTCGACCGTCCCGGGCACGGTCGTTCGCCGGCGGTCGGCCGACAGGACTTCGAGGCCGAGGCGGCGTTGTTGGCCGAGGAGCTGTTGGATCGGCCGGTGCATCTCGTCGGGTACTCGTACGGCGGGCTGGTGGCGATGGAGGCCGCGTTGCTCCGGCCTTCCGCCGTGTTGTCGCTGACGGTGGTCGAGCCGCCCGCGACCTGGCTGGGGTTGGGCAACCCCGTCGTGGACGCCTGGGCCGCGGCGATCCGCGCGCTGATCGCGTCTGCGGAGCCGACGGAGCGGGTGCTGCGGTCGTTCTTGCCGCTGGTCGGCGCGCACGTGGAGTTGACGGATCCGGTGCATCCGACGTTGTTGCAGGGGGCCGCGCGGTTGTCCGGCGCCAGGCCGCCGGACGAGGCCCGGCCGCGGCTGGGTGCGTTGCGGGACGCGGGGTTCCCGATGCTGGCGGTGAGCGGCGGGCATATGGAGCCGTACGAGGTGATCTGCGACGCGATCGCCGAGGGGACCGGCGCGGAGCGGGTGCGGTGCGAGGGGATGGCGCACCTGGTGCCCGATGTGGGAGAGGCGTTCAACGACGTGCTGGAGGCGTTCTGGCGTCGATGACGAGCATTTGTGGGCGGCGCGCTGGAAGTGGTAGGGGACCGCGCGGAGCTCGGACGCGGGAGTGCGGAATCGTCGGCGAAAGGAAGGCGGGGGAGTGGCGGCGATATAGCAGACCGGTGCGAACGAGACGCGACATTTCGGCGTATCCCGATGCGTAGGCGGAATCGACGCGACAGCGTCGGGAGTCTCGGCGCAGCAGTCGAGGACCGGGCTGCTCGGATAGAGGGCGAGAGCGAGAACATGGCCCGGTACTCGGCGGCCGAGCGGGAGGTGACCAGCACGGAGCCCATTCTGCCCCCGGGCCACGGCTGGCCCGAACGGCCCAGCGGTTGTTCAGGTTTAGTTGTCCAGCGCCGCATCCCCGACGCTGAACAGGCCGAACACCCGTAGACACCCGGGAGGAACGGGCGACCGACAACGGTCGACCGCGAGGGTTATAAGGGGGCGGAGCCGTGGCTCGGGTGTCGTCGCGCCGTGCACTCCTGGTGGGGATCGCGCTGGCTTTGGCCGCAGTGGTGACGCTGCCGCTGTGCACGCAGGTGGTGGACTTCTCCTGGCTGACGGCGGACGGCGGCCTGCCGTCGGGGGCATCGCTGACCGCGCCGGAGCAGCAGGGCGGAAAGCCGGGACAGGCGACCAACGCGTCGCTCAAGGCGCCGGACAGAAACACCGACAGACCGCCGGGGGCGGTGCCGGACAAAATGGCGGCATTGCCGGCGACCAAAGCGGCCGATCAAAGGCAGCACGTCACCCCGAAAGTCACCCAGCATTCGGACGCGCCGGCAATCGACCCGAAAGCGGTCGAGCGGCCCCAGGATCGCACCGCGACGACGGAAACGTTCGACAACCCGAACGGCACGCACACACTGCGGGTCTACGACGAGCCGGCGAACGTCAGAATGCCGGACGGCAGCTGGCAGCACATCGACCCGACCCTGGTGTCCGACGGCGACCGGCTGAAGCCGAAGGCCACCGCTCAGAACCTCAGCGTGGCCACGAAGGCCGATGACGCCAAGCTCGTCCAGCTGGCCTTGGACGACAAGCACGGGCTGGCCTACGGCCTGAACAACGCGGCCGCCGTGGCTGCGATGGCTAACGGTGCAACCGTTACGTACCCGGCAGCGCTGCCGGGCGTGGACCTCAAGCTGCAAGCGACGACGACGGGCGTGAAGGAAGACCTGCTGCTGACGACCGCGCAGGCCTCCGCGTCCTACAGCTACACCCTCGCGCTGACGAACCTGACGCCGCAGCTGACCGCCGACGGCGCGGTGGAGCTGCGCGACGGGGCGAAGGTCATCGGCGTCATCCCGGCCGGCACGGCCAAGGACGCCAACAACGTCCCGGGAACGGTCCGCTACACCTTGACCAAGGCCGGCAACGCCTGGACGCTCGGCCTGAGCCTGGACGCGAACTGGCTGCACGACCCGGCCCGCGCGTTCCCCGTCGACATCGACCCCTCGGCCGGCCAGTACAACGCCGACAGCGACATGTACGTCAAGTCCAACGGAACCGCCGACTCGACGAGCGAGATCCTGGAGACCGGCTACGTCGACGGCGCCCTCGCCCGGTCCTACCTGCACTTCTCGCTGGGCAATCTCGGCAACAAGTACATCGTCGGCGGCACGCTGAACCTGTGGGCCGTCGGGACGACGACCTGCTCGCCGCGCACGGTCAACGTGTACGAGGCGACAGCCGGCTGGAACACCGGCCAGCGCTGGCCGGGGGCCCAGGTGGGCCGGCAGCTGGCGTCGGGCACCTTCGCCCACGGCGGCACCGGCTGCAGCAGCCCGGCGGCCGAGAAGCTCCAGTTCGACGCGGACGTGCTGACCGACTGGACGCACGGCACGGCCATGGGCAACGGCATCAGCCTGCGCGCGGCCGACGAGTCCGACCACAACGGCATGCGCTTCGCCTCGGCCAACGCCCAGGTCACCGACAACCGTCCGTTCCTCGACGTGCTGTACTCCGACGAGGGCGCGTCCTTCCAGGCGACGGACGTGCTCCAGCCGACGGCCAACCAGACCGGCAGCGTCACGGCCAAGATCACCAACCGTGGCTCGACGACGTGGACGCCGAGCAACGGCTGGCACTTCGGCTACATCATCCAGCCGGGCAACTACGTCTCCAACGGCACGGCCGTGCCGAACAACGTGGCGCCGGGCCAGTCGGTGACGATGACGATCCCGCTGAACGCCCTGCCACCCGGTCGCTACCAGGTGTTCCTGACCATGTGGACACCGTCCAAACAGGACTTCTTCGTGGCCTACCAGGTCCCGTACGGGGTGTTCGACCTGGACGTGACCAACGTGAAGCCCACGGTCAACTACGAGCAGCCGGCGACACCGGCCACCGTGCAGTCGCTGACGCCCACGCTGTACGCCGAGGGCATCGACCCGGACAACTGGCCGAACAAGGGCCTGACGTACAAGTTCCGGCTGTGCACCGACGCGGCGCTGACCCTGAACTGCGTGGAGTCCCCCTGGGGCGCACAGACCTGGTCGCCGCCGGCCGGCACCCTGTACTGGACGAAGAACTACTACTGGGGCGTGAAGTCCAACGACACCATCGACGGCAGTCCCAACTGGACGGTGTTGCAGCTGACGCCGCAGGTGCCGCAGCCGGAGATCACCTCGCACCTGGCCGGCGTGCCCGACGCGGCCCAGGCCACCGGCCTCGACCCGCAGGTCGGCAACTACACGCTGGAGAACACCGATGCCTCGGTGGACACGGTCGGCCCGGACCTGACCATCGGCCGGACCTACAACAGCCTGGATCCGCGGCGGGACAGCGCCTTCGGCATCGGCTGGGCGTCCAGAGTGGACATGAAGCTGGCCAGGGACGACGACAGCTCCGGCAACCTGGTGCTGACCTATCCGACCGGCCGGCAGCTGCGGTTCGGGCTGAACCCGGACGGCAGCTACGGCTCGCCGGCCGGCGAGTCCACGGTGTTGGTGCACAACACCGGCGGCGGCCTGGCCTACCACACGCTGAAGGACTCCACCGGCAACCAGTGGCAGTTCGACGCCGCCCAGCACCTGGTGGCGATCATCGATCCGGCCGGGTTGCAGGAAACGCTGACCTACGACGGAAACGACCACGTCAGCACGATCACCAACAGCACCAGCGGCCGCACACTGACGCTGACCTGGACCGGCAGCCATGTCACCACGGTCGCCACGCAGGCCCCGAGCCTGGGCGGCACGCCGCTGGTGTGGACGTACAAGTACACCGGTGACCAGCTGAACTCGGTGTGCGCGCCGGGGGCGGCCCCGAACTGCACGACCTATACGTACCAACCGGGTTCGCACTATCGGAGCTCGGTGGCCGACGACAATCCCGCCGCCTACTGGCGATTGGACGAGCAGAACAACGCGACCTTCGGCAGCGCGGTGACCTGGCACCAGGGCGGGGAAAGCGCCGCCGGGCACGGCGTGATCGTGGGCTCGCAGGGCGCGATCGGCGGCACCGGCGACACCGCGGCCACCTTCGACGGCGCCAGCTCGTACGTCACGCTGCCGGACAAGCTGGCCACCACCAGCATGTCCATGGCCGCCGAGCTGTGGTTCAAGACCACCGGCAGCGGCACCCTGATGTCGTTGCAGAACCAGGGCTTCCCGGCCGGCACGCCCACGCGGGCCACGCCGGTGCTCTACGTCGGCACCGACGGCTTCCTCTACGGCGGCTTCCCGATGCGCGACGCGGGCGGCGCCCGGCAGGTCGTGACGACGCAGCAGGTCAACGACGGCAACTGGCACCACGCCGTGCTGTCCACGGCGATCAACACCCAGACCCTGTACCTGGACGGGCAGGCCGTCGGCACGCCGATCACCGGTCTGATCGACGCCAAGGCGCAGACCACCGCCGTGCTCGGCGCCGGTCGCGGCCAGGGCTGGCCGGCGACCAACAACGGCAACTTCTACTTCCAGGGCGACATCGACGAGGCCGCGTTCTACCAGCACTCGCTGGGCGCGCTGGCCGCCGCCGACCACTACCGGGCCGCGCAGGCCGGCATCGAGCTGAAGTCCGTCACGCTGCCGCAGGACAGCACCCGGGTCTACGCCACGATGACCTACGACGACATCAACGACCGGGTGTCCACCCTGGTCGACCACAACGGTCTGAAGTGGACGATCGATCCACCGAAGATCACGTCGGCCCAGCTCAAGGACCAGAACGGCAACTCGTACTGGGGCAACGTGACCCGCACGGCCACGCTGCACGGGCCGCAGGGCTACGGCGACTGGACGTACACCTACGACGTGGTCAACGGCGGCCGTCTGACGACCACCTCGCACAATGGCCACGGCACGAGCCGCGAGTACAACACCGCCGGCTTCCTGTCCGCGACGGTCGACGAGAACAACATCCGGGTGGAGCAGACCACCGACGAGCGCGGCAACGTGCTCAGCCGCAAGAGCTGCCGGGCGGCGAACTCCTGCAACACCTCCTACTTCACCTATGTCGCGCCGGCGAACCCGCTGGACCCCAGGGGGAACAAGCTCGCCAGCAAGTCGGACGCGCGGTCGTCGGGTCCAACCGACACGACCTACCGCACCACCTTCGACTACGACGCCGCCGGCCGGCTGAAGACCGTCACCGAGCCCATCCCGGTCGGCCAGACCACGCACCCGACCACGGTCAACGTCTACTCCGACGGCACGCAACCGGCCGCCGACAACCAGACCGTGCCGGCCGGCCTGCTGCTGACCACCACCGGGCCGCGCAATGAGCTGACCGTCAACCGCTACAACCACAACGGCGATCTCGCCGAGACGATCTCGCCGACCAAGCTGCACACCACCCGGACCACCGACGACATCGGTCGCACGACCAAGACCACCACGCTCAACGACGGCGGCGCGGTCTTCGCCGCCACCACGTACACCTACGACGGCCGGTCGCAGATCGCGACGGCCACCGGGCAACCGGTGAAGAACCCGATCACCGGCATCACGCACACCCCGATCACCACCTACGGCTACGACGGCGACGGCAACGTCACGTCCACCACGCTCGGCGACACGCTGCCGGTGAGCCAGGGTGGCGACGCGCCGCGCATCACCAGCTACATCTACGACGCCCACGACCGCGTGCAGCAGAAGACCTGGCCGGACGGTGGCATCGAGAAGGCCAAGTTCTCGCCGGACAACCTCAGCGTCACCACCACGGACGTGCGGGGCTTCGACTGGACCACGATCTCCGACGAGCTCGGGCACGAACTGACCACGGTGGTCAACGGTGCCGGCGTCGACCCGCAGGACCCCAACGCCACCTCGCTGACCATCGCGACCAAGGCGTACGACCCGGGCGGCCGGCTCACGGTCAGCACGGATGCGATGGGCCGCACCACGACCTACGGCTACTGGGGCGACAACCTGCTCGCCACCGTGACGGCGAAGAACTACGACGGCAGCCGGGACCTGGTGCTGGAGCAGCGGTCCTACGACCCGGCCGGCAACCTCACCCAGGACCTGACGTCCGGCGGCGTCACCACCACCAGCGCCTTCGACCCGGCCGGCAACGTCGCGTCGACCACGCTCGACCCGGCCGGCCTCAAGCGCACCACCAGCTACACCCGTGACCTCGACGGCAACCAGCTGACGGTGTCCCGCACCGGGGCCGCCGACCCGACCCGCACCGAGTTCACCCAGTTCGGCTACGACGCCGGCAACCAGGTCGTGCGCTCGGACGACCGGCTCGACGCCAACACCCTGGTTTCCACCACGGTGATCCGCGACGAGCGCGGGCTGCCGATGACCGTCACCGACGGCCGCCAGCTGCCGACGCTCTACAGCTATGACGGCACGGGTCAGCTGGTCACGACCACCACGCCGGCGGCCGACGTGTGGCAGGCCGGCAAGCTCACCCCGGACGTGCGTGGCGTGACCACCTTGGGGCGTAACGTGTTCGGGGAGATCACCCAGTCCAAGGACCCGGCCGGCGGCGTCACCACCACCGCCCGCGACGGCCTGGGCCGGGCCACCGACGGCACGCTGCCCAACTACACGCCGCCGGGGTCGAGCACGGCGATCACCGCGACCACACACACCGACTACGACCACGCGGGCAACGCCCTCAAGGTCACCGATCCGCTCAAGCGGGTCACCGTCAACACCTATGACCCGTACAACAACGTGCTGACCACGACGCTGCCACAGGTCGGCGACACGCCCAGTGTCATCACGAACAGCTACGACCGGGTCGGCGAGCTGCTGTCCACGACGGACCCGTCCGGCGCGCGCAAGCAGTTCACCTACGACACGCTCGGCCAGCAGCGGACATCGACCGACGTCGACCGGTCCTCCGGCCAGACCCTCTACTACACCACCACGACCGGCTTCGACGACGCCGGAAACCCCACCACTGTCACGACTCCGCAGAACAACACCACCACGACCGAGTTCGACGCGGCCGGCATGCCGAAGAAGGTCACCGACCCGACCAACCGGATCACCACCACCGGCTACGACATCGCCGGCCGGCCGGCGACCCTCACCGACCCGACCGGGCTGGTCACCACCACCGGCTACGACCTGCTCGGCCGCGCGGTGCGGACGGCGCAGTCCAGCAACGGCAAGGAACTGCGGGCCAGCACGACCGGCTACGACGGCAACGGCAACGTGGCCAGCACCACCTCGGCCGAGGGCCGGCTGACCACGTTCGGCTACGACTCGCTCAACCGCGTCTCGCAGCAGGTGACCAAGGTCGACGCCACGCACTCGATCACCACCACCGTCGGCTACGACGCGCTCGGCAACAAGTCGCACGTTGTCGACGGCGACGGACATGCCACCGAGTTCACGTACAACGCCTGGGGCCTGGCGGAATCGACCATCGACCCGGCGACCGCCGCCGCGTCCACCCTGGCCGACCGCACCCGCACCACGATCTACGACGCGGCGCAGCAGGCCATCACCCAGACCGAGCCCGGCGGCATCGTCCGGACCAGCAGCTTCGACGCCCAGGGCCGTGTCTACCAGCAGACCGGCGCCGGCGCCGAGGCGTCCACTTCGGACCGGAAGATCGGTTACGACCTGGCCGGCCGGATCACCAAGGTCGGCGGGCCGGGTGGCGACACCATCTACACCTACGACGACCGCGGCAATGTCCTGACCTATCAGGGGCCGGCGACCTCGGGCACGTACACCTACTACGGCGACGGCACGATGGAGTCCAGTAAGGACATTGCCGGCACCACCAAGTACGGCTACGACAAGGCCGATCGGCTCGCCTGGGTCACCGACCCGGTGACCGGCCGCACGATGGACTACGGCTACAACAGCGGCGGTCAGCTGAACTCGATCACCGACCGGGCCGTCGCGCAGAACACCCAGCGGGTGCTCGGCTACGACCCGCTCGGCCGGCTGGCCTCCGACCAGCTTCAGCAGAGCCCCGACGGCTCCACGCAGGTCACCCGGCTGGGCGAGACCTACGGCTACGACCTCGACGACAAGCTGAAGTCCAAGTCGGACCTCACGGTCGGCAAGACGGCCAGCAGCAGCTACGGCTACGACGGCGCCGGGCGGCTAAGCTCCTGGACCGACCCGACCAACAAGACCACCGTCTACGGTTGGGACGACGCCGGCAACCGCACCTCCGTCGGCGGCCAGACGTTCAGCTATGACGAGCGCAACGAGCTGCTGTCGGGAAACGGCACCACCTACGCCTACACCGCTCGCGGCACCCTGAAATCCACCACTGTCAATGGAAACGCCAACGCCTCCACGTTCGACGCCTTCGACCGGCAGGTCACCAGCGGGGCGATGCAGTACCAGTACGACAGCCTGGACCGGGTTGCGACGCGCAACGGGACGGCTTTCGGGTACGACGGGCTGAGCAACGACGTCGTCACCGACGGCAGCCGGGTTGTCAGCCGGCTGCCGGACGGATCCCCGTTGTCGGACAAGGCAGTCACGGCACCCACCGGCAAGAGCCTGTTCACCGACCAGCACGGGGACGTCGTCGGCCGCTACATCGGCGGCACCACCGACGGGCTGCGCAGCTACGACCCGTTCGGCACCGTCACAGCGTCCAGCGGCGACACCTCGGCGCTCGGCTTCCAGGGCAGCTGGACGGATTCCGGCACCGGCCAGGTCGACATGGGCGCGCGGTGGTACTCGCCGGGCAGCGGCCAGTTCACCAGCCGCGACAGCTGGAACACCCCGGCCAACAACCGGTTCGGTTACGGTGACACCGATCCGCTCAACGGCACCGACCCGAACGGCCACCACTTCACGCCGCTGATCTGCGGGCCGGACTACGACCACATTCCCGACAGCTGGTTGGACGCCTTCGAGTCAGCTCTCGAATCGATCGCCCGGCAGTTCACCGGCACCTCGGAGTGCACGCCGGCGACCGTCTCGGGCTGTGGCGACTCGATGCGCGACCAGTGGGGCTACGCATGTCCGGACCAGATCCGTTACGACCGGGCACATGACCGTTGCGCCTACTCGAACAGCTACTACTGCAACCCGCGTGACGGCTATCCCAGTGGTGGCCCCGGGCAGTCGGGCACCCACGGCACTCCGGGCACTCACGGCAAGCCCAGTAGTCCTGGCGGTCCCGGTGGTCGGGGCGGCGGTCGTCCTGTCGTCAAGCACCGTCCCCTGCCGCCGCCCCCGCCGCTGTGGTTCGTCAACGTGCACAAGCGGGAGCACCGCCAGCCGCCGGGTGACACCGTCAAGCCGCGTCCGCCGCAGTACCGCATCGACCCGCCCGCCGACCACATCACCGACCCCGGGCCTGGCCTGACCAACGACAACAACAAGACCACCCAGTCCGGGCCGGTGAGCATCTTCAACGCACCGGAGGCCGACGCCGGCTACAACTACCAGTCCGACGAGGCCGACTGCCTCAACGGGGACCTGCCGCACACCATCTGGTACGGCCCGCTGCAACGGGTCACCGACGACGGCGGCAACAAGGTCGGCGACCGGGCCACCGGCGCGGCGGCCTGCCTCACGATGACCCAGAGCGGCAAGCGGCCCGGTGAGAAGCACCCGATGGACGGGCGTGACCCGGACAACCCGTGCGCCGAGGCGGCCGGCCACCTGATCGCCTGGTGCTTCTACGGCGCCGACCACGCGGCGAACCTGGTGCCGCTCAACCAGAGCCAGACCAACGTGTCCCGCATGTACCACGCCGTCGAAAAACAGGTCAAGAAGCAGATCGAGAACAACCAGGGGCCGATCTACTACCGGGTGATCCCGCACTTCCAGGACGGCCAGCTGGTGCCGGACTCCATCTTCATCACGGCGACCGGCCGCAACTTCAACTGCCAGGCAGACATACCGAACTCCCCCAACAAGATTCCCGAATTCCGGGGCTGCCGGGACGCGGTGGTCAAGTGACGACCGTCAGCGCACAAGGAGAAACGAGAAAGCACATGGCGACACACAGACGCGCGGCCGCGTTGGCCGTGGGGGTGGCGTTGGGGGTGGGCAGCCTCGGGCTGCCGGCCTCGGCCGCCCCGCCGCAGCAGGCGGCGATCGCCGGACCGGTGACCGCGGCCAAGCCGAACACCTTGGTGCCCAAGGATAAGGCCGGCAACCTGGTGCTCTATGTGGACGGTCAGCAGGCCGCGCGGGCCGTCGCCGCGGTCGGCGGCAGCGTCGCCATGGGCCGCAACGGGCGGGTGGAGGCCAAGGTTCCCGCGGCCAAGGTCGCGGACCTGGCCAAGCAGCCCGGTGTCGCCGCCATCCGGCCGCCCGACCGGATCGTGCCGATGGGCGACATCGACCCGGAGGGCCTGGCGGCCTCCGGCGCCAACCAGTGGATCAACGCCGGCATCAAGGGCGCCGGCGTCAAGGTCGGCATCATCGATCCGGACCTCGGTGGACTGGCCGACGCGCAGGCGGCGGGCACGCTGCCGGCGCAGCTGCCGGTGAACTACGGCAACTGCCAGGCCGATCCGCCGGCGACCGTGCAGCACGGGACTTCCGTGGCCGAGGTCGTGCACGCCATGGCGCCCGACGCGCAGCTGTTCATCGCCTGCGCCGGCACGTCCATGGAGTTCGGCACGGCGGCGTCCTGGCTGCAGCAGCAGGGCGTGCAGGTGATCACCGCCGCGATCGGCATGTTCACCTCCGGCCGCGGCGACGGCACCGGCGACCCGGGCAGCCCGGCCGACGTGGTGCGCACCACCAGCCAGGCCGGCATCCTGTGGTCGGTGGCGGCCGGCGACAACGCCAAGACGCACTACTCCGGCGCGGCCACCACCAACACCAACGGCTTTGTCACCTATGACGGCGGCACCGGCGCCAACAACGGCTTCGCGCTGGCCAACGGCCGCACCGCGACCGTCGGCCTGCGCTGGGACGCCTGGCCGAAGACCAACCAGGAGTTCGATCTCTACGTCGTCAAGGGCACCACGCCGCCGACCGGCCCCACGGACCCGAACGTCGTGGCGTACGCGGCCAACAACCAGGCGAACACGCCCGGTGGCGGCGAGCCGACGGCCGAGGTGACCTTCACCAACAACACCGGCGGCACCAACACGTTCTCGGTGTACATCAAGAACGTCAACGCCCAGCCGAGCACCCGGCTCGACCTGTTCGTGTCCGGCCCGGCCAAGGACAATCCCATCCAGTACGCCACCGCCGCCGGCAGCGTGACCGAGCCGGCGACCTCCCCGTACGCGACGGCGGTCGGCGCGACCACGCCGACGTCCGGCCAGCTGGAGACCGACAGCAGCCAGGGCCCGACCATCGACGGCCGGATCAAGCCGGACATCACCGGCTACGACCACGTCAGCACCTCCTACTGGGCCAACGGCACCTTCGCCGGCACCTCGGCGGCCTCGGCCACCATCGCCGGCGGGGCGGCGCTGCTGAAGTCGGCCGTGCCGAGCCTGGACCCGTCGCAGCTCAAGTCGGCGTTGCAGGCCCGGACCTCCCCCAAGCACAACGACAACCAGTGGGGCAGCGGGCAGTTGGTGCTCGGCTCGCCGACCGATCTGCCGCAGCCGAAGAACTCGAAGTACATGCCGCTGGCCAAGCCGGTGGCGCTCGAGGGCCGCGGCTACGCGCCGAACGAGGTCGGCACGGTGGCGATGGCGTCGAACGTGCCGGCCAATGCGACGGCCGTCGTGTTCAACCTGGCCGTGCGGACCAATCCGTCGGCCGGTCCGAACGTCGACAGCGGCATGGACGTCTACACCGGCGACCCGGCCGCGTCGACCAGCCGCGCCACGACCGTGCGAGTCTCGCCGGCCAGCGGCTTCGTGTCCACAATGGTCGTCGCGCCGATCGGCACCGACCGGGCGGTCCGGCTGAAGGCCGGTCCGGGCAACGTGTTCGACAACGTCGACCTGCTGGGCTACTTCAGCCCCGACGGCGCCAACGGCTACCTGCCCGAGCAGCAGCCGGTGCGGGTGCTGGACACCCGGGGTTTCAACGGCAGCCCGCGCAAGACCGCGCTGGCCGCCAATGAGACGTACGCGATCCCGGTCCGCGGCATTGCCGGCGTGCCGACGTCGGCCGCCGCGGTGCTGGTGAACCTGACCGCCTCGGAGTCCAGCCTCGGCGCCGCGCTCGGCATGTTCGCCACCGACTCCGCCGGCACCACACTGAACGTCAACCCGAACGAGAAGCGTTCCAACACGTCGATCGTGCCGATCGCGTCGGACGGCACCATCAAGTTGCGCACCACCGGTGTCGTGCAGACGACCGTGGACGTGATCGGCACGTTCGCGCCCGAGGCCAACGCGGCGTCCTTCGTCGCGCTGCCCGAGGCCACCCGGATCGCCGACACCGCAACGGGAACCGGCGACCGCGGCACGTCCATCGGCCAGGGCGAGACGGCCAACTTCCAGATCACCGGCCTGTCCGGGATCAGCCGGTCGGCCACCGCCGTGGTGCTGCGGGCCAGCGGCGAGGAGGACGGCCTCGGCACCGAGCTGTCGGTGTTCCCGCAGGAGGCCGGCTCGCTGAAGGACACCACGCAGACCATGCGGCAGCGGGAGAAGATGTCCGCGACCGCGTTCGTGCCGCTGGGCGCCAGCGGCAAGGTCGGCGTGCGCAACGAGCGCGGGCAGGCCCAGGTGGCGCTGGACGTGGCCGGCTACTTCGTCGGCGGCCCGGCGTTCGCCGCCGGCAACACCGACTGCGCCGCGCCGGTCAACGAAGCCGGCTTCACCGCGGCCTATGACGGCCGGTTGGAGTCCAATTCGGTCGCCTGGCGCACTTTGGGCGCCAAGGGCCTCACCGATGACGGCTGCACTCTGTCCACTTCGGACGGTACCGCTGCCGGGGCGTCGTGGTACGCGCCGCGCATGCTCGGCGAGAGCTACACCGTCAAGCTGGACTACAAGCAGGACAGCGAAGGCGCCGGCTCCGACGTGCTGATCGGTTTCGCCGACCCCGGCACGGACGCCACCTCGCCGCTCAAGACCGGTGTTGGCGTCCACATCGGACTGAGCTCGGCCTCCGGGCAGTCCATGACCGGCTCGATCGTGCCGTTCGCACCGGCATCCGCCGCCGCGCAGAAGCCGGCCGGGCAGTGGAACTCCTACGAGATCTCGGTGGACTGGCGGACCGTCACGGTGCGGCTCAACGGCACCCAGGTCAGCCAGTACAGCGTCGACGGGACCCGGCTCTACGGCCAGTACATCGGCCTGGCCAACGCCGCGCCCGGCGTGCATTTCCGGGACATCAGGGTCAAGCGCGACCAGCCGATCCGGGTCGGGCAGTTCGTCGGGGCCAACAGCCGGTGCCTCGACCTGTACAACGCCAGCCCCGATTCCACCGGCACCACCAACGGCATCCAGATGTACGACTGCAACCCCACCAGCGCGCAGGTGTGGGCGCAGACCGCCGACGGCGCGCTGACCAACGCCGGCAAGTGCCTGACCGCCTTGAACAACGCCACCGCCGCCGGCACCCAGGAGGTGCTTGCGCCGTGTGTGCCGGAGTCCAGCGGGCAGGTGTGGGTGATCCGGGCCAACGGCAACATCATCAACCCGCGGGCCGGGCGGTGCCTGACTCCTTCGTCCACCTCGAACCAGGCCGTGTTGCAGTTGCAGGACTGCACCGGTCGGTCCGACCAGGTGTGGCGGGCCCCCGACCAGCACGGGCAGAACGGGCAGCTGACCGACCCCGGCGGCAAGTGCCTTGACGTCAAGAACGGCGATCCTCGACTCAATGCCGTTCAGGTGTGGGACTGCTACCACAACCAGTCGCAGAGTTGGATCACCCCGGGCGACGGCACCGTGCACGCCGAGGGCAAGTGCCTGACCGTCAACAATGCCGCCACCGTGGCCGGCACCGCCGTGGTGCTGTGGCAGTGCAACCCCGGCGACCCCGGGCAGCAGTGGGCGCAGCGGGCCGACGGCACCGTGCTCAACCCCAACTCCGGCCGCTGCCTCACCGGGGCGTCCGACACCCTGGGTGCGGTGTTCACCATCCAGGACTGCGCCGGCACTGCCCTGCAGCAGTGGCGGATGAGCGCGCAGGCCCTGTGGACCGGCGCCATCGTCGGCGTCGGCGGCAAGTGCGCCGACATCAAGGGCGAGAACCCCGCCAACTCCACCGTGTACCTCTGGGACTGCTTCGGCTCCGCCGGTGAGCAGTGGACCACCTGGGGCGACGGCCGGCTGCAGTCCATGGCCAACTGCATCGACATCAGCAGCGTCGCCAACGGGACCGCCATCGGCGTCACGACCTGCGGTTCCGGCAGCCAGCAGTGGGCCTTCCGGCCGGACGGGGCCATCGTGAACACCTATGCCGGTCGGGTGTTGGACGACCAGTCGGGTGTGCTGACCAACGGGAACAAGCTGCAGATCTACGACTTCGTGGGCACGCCCCAGCAGCGCTGGGCCATCCCGCTGAGGCCGAGCTAGCAGCAGGGCGGTGAAGGGGAGGGGTCGGTCGAGCCAGGCCGGCCCCTCTCGCTTTGCCCGGCCTCTAAGTCAGTCGCTTGACTTAACTCTGACTCCGGTCTTCACTGGCCACGTGGAGAACCTGAGCTATCCGCTGCCGCGACCGGCCGCCCTCGAACCGCCCGTCGAATGGGCCGAGCTGCGCGAACGCTGCCCGGTCGCCCACGTCACGATGCCGAGCGGCGACGGGGCGACGCTGCTCACCCGGTACGCCGACGTGCGGCAGATCCTGTCCGACGCCCGGTTCGGCCGGCGGCTGGACGCGCCGGACGCGGCCCGGCTGTCGGACACCGAGTCCGGCGGCCTGTTCAACAGCGAGATGGCGACCGTGCTGCCGCAGACGGGACCGGCCCACCAGCGCTGGCGACGCATGATCAGCAAGTGGTTCACCGCCAAGCGGATGACCGAGCTGCGCCCGGGCATCGAGGCGATGGCCCACCAGCTGATCGACGAGATGCGGGCCAAGGGCATGCCGGCCGACCTGAAGGCGGACCTGGCCTTCCCGCTGCCGGTGTGGGTGATCTGCGACCTGCTCGGCGTCCCGACGGCCGACCGCGACCGCTTCTCGCACTGGTCGGACAGCATGCTGAACCTGACCCGCTACACCCAGCGGGAGATGGACGTTGCGCAGCGCGAGTTCTCGGCGTATATGGCCGAGCACGTCGCCGACCGTCGGCGTCGGCCGGGGGAGGACCTGCTCAGCGAGCTGGCGCTGGCCACCGACGCCGACGGTCATGGCCTGTCCGACGCCGAGCTGATCGCGACCGGCCAGGGCCTGCTGGTCGCCGGGCACGAGACGACCGCGAACATGATCGCCAAGATGACCGGCATGCTGCTGGCCGACCGCACCCGCTGGGAGCGGCTGCTGGCCGACCGGTCCCTGGTCCGCACGGCCGTCGAGGAGGCGCTGCGCTTCGACGCCAATCTCGGCTTCGGCATGGTCCGCTACATCGACGAGGAGGTGGCGGTCGGCGAGGCGCGGATCACCGGCGGCACCACTGTGGTCTGCGACATGGCGGCGGCCAACCGGGACGAGTCGGAGTTCGCTCGGGCCGACGAGATGGACCTGGCCCGCACCCCCAACCCGCACCTGACCTTCGGCGCCGGCCCGCACTCCTGCCTCGGCCAGTCGCTGGCCCGCATCGAGCTGCAGACCGTGCTCACCGTGCTGTTGGACCGGGTCCCCTCGCTGGAGCTGGCGGTGCCGGCGGATGATCTCCGTCGAGTGGAGGGTCTGGTGGTCGGCGGGCTGAGCGCCCTGCCGGTGCGATGGTGAGGAGCTGATCACGGTGCGGACCGAGCGGGCGCGCGCGACCCGGGACGCGATCCTGACGGCGGCGGAACGGCTGTTCGCCGAGCACGGCGTGATCACCGTGTCCAACCGGCAGATCAGCGAGGCCGCGGGGCAGGGCAACAACACCGCCGTCGGCTACCACTTCGGCACCAAGGCGGACCTGGTGCGCGCCATCGTGCACAAGCACATGGCCGAGATGGAACGGCTGCGCGCGGCCATGGTCGCCGACGCCGCCGACTCCATCGACCTGCGGGTGTGGGTCGGCTGCCTGGTCCGGCCGTCGACCATGCATCTCGACGCGCTCGGCAGCCCCACCTGGTACGCCCGGTTCGCGGCCCAGGTGATGGCCGACCCCGAGTTGCACCGCGCGCTGGTCGACGAGGCGCTCGGCTCGCCGAGCCTGCGGGCCGTGCTCGACGGCCTCAACCGCTGCCTGCCCAACCTGCCGGCGCCGGTGCGGGCCGAGCGCGACGACATGGCGCGGCACCTGATCGTGCAGATGACGGCCGAGCGGGAACGAGCGCTGGCCGAGAATCGCCCGACGCCCCGGTCGAGCTGGCACGACGCCGCGACCGGGCTGATCGACGCGATCGTGGGCCTGATGCGGGCCTAGCGGGGGAGAGCGCTCTCCGGGTCCGGGCTGATCACTACCAGGGCCTCGGAGAGCGGTTTCCGACGCAGGTCGGGCACCTCGCAGTCGTCGGCCGGATAGCCCACCGGGAACAGGATGTAGGGCCGCTCGGTCGCCGGGCGGCCGAACAGCTCGGCCAGGAACGCCATGGGATTCGGCGTGTGGGTGAGAGTGGCCAGGCCCATCTCGTGCAGCGCGGCGATGAACAGCCCGCACGCGATGCCGACGCTCTCGTTGACGTAGTAGTTCTTGCGCAGCGAGCCGTCCGGCCGCGGCGTGCTCTTCTGCGCGAACGCCACGACCAACCAGGGAGCGCTCTCCAGGAACTCCTTGTGCTCGTCGGTCTCCAGTCGTGACAACGCCGCGTGCCAGTCGGGGGCGTCGCGCTCGTGGTAGAAGCGGCGTTCCTCCTCCTCGGCCGCGACCCGGACCCGGCGCTTGAGCTCGGGGTCGTCGGTCGCCGCGAACGTCCACGGCTGGAAGTGAGCCCCGCTCGGCGCGGTGTTGGCCGCCCGCACGGCAAGCTCGATCGCCTGTCGTGGCACGGGATCGGGGGAGAACCAGCGCACCGAGCGGCGCTCGTCCAGCCGGCGGTAGAAGTCCTCGCCCCGCCGCAGCACGTCGTCGGTCGACGGCCGGGCGGGGCGGTAGGGCACGAAGGGATGCTCATGGCGGCGGTCGGGCACGGACTCGACCCTGGCACGCCGCCGGGTCGGCGGTCTAGCTCTGCCGCCACCAGTTGTCGAAAGGGGTGACCGGCACGGCCCGCTTGTGTCGAGTAGCGACAAAAACCGACTCCACCCGGGCCGCAACCTCGGGCGCGACGTCCGCGTTCTCCAGGTAGTCGTCGATCTCGGCGTACTTCAGGCCCAGCGCCACCTCGTCCGGCAGCGCCGGCCGCTCGTCCTCGAGGTCGGCGGTCGGCACCTTCTGCCACACGCTCGGCGGCGCGCCCAGCTCCTGGAGCAGGGCCGCGCCCTGGCGCTTGGTCAGCCCGGTCAGCGGCGTCACGTCCACGCCGCCGTCGCCGTACTTGGTGAAGAACCCGGTGACCGCCTCGGCCGCGTGGTCGGTGCCGACGACCAGCAGGTTCAGCTGCCCGGCGATGGAGTACTGGATGACCATGCGCTCGCGGGCCTTGATGTTGCCGCGCACGAAGTCCCGCAGCGTCGGCTGTTCGCCCAGCAGCTCGCGCAGGCCCGCGGCCGACTCCTGGCTGACCGCGTCGGCGCTCGGCTTCACGTTGACGGTGATCGACCGGTCCGGCTGGATGAACCGCAGCGCGACCTGCGCGTCCTCCTCGTCGGCCTGCACCCCGTACGGCAGCCGTACCGCGACGAAGGTCGCCTCGTGTCCCTCGGCCCGCAGCTCCTCGGCCGCCAGCTGGCACAGCTTGCCGGTCAGCGAGCTGTCCTGGCCGCCGCTGATGCCCAGCACGAAACCCTTGGCCGGGGTGGAGCGCAGGTAGTCCTTGAGGAAGTCGACGCGCTGCCGGATCTCGACCTTCGGCTCGACGGTCGGCTTGACACCCAGTTCGGCGAGGATCTGCTCCCGTAGGTTCACCATTCCCGCACCCTAGATCAGTTGCCGAGCGGCAGTGTGAGCGGCAGGTTCGGCAGCGGCGGCAGCGTGCTGGGCAGGTGGCTCAGGATGTCCTTGACCACGCCGTTCACGTGCGGCCCGACCGTACGGGCCTGCTGGACGAGGTGGGTCGTCGCGGCCGTGACCGGCGGGGGAGCGGCCGGCGGCGGCGCCGAGGTGGTGGTGGTCGCCGTTGTGGTCGTCGTGACAACAGTTGTTGTCGGCGCGGCAACGACCGGCGAGCTCGTGGCGGGCGCGGTGGTCATCGCGACGGGCGATTCGGCGTGCGGCAACGACGGCTGGGGCGTGGGGGAGGCCGGCAGGAGCATCACGGCGGCGACCGGTGCGGCGACGGCGGCGCAGGTGAGCGGCCCGGCGAAGCGTTGCAGGGCGCGGGCGCAGCAGACGCCGACAGGCAGGACGATGGCGATGCGCAGCTTGCGGAGCCGACGGCGGGCCCGGGTGAGGTGCGACTCCACGGCCCGGGTGGTGAGCCCGAGCTCCAGCGCGACCTCGGCCTGCGACTTGCCCTCGCCGATCGCCGCGCACACCTCCTGCGTGGTGACCGGCAGCTCGGCCATGGACCGGACCAGCCAGCGCGCGAGGTCGTGATCGGCCACCAGGTCGGCGGGATCGGCGGGGGCGATGGCGGCCGGCTCGCGCTGCCCGGCGACCCGTTCCCGGGACCGACGACGGACCTGGTCGACCAGACGCCTGCGGGACACCGTCGCGACCCAGCCGGCGGGGGCCCGCACGGACTTCGGATCGTCCACCTCGAGCAGCTCGACCAACGCCTCGTGCACGCAGTCCTCGGCCTCCTCGACGGTGGCCCCGGCGGCGAGGCACAGTCGCAGCGCTTGAGCCCGCACGGCGCCGTACTCGTCGACGGTCATGACCCTCCCTCGATCGATCCGGAAGCTAACACGCCGGGATGCTCCGGAATCGCCCGGTGACCGGTCGCCATCTCTTTTGCGGGCTGAGGGCTTCCCGTACGACCCCTCTGTGAAACGCCGAAGGGAGCAACTGGGTGCGGGTGAGACAGGCGTGTGTTGGCCGGGACGCCGAGTTGGCGGTGGTTCGGCAAGCGCTTTCCGAGCTGCCGGCCGTGGTGTGTGTCGAGGCCGGGCCGCGATTGGGGCGCACGACGCTGCTCAGGGCGTGCGGGGAGCTCGCGGCGGGGCTCGGTTTCACCGTGCTGGCCGCGCAGGGCTCGGCGCTCGAGCGGGATTTCCCGTACGAGCTCGCTGCGCAGCTGTTCGAGCCGGTCGCGGGCCCGGTGCTCGACCGCATCGCCGGGGCCGACGACCCCAAGGCGCTTCAGTCGGCGCTGCGCGAGTTGTTCCGTGCGCTGCGGGCACTGGCCGCGCAGTCGCCGGTGCTCATCGCCGTGGACGATCTCGACCTCGCCGACGCCGATTCGCGCCGGCTATTGGACTATCTCCGACGCCGATTGGCCGACCTGCCGGTGGCGATGATCGTGACGGCGCTGCCGGGGTGGCTGGGCGACTTCGCCCGGGACGCGCGCCGGATCCCCTTGGGCCGCTTGGCCGAGTCGGCCGTCCAGGCGCTGGTCCCCGACGAGGCCGGGTTGGTTCATCGGATGACCGGAGGACACCCCTGGCTGGTGGCCGAGTTGCTGCGGTGTGACGGGCCGTCGATCGGCGACCTGTGCCGGGAACCGTCGCCGGAGCTGACGGCCGCAATCGTGGCGACGTTGGGGCCTGAGCTGGTGGCCGTCGGCCGGGCGGTCGAGGTCCTGGGCGCGGCGGACGTCTCGCTCGTCGCCTCGGTGGCCGGCGTCGATCGTGAAGTGGCAAGGCGAGGACTCCTCAATTATGGCAGTGTGGCCGTTCCCCTGGTGACAGCGGCGTTGTGCGCGGGGACGCCGTCGGAGATGCGGCTACGGGCGGCGCGGGCGTTGCACCGTCGCCGGGCCGCGGTCGATGACGTCGTGGATCGCCTGCTGACGACCGATCCCATCGGCGACGAGTGGACGTGCCGGCTGCTGCGCGAGCACGCGGCGACGGCCATGAGCGACGGCGATCCCGAGCGAGCGGCGGAGTGTCTGCGGCGACTGCTCGCGGAGCCACTGTCCGATGAGGACCGTTGGTCGGCGCTGGCCGGGCTGGGCGAGGCCGAGGTGCACACCGATCCCGATGCGGCACTGGACCATCTGACGCAGGCCGGTGGCGGCGCGACCTTGGCGTATGAGCTGGCCGAGCGCGGGCAGTTGGTCGACGCCGCCCGGGCCTTGGCCGACGTTCATGACGAGCTGGCCCCGCTCTCGATCGGCGTCGAGCACGCGGGCGTGGTGGACAGAATGCCGGCCCTGCCGGAAAACCCGCGCCGGCAACGGTTCTGGCATGCGATCGCGGCCGTCTCCTGTGCGCTGGCCGGTGATCGGGTGCGGACGACGGTCGCGCTGAAGCGGGCCACCGGGCGCAATCTGGCCGTGACCGCAGGCTCCGACCTGGTCGATCGCCGGGCCCTGCAGCACGTCGTCACGACACTGTCCATGATGGACTATTTCGATGAGGCCGAGCGGCTGTGCGAGAACGCCCTGACCGCGATCTCCGGGCGGTCCCGTCCGGCGCTGACCAGGCTGGCCCTCGCGCTGCGCAGCGAGCTGGCGCTGCGGCGGGGAGATCTGCGCGAGGCGCGCAGATTGGCGCTCCTGCAACGCGATCCGCACGTCGCCGCCATCGCGCCGATGGTCGGCGCCCTGATCGACGTCAACGAACCGCAGGCGGCGGCGATGCTGCTGAGCGCCCAGGGCCTGGACGGCGAGGTGCCGGGCTCGGCGCGCTTCGATACGGTGTTGTTCCAGCGTGGCCGTCTCCGTGCGGCCGACGGCGACAAGGTTCGCGCCGTGCACGACCTGCTGGAGTGCGGACGCCGGCTGGAGCAGCGCGGCGTGCTCAACCCGGCCGTCTGCCCGTGGCGGTCGACGGCGGCGTTGTTGCTGGCGGAGCTGGGAGATCGCCACCGCGCACTGTCTCTTGTGGAGCGAGAGCTGAGCCTGGCGCGACGCTGGGGTTCGGCGTCGACGATCGGTGTCGCGCTGCGCGGTGCCGGCGTGGTGACCGGCGACGCCGAGCTGCTCTCGGAGGCCGTCGACATTCTGCGGGAATCGCCGACACGGCTGGAGTACGGGCGTGCGCTCGCCGACCGGGGCCACTTCCTGCGCGAATCCGGCGAGGAATTGTCGGCCCGGTCCGTGTTGCGAATGGCTCACGACATGGCGATGCGCTGCGGCTCGGTGACATTGATGGAGCGGGCCGGGCGAGAATTGCGGCAGGCCGGGGGACGCCGCCGGTTCCCGCTGGCCGATCCGGCGCTGTTGACCGAGCGGGAATCGTTCGTCGCGCGCCGGGCCGCGGCCGGCCGGACCAACAAGGAAATAGCCCGTGAATTGTACGTCACCACGCGCAGCGTCGAATTCGCGCTGACCAGCGTGTACCGCAAACTCGGCGTCTCCGGCCGACGCGGCCTGCGGGACGCCCTGGGGTCGGGGCCCTGACCCCAGTGCCTCGTGCCAGCCGTCACCGGCCCAACCAGGTCGCGACAATTCGTTTCCGCCCTCGAGACCAGAAGGGGTTGACGGAATCAAGCTGTTGCTCGTGGAGATGGGTGTGGTTTGCGCTGTGGCCGCCGTCACATCCGCGTGTGTCACGTTCGCTCGTGCCGGCTCGTCAGTGAAGTGACGGAGCACAACAGAAGGAGCGAGATCATGGCAGCGCGGATGACCAACCCGGCCAAGGTTCTTCCCGACACCGTGGGCGGTGTGCAGGGCTTGTTCAAGGCCATTCATCAGGGTGGCGTGCCCAAGGCCACGTTGGACCTCGTGCACCTGCGGGCCAGCCAGATCAACGGCTGCGGCTACTGTGTCGACGGCGGCGTGACCAGTGCGCAGAAGTCCGGCGAGAGCGCCGACCGCCTGCTGCGCGTCTCGGCGTGGCGCGAGAGCGACCTGTTCACCGACGCCGAGCGGGCCGCCTTGGCGCTGACCGAGGCCGCCACCCGCATGGCCGACCAGGTCGACCCGGTGTCCGACGCCGTGTGGGACGAGGCCGCCGACCACTTCGACGAGAAGGGGCTGTCGGCGATCATCCTGATGATCGCCACCACGAACTTCTTCAACCGCATCAACGTGACGATCAAGCAGCCGGCCGGCGAGCAGTTCTGAGCTGGAGAGGGGGCTGGCTGGCCCGTGCCGGCCCCGTGCTCGCGGCCGGCGAGCGGTGCTGAGTCGGAGGCGAGCAGGGGAAGTAGGTGGGGGACGGCTTCGGGTTGCCCGGTGGCGGTCCCGCCCGCATGCTGGGCGGGACCGGGTTTTCCGCCGGCGGCGTCGGGTAGTCCAGCGGCGTTGTCGACCTCGAAATCGGGTGAGGGATCGTGGGCACACCGAACCGGATCGTGATCGTCGGCGGCGGCTTCGCCGGGTTCCACGCGGCGAAGGCGCTGGTCCGGGCGGCGCCGCCGGACACGGAAGTGGTGCTGGTCAACAAGACCGACTACTTCCTGTACCTGCCGCTGCTGCCCCAGGTGTCGGCGGCCTCGCTCGATCCACGCCGGGTGGCGGTGTCGCTGACCAAGACGTTGCCGCAGGTCAAGCTGGCGCTGGGCACGGCCGACAAGCTGGCGGTGGACCGGCGCGAGCTGACGTACACGGATCCCGAGGGCGGCTCGCACGTGCTGGGCTACGACCGGCTGCTGCTGGCCGCCGGGAGCGTGAACAAGCTGCTGCCGATCCCCGGTGTCGGTGCGCACGCGCACGGGTTCCGGGGCATCGGCGAGGCGTTGTACCTACGGGACCACGTGATCCGGCAGATCGAGCTGGCCGGTGCTACGGACGACCCGGACCTGAGGGCGGCCCGCTGCACGTTTGTCGTGGTGGGGGCCGGTTACACCGGCACGGAGGTAGCGGCCCAGGGCCCGCCGTTCACGGCGGCGGTGGCCGGTCGCAACAAGGCGTTGCGCGGACAGAAGATCCGCTGGCTGCTGTTGGACGTGGCCCCGAAGGTGTTGCCGGAGCTGGATCCGCGACTGTCCCGGGCGGCGGACAAGGTGTTGCGCGAGCGCGGCGTCGAGGTGTTGATGGGAACCTCGGTGGCGGAGGCGACGGCCGAGGGCGTGCGGCTGACCAACGGGGAGTTCGTGCCGACCCGCACGCTGGCCTGGTGTGTCGGCGTGCGGCCGGATCCGTTGACCGAGGCGACCGGGCTTCCCACGGAGCGCGGACGCGTCGTGGTCGATGCCACGCTCGCGGTGCCCGGGCATCCGGAGATCTTCGCGTGCGGGGACTGCGCGGCGGTGCCGGACCTGACCCGGCCGGGCGAGCTGACGGCGATGACGGCGCAGCACGCGATGCGGCAGGGCAAGCTCGCCGGCAAGAATCTGGCGGCGTCGCTCGGGAACGGGCAGATGGCCCGGTACAAGCATCATGACCTGGGCTTCGTGGTGGATCTCGGCGGGCTGGCCGCGGCGGCGAACCCGCTGGGCATCCCGTTGTCCGGCCTGCCGGCGGCAGCCGTGACGCGCGGATACCACCTGGCGGCGATGCCCGGCAACCGCGTCCGAACGCTGATCGACTGGGGCGTCGACGCCGTGTTCGGGCGGCAGACGGTGCAACTGGGGCTCGTACGCGGCGCCGACGTGCCCCTGGACACGGAACGGCCGTCGTAGCACAGGCACAGCCGGGACGGCGTCATTCCTCGGACTGACACGCCGGTCGTCTTCTGGCCGGACGCCGGATGAGTGCCGGCGGCGGCACCCTCTCGGTCATGTCGTGGTCAGGGGTGGCACTGGTGGTGACGGCCGTCGCGTCGCTGACGGTCGGGGTGGGGCATTCGGGCGTGGACTGGCACGGCTGTGCGCTCGGACCGGACGACGCGATCGGCCAGGAGCTCGACAGCAAGGGCGCGCAGTGCGCCGAAGTAGTGGTGCCGATGGAC
Organism: Kutzneria sp.; assembly: GCA_036403095.1. Classification (GTDB taxonomy): domain Bacteria; phylum Actinomycetota; class Actinomycetes; order Mycobacteriales; family Pseudonocardiaceae; genus Kutzneria. The sequence goes on along the minus strand of DASWRQ010000187.1, from coordinate 6,791 downwards.
TATCGGCAACCGAACGGTCGCACGATGTCCGTGGCCGTTTCCCGGGTCAAGGCCACGGATCCGGCACGTCGGCGCGGGGTGTTGCTGCTGAATCCGGGCGGCCCGGGCGACAGCGGGCTGGAAATGGCCGTGCTGGGGGACTTCGCGCCGGCGTTGGCGGCGGCCTACGACCTGATCGGCTTCGATCCGCGGTTCGTGGGACGCAGCGGGCCGGTGCTGTGCCCGTGGAAAACGGTGACGTTCCAGCAGTCGGCGGGGCCGACCTTGGCCAGCTACCAGGAAAGTGTGGCCTTCGAGGCCAAGCTGGCGGCACAGTGCGCGCAAGGGCACCGGGACGAGTTGCCGTTCGCGTCGACGCGAAATGTCGCACGGGACATGGATGCGATTCGGCAGGCGTTGGGCGAGCAGCGGATCTCGTACTACGGCGACTCGTACGGCACCTATCTCGGTGCGGTGTATCTCCAGATGTTCGGTGCCCACGCCGACCGGTTCGTGCTGGACAGTTCGGTCGATCCGGCGTTGTTCGGACCGGGGTTCTTCGCCTCCCAGGGACCGGCGATGGAGGCCGCGTTGCGGCATTTCGCCTCCTGGGCAGCAGGCCAGCAGGGCATCGGCGACACGGCCGATGCCGTGCTGGCGACTGTGCTGGGGCTGGTCTCCGGCGGACCGGTGCACGCTGGCGGGTACACAGTGGACAGTCATGTGCTACCGTATCTGTTGTACAGCGGGATTCGGAGCGACGCCCCCGAGGACTATGCCGAGCTGGCGACGGAGATTCGGCAGCTGCGGGACGGTGCGCCCAAGGTGACCGATCGGCTGGCCGGTGAGCTTTCCACGATCTACAACGGCGGTGGCGAGATGGGCGCGCGGTCGGGGACGGCGGTTTTCTGTGCCGATCGGGCGGTGTCGCACGATCCGGCGTCGTACTACCGTGACATCGAGGCGCATCGGGCCGACGAGCCGATGTTCGGGTCGGTGACGCGGAACATCACACCGTGCGCCTTCTGGCCGGTGCGGCCGATCGAGCCGTCCACTGTCGTCCACAATGGACTGCCGGTGCTGATGGTGGCGGCGGCGGGCGATCCGGTCACGCCGTATCAGGGGCAGTTGGCGATGCACCGGGCGTTGACCGGGTCGCGGCTGGTGACGCAGCAAGGCGCCTATCACCACGGGGTGTTCCTGGGCAACGACTGCATCGACAGCGCTGTCGTGGGGTATCTGGCCGGTGGCGGGTTGCCGAGTGCCGATGGGACTTGTTAGCGGACGGCGCCACCGAGCCAGAGATTCGTCGGCGTGATGCGCAGCGTGATCCGGGACGGCCGGCCCATCGCCCGGCCCTGACGGACGTGGATGGGCCGGTCCGGCGTGACCAACTCGTTGGCCAGCAGCCCGTACGCCAGCGCCGCAGCGGCGATGCCCGTCGCCGGGTCCTCCGGATAGCCGGAGGACCGCGGGAACTGGCGGGCGTCGAAGGTCTGCGTCGCGGGATCCGATGGTGTGTACGGGTAGAGGCCGGTGGAGCCCAGTTCGTCGCAAAGTTCCGCTATACGAGCGAAATCCGGCGTCAGGCCGTCGAGGACGGCCGGGTCGGCCAGCGGTATCAGGGTTTTGACCCGGGACGTGCTGGCGTTCTGGATCGGATGCGGGGCCAGGTCGTCGGCGCTGATGCCCAGGACGTCGACAACATCTGTTGTCGGAGCTGAAGTGACGGTGCCGGTCGGCTGGCTGATCTCGACGTCGTCGCCGGTGATGCGGGCTTCGACCGGGCCGGCCGGCGTGGCGATGGTCAGGTGGTCCTTGGTGAGGCGGCCGAGGCGGTGCAGGACGTGGACCGCGCCGACCGTGGCGTGACCGCACATCGGCATCTCGTGGTTCGGCACCCAGAACCGCAACGCGAAGTCGAACGGCGGCTCGGCCGGCAGCACGAACGCCGACTCGTGGCCGGAACTGCGGGCGATGTCCCGCATGTCGTCGTCGGACAGCGACTCCGCGTCGAGCACGATCGGCGCCGGGTTGCCGCCGCCGGGGCCGTCCGGGAAGACGTGGACCAGATGCGTGCTCATCGGCTCATGAAACACCATCACGGGACCAGGACGACCTTGCCGGTGACCGTGCCGGACTCGGCCAGGCGCATCGCCCTGGCCGCCTCGGCCAGCGGGATCCGGGCCGCGACCTGCGGGCGCAGCGTGCCGTCGGTCAGCAGGGTGAAGACCTCGGTCAGGTCCTGGCGCAGCCGGGCCCGGAACTTCTCGGAGTTGCGGACGCCCGTCCAGATGTTGAAGAACGAGGCGCGGCGGCGGTTCGGGAGCACGTTCCACACGAGCAGGCGGCCGAACAGCTTGAGCACCGGCAGGCGGGGCGAGCCCTCCTGGTCGCGGGTCGCCGCCGTGCCGTAGGAGACGAGCGCGCCGCCGGGAGCGAGCAGACGGAACGAGTCCACGATGCCCGCGCCGCCCACGTGATCGAACACCGCGTCGACGCCTTGAGGCGCCAGGGCTCGGACCTGCGCCGGCAGGTCTTCGGCGCGGTAGTCAAGGGGGATCGCGCCGAGCGCCGCGACCTTCTCGTGGTGGCGCGGCGAAGCCGTGCCGATCACCCGGATGCCTGCTGCTCGGGCCAGCTGGACCAGCGTCGAGCCCACGCCGCCGTTGGCCCCCAGAACCAGGATCGTCTGACCCGTGCTGACGCGGGCGGTTCGGTGCAGCATCTGCCAGGCGGTGATTCCGTTGACCACCACCGTTTCCGCGTCGGCCGCGTCGACCCCTTCGGGCACCGGCACCACCGCGTCGACGTCCAGGATCATGTGGGTCGACCAGGCACCGATCTTCGTCAGCGCCGCTACCCGTTGGCCCATCAGGCCCGGGTCGACGTCCGCGCCGGTCGCCGTCACGGTGCCGACCAGGTCGTAGCCTGGGACGAAGGGAAAGGCCGGCTGGTCGTAGTACTTGCCGCGGCGCATCTGCTGCTCGGCGAACGACACTCCGGTCGCCTCCATGCGGATCAGCACCTGGCCCTTGTCTGGCGTGGGCAGGCTGCGCTCACGTGTCTGCAGGGCCTCCGGATCTACCTTGCCGGGCAGGACGATCTGGGTGGCGGTGGTGGACATGTTGGTCTCCTTCAGTGTATGAGTGGTTAATCACTCACTGGCGTTAGAAAAAAGGGGGTGGGGAAGGGGACACCCCCGCGTGTCACGCGCCGGGGGGCTAGAAGTGGCGGATGCCTGCTGATAGGGCGCGGGCCCAGGGGGCGTCGATGTGGTCGGCGTCGATGGCGACGATCAGGTGGCACAGGAGGCCGGTGGCGAAGAACTGCTGGACGTCGGGCTCGCTGGCGCCGGAGGTGCTGCGGACGTATTCGACGACCCGGGCGTAGCCGGCGCGGACGGCGTCACGGACGGCGGGCTCGGCGACGGCCGCGGCCTGGGCGTGGAGCTGGATGAGCAGGAGGTTCTTGTCCTGGATGAGCCGGGCGTACGAGTCGCCCATGGCGTACAGGACGTCGGCGGGCGCGGTGCTGGTCGCGTCGGCGGCGCCGCGGGCGAGGCTGTCCCGGACCAGGTCGTAAGCGTGCTCGACGACGGCCAGGAACAGGGCCTCCTTGTTGGGGAAGAGCCGGTAGACGTACGCCTGCGAGATGCCGGCCCGGGTCGCGACCTCGGTGGTCGTGGTCCCGTAGTACCCACGGGCCGCGAACGTCTCGACGGCCGTGCGCAGCACCGTCTCCCGTCGCTCCTCCGAGGTGGAGAGGGTCCGTGGCGGCCGTGAACGCGTCATAGGAGTAATAAACCACTCACACCCGGCCGAGTCAAGAACCCCGGCGAGTCGCGCTCTGGGGCACACCGAATGTGGGTTTCGGGCAGGACTGAGACTCGAGGCTCAATTCTGTCGGAATCTGACATTCGGTGTCGGACGCGCCGCCGGCATGGACGCGTGGGACCGGGTGGACACCATTCGCTGCAGCCGACCAACCGCCGGGCCGATCCCCGCGATATCGCCGAGGCGGCGGCCTGGCTGCTGGCCGATCACGCCTCCTTCGTCACCGGCCAGGCGCTGGCCGTCGACGGCGGCCTGGTCAGCCAGTAGACGTGGTCAGCCAGTAAGCGCGGTGAGCCATTCCGCGATGTCGGCCACCACCGACGGGTCCACGTGCTGTGCCGGCTCGTACTCGGTCGGCATGGAGCGGCCGGCGCCTGGGAAGAACAGGTGGTTGTCGGCCTCGTAGACCCGGACCGTCACGTTGGGACGGTCGAGTTTCGCCTGCCACAGAGCCAGGTCGTCGGCCATGGTGACCTGGTAGTCGCGGCCGCCCTGCACGATGAGGATCGGCACGTCCAGGGCGGCCGCGGTGGCCGGGCCGTCGTAGTCGCGCAGGTCCAGCCAATACGGGGCCGGGACGCCGAACGGCAGCTCAACCTGAGGCGTGTCAACGGAAAGCGCGGGGCTGTCGACCAGCTCGGCCTGCTTGGTGAACGCCTCGATGGTCGCCTCGGCCGCGCCGATGTGGCGCAGCTGACGCACCGCCGCCCGGTGCAGCGGCTGCGCCCCGCCGGCGAACAGCACCAGGCCGGCGATGTCCGCCGACGCGGCGGCGATGCGGGGCGCGATGGTGCCGCCGAGGCTGTGGCCCAAAAGAAAGATCGGGCCGATGTCGTTGCGCTGCCGCAGAAACTCGACGGCCGACAGCGCGGCCGGCGCGTACTCGTCGTACACGGTGAAGCCGGGCGGGGCCGTCTTCATCTGGTATGTCACCTTGTCGAAGCGCAGCACCGCGACGCCCCGGCTGGCCAAACCCCAGGCGACGTCCTTCAGCGGCTTGTTGCGCCCGAGCGTCTCGTCACGATCATGCGCGCCCGAGCCGCTGAGCAGCACCACCGCCGGCATCGGGCCGGTCCCGGCGGGCAGGCTGAGGGTGCCCTCCACTCCGTCCAAAGAGACGTCGTGCTCGTCGAAGGCGTCGCAGTCCACATAGGACGGGGGCTGCCACGGCTCGATCGGCTCCGCCGCGCTCGCCGGCGCGATCTGGAGCCCGCCCAGGCCGTCATGCCCCTCGACCAGCACCAACGTCAGCCGCCCGCGCTCGAACTCCAGCGGCACCCGGGTCACGCCCTGCTCGGTGACGGGCGCGCCGCTCCCGGTCAGGGCCCCGTGCTCGGTCAGCGCCGCCGCCCACGCCGTCGCCAGCGCCTCCGGCGTCACGAGCGGCCGCAACTGTGGCGCCAACAGCCCGTGCACCTCGGCGAACCGGCCCGTCCGCAGCAACTCGACGACGTCCATGGCCCCTATTCTGCCGGAGTCACCGCAAACAGCTGGTTGGCGCCGGCGCCGCACTGCCACTGCTGGAGCCGGGTGCCGTCCTGGCTCGACCCGTCGGTCACGTCCAGGCAGGCGTTGCTGTGCTGGGCGACCAGCTCGAACGCCCCGTTGCCCTGGTCGACCGGCTTCCACTGCTGGTTGGTCCCGCCGCCGTAGGTCCACAGCTGCACGTGCGCGCCGTTGGCGACCGCGCCGGCCCCGCCGTCCACGTCGAGACCGAGCGCCGGGGAGCGCCGGCTGGCGACCCGGAAGAAGCCGTTGGACGTGGGGATGAACTGCCACTGCTGGTTGTCCTTGGCCGCACAGGTGAACAGGATGACCGGGGTGCCGTTCTTGCGACCGCCGCCCGAGGCGTCCAGGCACTTGCCCGTCGAGGTGCTGGTGATCGAGTACCAGACGCCGGCCTGGATGCTGGTCGCCGCGTTCGTGGTGGTCGTCGTCGTGGTCGTGGTGGTGGTCGTCGTTGTCGTGGTGGCCGGTACCGGCTGCGTGGTGGTTGTGGGCGTGGTGCTGACCGCCGCATCCGTGCGGGGACCGCCGCCGAACGCCAGCAGCACGCCGGCCATGGCCGTGACAAAAACGGTGAACACGATGACCGCGCCGACGATCGCGGCCGTCTTCCGGCGCGTCTCCGGCGTCTCCACGGTCGGCGGCGGCGTGCCCGGGGCCGGCGGCGCGGCGACCGTGCGGGCCACCTCCGCGTGCCGGCGGGCCAACATGTCCTGCACCGCCGGCGGCCACACGCCGACCGGCTGGCCGATCGCCTCCAGGAGCTGAGCCGTCGTGGGCCGCTGGGCCGGGTTCTTGGCCAGGCAGGGGCCGACGATCCAACGCAGGGTGTCCGGCACCGGCGTTATGTCCGGCTCCAGCTGCACGACGTTGGCCAGTGTCTGCTGCGGTGTGTTCGCCGCGAACGGGCTGCGGCCGGTCGCCGCCGTGAACAGCACCGTGCCGTAGGCGAAGACGTCGGTGGCCCAGGTCGACGGCTGCCCGGCGGCCTGCTCCGGGGCCACGAAGCCCGGCGAGCCGGCCAGACCGGGGCCGTGCGTGATGCCGAAGTCGAGCACCACCGGGCCGTCCGCGGCCAGCAGCACGTTGGCCGGGTTGAGGTTGCGGTGCAACAGGCCGGCGTCGTGGATCGCGGCCAGCCCGGCCGCCAGGCCCGCGGCCAGCCCCAGCATCGAGTCCGCCGGCAGCTTGCCCACCTGGCGCAGCGACGGTCCGACCACGAATGGCGTCGCCAGCCACGGCACCGGCGCGTCCAGGTCGCCGTCCAGGATCGGCGCCGTGCTCGGGCCCACCACCTGCCGGGCCGTCATCACCTCGCGCCGGAAGCCCTCGTCCCGCACCAGCTGGGGAGCCAGCAGGCGCAGCGCCATCAGCCGGCCGTCCGGGCCCACGCCCAGCAGCACCCGGCCCGCTCTGCCCCGCCCGAGCAGGGCGATGGTCCGGTACTGGCCAACACCCACCGGGTCGGAC
>DASWRQ010000186.1:0-6558 GCA_036403095.1 Kutzneria sp. | reverse complement strand
CGATCGCGCGCTCCGACCTCCAGGTCGGCGACGCGCTCTGGCGCAACGACAGCGACACCCAGCACATCGCGCTGTTCGTCGGCTGGGCTGACGCCGCGCACACCCAGCCGATCGTCATGGAGGAGTACGACTACGGGCACTTCGCCGAGCAGCGGGTGTGGTCCGCCGACTGGGCCAACACCTTCACGCCCAAGCGCTACAAGAACATCGTCGGCTCCGCGTCGTCGGGCCGGCCGGCCGATCTGGTGCGTCTCGAGGACAACGGCTCGCTGACCGGCTGGCGCAACGCCGGTGGCTTCGCCGGCTGGGCCGCGCCGGTCGCGGTGGGCAATGCCGGCACGACCGATCCCGCTCGGGCTCGTTTCGCCGATCTCGACGGCGACGGTCTGGCCGATCTGGTTCATGTCGAGGACAACGGTTCGCTGACGGCGTGGCACAACAACGGGTTCGGTTCGTGGGCTGCGCCGGTGACGGTCGGCAATGCCGGTACGACGGATGCGTCTCGGATCCAGTTCGCCGATCTGGATGGTGATGGTCGGGCGGATCTGGTTCGTGTCGAGGACAGCGGTTCGTTGACGGCGTGGCGGAGCACCGGTTTCGGTGCATGGGCCGCCCCGGCCGCCATTGGCAACGCCGGCACCACGGACGCGACCCGGGTCAAGTTCGGTGACCTTGATGGTGATGGTCGGGCCGATCTGGTTCATGTCGAGGACAACGGTGCGCTGACCGCGTGGCGCAGCACCGGTTTCGGCTCGTGGGCCGGGCCGGCGGCGATCGGCAATGCCGGCACGACCGACGCGTCCCGGCTCTACTTCGCGAACATCGGCTGACGGATCCGTGAAAACCATTCTCCGGGGGAAGACAATGAACTCGTTCAAGCTGCTCACCGCGCGAATTTCCGCTGGCGTGACCGCCGCGGCGCTGATCGGCAGCCTGGCCGTCGGAACCGCGGCCGCTGCTCCGACGGCCCTTACCGGCGAGATCCAGCCCTTCCAGGTCAATGCGGTGACTGACGCCGAGGTGCTGCCGTGTGTCGCGGGTGGGCCGACGGCGGCCGACGGTGCACTCGCGGCAACGCTCAATCCGCTGCTGAGCACCAAGATGCGCAACAACATGAATTCCTACAACGTCTCATGTGCCCGTGCCGTTGTCGGCGCTGTTCAGGGTCGAGGGCTCAACGCCAGAGCCGCGGCTGTTGCCATCGCCACGACGATCGTGGAGAGCGCCATCGCCAACGTCAACTATGGCCACCTCGATTCCCTTGGCCTCTTCCAGCAGCGTTCCGCCTGGGGAACCGCCGCCGAGCGCACTGAGCCGACGGCCGCCACGAACATGTTCCTGGGCGCGATGGAGATCAAGTACAAGAACGGCTCGTGGAACACCGCTCCGATCGGCGACGTCGCCGCCGACGTGCAGAATCCGCAGGAGGACCTGCGCTTCCGGTACGGCGTCGAGGCCAACGACGCCGTCATCATCGCCAATGCGCTCTGGCGGTCGAGCCGGGCCGACCTGGTCCGGGTCGAGGACAACGGTTCGCTGACGGCCTGGCACAACAACGGTTTCGGCTCGTGGGCCGCGCCGGCGACGATCGGCAACGCCGGCACGACCGACGTCTCTCGGCTGCGGTTCGCCGATCTCGACGGCGATGGCCGGGACGACCTCGTCAGCATCGACAGCGATGGCACGCTGACGGCGTGGCGGAGCACCGGTTTCGGCGGTTGGGCGGCTCCGGCCGGCGTGGGCAACGCGGGGGCGGCCGACGTGTCTCGGCTGCGGTTCGCTGACCTGGACGGTGACGGTCGGGCGGATCTGGTCCGGGTCGAGGACAATGGCTCGCTGACCGCGTGGCACAACAACGGTTTCGGCTCGTGGGCCGCCCCGGCGGCGATCGGCAACGCCGACACGACGGACGCCTCCCGGATCCAGTTCGGCGACCTTGACGGTGACGGTCGGGCGGACATGGTCCGTGTTGAGGACAACGGTTCGCTGACGGCGTGGCGGAGCACCGGTTTCGGTGGCTGGGCCGCTCCGGCCGGGGCGGGCAACACGGGGACGACGGATGCGTCTCGGGTTCGTCTCGCCGATCTGGACGGTGACGGCCTGGCCGATCTGGTCCGGGTCGAGGATGGCGGCTCGTTGACGGCGTGGCGGAGCACCGGTTTCGGCTCGTGGACCGCTCCCACCGCGGTCGGCAACGGCGGTACTGCCAACGCGACGCGCATCATGTTCGCCGAGCTTGGCTGACGTCGTCAGCACCCCAACCGCGGTCCGGTCACCCATCGGGGTACCGGACCGCGGTTTTGTCATGTCCGGCTGCCCGCCGGGACGACGCGCCGGTAGGGTGCGGGGCCGGTCCACGTGCCCGACCGGCAAGCCGATCAAGCGCTTGCCGTCTTTCGTGGCGAGACGGGACGATGCTGTGGCCGATGAGCGCCGGCGATCGGAGGAGTGGTGAGTCTGGATGGCCGCGCAGGACCGACCGCGTGACGACGCGTTAGCCGACCAGGTCCGCACCCTGCTGCGAAACTCCGGCCGCCCGCGACCGTTCCGGCGGGCCGAGGTGCTGATCGTGGAGGGCGCGCGCAGCGACGAGGTGCTGCTGATCGAGACCGGCAAGGTCAAGGTCGTGCTGCACGGTCCCAACGGCGCCGATTCCATTCTCGGCTTCTACGGCGCCGGCGAGCTGATGGGCGAGATGGGTGTCATGGGGGACCGGCCGCGCAGCGCCGATGTCATCGCCCGCACGCCCGGCGTCGCGCTGCACGTCGACGCGCACACCTTCCGCACCCTGCTCCGTGATCACCCGGCGCTGTCCGCTCACGTCACCGATGTGTTGAGCAAGCGCCTGTTCCAGGCCGACCAGCGGCAGCGGCTGCACGCCTCGTTCGAGGTCTCCGTGCGGGTCGCCAAGCAGCTGCTGAGCTGGGCTCAGTCCTCCGGCGAGCCCGCCGCCGGCGGCGGGCTTCGGGTGAAGGGCCTGACCCAGCTGGAGATCGCCCAGTTCGTCACCGCCTCGGCCAAGACCGTCGACCACGTGCTCAAGCAGCTGCGTTCGGACAAGCTGCTGGAGACCGGCCGGCGCAGCTACCTGCTGCCCGATCCGTCGCTGCTGGAGCGCTGCCTGGCCGACCCCGAATGGCGGCCCGGTCGGGGCGACGTCTCCCGCTTTTCCGGGAGACCGGACTCGTTCGCCCAACCAGACTCCACTCGTGCGTGCTGAGCAGCCGCCGACTGGAGGAGCCGTGGAGTCGATCGTCCCCGAAATACGGACCCTGCTCGGGGTCGACGTGATCGACTCGGCCCGGACCGCGCCGCACCTGCGGCCGCAGGTGCCGACGGTGCTGAAGACACTGCTGTCGACGGGCATGGACCTGGTGGGAGTGTCGCCGGACGAGGCGGTGGACGCGCAGTACACCGGCGACGGCTGGCTCTACGCGTTCCCGATCGGGCTGCTGGGCCGGGTCGTGGACCTCGGCCACACGCTGGACGGGATCGTCGCGGAGCACAACAGGTGGAACAAGCCGGAGCTGCGACTGCGGCTGGCCGTCGACGCGGGGCCGCTGCCGGACACGCAGGGCTTCCACGCCGCGAACATCTCCCGCGCCCGGCTGCTGGAGGCGCCGGCGTTCAAGCTGCTGGCCCAGGAGTGCATGGCCGTCCGAGCCGACGGCTCGATGAGCACCGCGATGATCATGTCCGACGTCGCGTACCGGACGACGTTCGACGGCGCCTACGCCAAGGTCGCGCGGGCCACCGACTTCGCCCCGTTGGAGGTGACCAACAAGGAGTTCAACGCCCGCGCCTGGGTCGCGGTGCCCGGTTTTGACGCGCGGACCCTGGCCGAGATGGCCGAAAAGGACGGCACGGCGGCATCTGCACCGGTCGAGGAGAGCGAGCCCACAGGCGGCGGCCGTGTGAAGAACACCATCAAAGCCAAGGTCAACCACGGCGTCCAGGCCCACACCATCAACGGCGGCGTCATCATGGGCCGCGACCCCCGCTGACCGCACCTCTGTGCCACATGCGGTCCGGATGTGGCTCTGGAAGGCGGGTATGGCGCTCATGTGACGGGTTGACGGGTGCTTGGTCTGGACCAATTCATCGAGGTTGTTAGCCCGAACGGAGTAGTGCTTCCTGGCTCGATCAAGAAAGCTGCCATACCACTGTGACCAGCGCTACTTCGTAACGCTAGTGTTGCCGGCAGGCAGCGTCGCCGCATCTACTGGGCTCCGGCATTCGACCGGTTCGAGTTTCGAGGAGACACACCGTGACGGTTCGCGTAGGTGTCAACGGCTTCGGCCGTATCGGCCGCAACTTCTTCAGGGCGGTCAAGGCCAGCGGGCACGACATCGAGATCGTGGCCTTCAACGACCTGGGTGACGTCGCGACCATGGCGCACCTGCTCAAGTACGACACCATCCTTGGCCGCTTCCCCGGCGAGGTGTCGCTGCACGACGAGGGCATCGAGGTCGACGGCAAGCTCGTCAAGGCGCTGGCCGAGCGCGACCCGGGCAAGCTGCCCTGGAAGGACCTCGGCGTGGACGTCGTGGTCGAGTCCACCGGCTTCTTCACCGACGCCGCAGCGGCCCGCAAGCACGTCGACGAGGGCGGCGCCAAGAAGGTCATCATCTCCGCGCCGGCCAAGGGCGAGGACCTCACCGTGGTGCTCGGCGCCAACGACGACCAGTACGACGGCTCGCAGACCGTCATCTCCAACGCCTCCTGCACCACCAACTGCCTGGCTCCGCTGGCCAAGGTGCTGCACGACGCGTTCACCATCGAGCGTGGCCTGATGACCACCATCCACGCCTACACGCAGGACCAGAACCTGCAGGACGCGCCGCACAAGGACCTGCGCCGCGCCCGCGCCGCCGCGCTGAACATCGTGCCCACCTCCACCGGTGCGGCCAAGGCCATCGGCCTGGTGCTGCCGGAGCTCAAGGGCAAGCTGGACGGCTACGCGCTGCGCGTGCCGGTGCCGACCGGCTCGGCCACCGACCTCACCGTCACCGTCGGCCGCGAGGTCACCGTGGACGAGGTCAACGCCGCGTACAAGGCGGCCGCCGAGGGCGCGCTGTCCAAGTACCTGCGCTACAACGAGGACCCGATCGTGTCCTCGGACATCGTCACCGACCCGGCGTCGTGCATCTACGACGCGCCGCTGACCAAGGTCATCGGCAACCAGGTCAAGGTCGTCGGCTGGTACGACAACGAGTGGGGCTACTCCAACCGCCTCGCCGACCTGGTGTCGCTGGTCGCCTCGAAGCTCTGAGCGACACCGCGGAGAAGACTCACTGTGAAAACTCTTAGCGACCTGATCGCCGAGGGCGTGCAGGGTCGGCACGTGCTGGTGCGTGCCGACCTCAACGTCCCGCTGGACGGCGACAAGATCACCGACGACGGCCGCATCCGGGCGTTCCTGCCCACCGCCCAGCGCCTCAGCGAGGCCGGCGCGCGGGTCGTCGTCACGGCCCACCTGGGCCGTCCCAAGGGCGAGCCGGACCCGAAGTTCTCGCTCGCCCCCGCCGCCGCCCGGCTGGGCGAGCTGCTGGGCGCCGAGGTCGCGCTGGCCGCCGACGTCGTCGGCGACTCGGCGAAGGCCGTGGTCGGCGCGCTCACCGACGGCGGCGTGGCGCTGCTGGAGAACATCCGCTTCGACGCCCGCGAGACCAGCAAGGACGCCGCCGAGCGCGAGTCGCTGGCCGACGACCTGGTGTCGCTGGTCGGCGACAAGGCCGCCTTCGTGTCCGACGGCTTCGGCGTCGTGCACCGCAAGCAGGCCTCGGTCTACGACGTGGCGGCCAAGCTCCCGCACTACGCGGGCGGCCTGGTGCTGGCCGAGGTCGAGGTGCTGCGCAAGCTCACCGACGACACGGCTCGCCCGTACGTGGTCGTGCTGGGCGGCGCGAAGGTGTCCGACAAGCTCGGCGTCATCGCCAACCTGCTCAGCAAGGTCGACCGGCTGCTCATCGGTGGCGGCATGGCGTACACGTTCCTCAAGGCCCAGGGCAAGGAGGTCGGCAACTCGCTGTTGCAGGCCGACCAGCTCGACCAGGTCAAGGGCTTCCTGGCCGAGGCCGACAAGCGCGGCGTCGAGCTCGTGCTGCCGGTCGACGTGCTGGCCGCGACGACCTTCGCCGAGGACGCGCCGTTCGAGGTCGTGTCCACCGACGCCATCCCGGCCGACCGGGAGGGCCTGGACATCGGCCCGGCCACCCGCGAGCTGTTCGCGAGCAAGCTGGCCGACGCCAGGACGGTGTTCTGGAACGGCCCGATGGGCGTGTTCGAGTTCGCCGCGTTCGCCGAGGGCACCCGCGCCGTCGCGCAGGCGCTGGTCGACTCCGACGCGTTCACCGTGGTCGGCGGCGGCGACTCCGCCGCGGCCGTGCGCCGGCTCGGTCTGCCCGAGGACGGCTTCTCGCACATCTCCACCGGCGGCGGCGCGTCGCTGGAGTACCTGGAGGGCAAGGAGCTCCCCGGCGTCAAGGTCCTGGAGGACTGACCGATGGCACGCCTTCCGCTGATCGCCGGCAACTGGAAGATGAACCTCACGCACCT
>DASWRQ010000185.1:0-6355 GCA_036403095.1 Kutzneria sp. | reverse complement strand
AACGAGTGGCCGCCGATGAGATACGGGCCGTGCGGCTGGATCGCCTTGATCTCCTCGACGTAGCGGCGGGCCAGCGCCGTCACGTCGTCCAGCGGCTCCTCGACACCGTCGAATCCGGGGCTCGGCAAGGCATAGAAGGTCTGCTGCGGCCCGATCGCGCGGGCCAGCGGCAGCAGGTAGTAGGCCGCGCCGACCGCGCCGCCGATGCAGAAGAACGGGCGCGGCGGGGTCAGCGCCAGGGCCAGGCTCGCCGGGCCGGCTTCGGCGCGGTGCTCGTCGAGATGGCGGGCGACGGCGTCCAAAGTGGGCAGTTCGAGCAGCAGCGACTGTCGCACCCGATAGCCCAGGTGCTCGGAGAGATCGGCCAGCACGGTCGCCATCTGCAGCGACTCCAGGCCCAGGGCGGCGATCGGCGCGTGCGGGTCGACCGGCCGCTTGAGCTCGGCGGAAACCTTGCGGCACAACCAGTCCCTGAGATCGGCGGTGAAGTGGCGGGCGACCAGGTCCAGCGCGTAGTCGAGGTTGCACTCGACGAGCTCGAAGGCCGGCAGGCTGCCGACGTGGTAGGTCCGGTGACGGCCCTGGAGTTCCTCGATCCGGTCGTAGATCCCGCCGGCCAGATCGGCGGAACCGAAGTGCGGCATGTACTTCCACCGCCGCTCCTCGATCGCGTCGGCCAGTTCGGCCGGTCCGTAGGAGTAGCAGGCGCAGACCTCGCTGTCGGCATAGCGGTGGTGGTAGGCGGTGTCGCCGTACAGTGTGAAGGCCAGTCGCGGCTGATCGGGGGCCGGGCCGAAGGTGGTACGGTAGTCGTGATACCGGATCCGCCCCGCGAGATCTCGTTCCTCCTCGCGGATGTCCAGCACCGCCAGCAGCTGGTCGAGCGGCACGGTGAGCACGAGATCGTCGAACCTGAGGGTGTTGTCGTCGACGGTCACGAGCACCCGGTTGCCGTGTCGGTGGATCGCGGAAATGGTGACGCCGCACCGGACATCGCCGAGTGATGCGGCGACGCGTTCCCACACCTGCCCGAACCCGCCGGCGATGGTGAACGGCCACTTGCGGCCCAGCACCGACGCCCCGCGGTCGGCCAGCAGTCCCGTCATCTCGGCGTACTTGACGAGATACAACGCCGGCAGGTCGCCGTCGAGACGACCATAGCCCGAGGAGGTGTAGCCCAGCCCGAAGGTGTCCGCGAACTCCGGCAGCAGCGAAAGCCATTGCCGCACGGGCATTGCCAGCGCCCGGGCGGAGTGAGCCAGTCCCGCCTTGCCGATGTCCGGGAAGTGCTCGGCCTTGAGCGCGTCGTACCGCCTGCGCGCGTCGGGGGTGAGCCACGGGCTCCGGGTGACCGGCGTGATGTCCTCAATGGACAGACCGAGCTCGGCGACCAGTGCCGCCAGGCGCTGGTAGGTCAGCGTGCACACGTGCCCGCCGACATCGAAGGCATGCCCGTCGAGGGTGATGGACGCGCACTTGCCACCGACGTGGTCGACCGACTCCAACACCGTCACGGCATGACCGAGCCGTTCCAGCTCCCGGGCCACGGTCAGTCCGCTGACGCCCGCACCGACAACACAAACACGCCTCACGCGGGCACGCCCTCCTGGGACAGGAACGCCGCACGGCACGCGCTGCGTCGGATCTTGCCGCTGGTTGTCTTGCGCACCAAGCCTTGTGGCCCGACGACGACCCGGGCGCAGGCCAGCTGGTGGTCGTGCAGCACGCACTCCCGGACGGCGTCGACGACCGTCTGCTCGTCGACCCGGCGGTCGCGCGTCTCCACCAGCACGACCAGCCGTTCGCCCTCCTCGGCCGGCACCGAGAACGCGGCCACCCCGCCCGGCCGGATCGCCGGGTGGCAGTCGCGCACGCTCGCCTCGATGTCCTCCGGGTGCAGGTTGCGGCCGCGCACGATGATCAGGTCCTTCAGCCGGCCGGTGACAAAAAGCTCGTCACCGTGCAGAAAGCCGAGATCGCCGGTGCGCAGGTAGCGGGTCGGGTCCTCGCCGCCGGCGACCCGGGCCCGGAACGTGTGCTCGGTCTGCTCGGGCCGGCCGTAGTAGCCCAGCGCCTTGGTCCTGGAGCTGACCCAGATCTCGCCGACCCGGCAGGGCGGCAGCACCTCGTGCGTGTCCGGATCCACGATCCGCAGCCGGGCGTCCGACTTGGTCAGCCGCCCGCAGCCGACCAGCGTCCGCGCCGGCCGGTCGGGCAGCGCCGGCACCGCGCGGCCGGCCTCCAGGCTGACCCGGTCCAGGCTCAGCATGCCGCGGCCACCCATGGTGACGCTGACGGTGTGCTCGGCCAGCCCGTACGCCGCGTAGAAGCTGTCGCGGCGCAGCCCGGACGGGGCGAAGGCGTCCAGAAAGGCGGTGACGGTCTCCGGGCGGATCGGCTCCGCCGCCGACATGAACACCCGCACCGGGCTGAGGTCCCAGGCCGCCCGTTGTTCCACTGTTGTCTTGCGCACCGCAAGGTCGAAGGCGAAGTTCGGGGCCGCGGTGTGCGTGGCCCGGGCCCGGGACATCACCTCGAACCACACGGCCGGGCGACGCAGAAAGGCCAGCGGCGAGAGCAGCCGGGTGTGCGCGTTGCCGCTCAGCGTGGAGATGATCACGCTGATCAGGCCGAAGTCGTGGTACTGCGGCAGCCAGAACACGCCGCGGGCCCGATCGCCAAGGCCCAGGTCGACGGCGTTGGCGGTGACCTCGCCGATCAGGTTGCCGTGCGTGATGACCACTCCGCGTGGCTGCCCGGTTGAGCCGGACGTGTACTGGAGCAGCGCCGGCTCGTCCGGATCCACCGGCGAATGCCACTCGACCGGAGCAGTGGCCGGGCGACAGCCGTCGGTCTGCCGCCAGGTGATCCGCGGCCAGCTCGGCTTCGTCCGGTCGAACACGCCGGCCACCGCGCCGACCGTGCGGGCCCGGTCGTACGCCTTGGCGGTGAGCACCGCCCTCGGGCGGCAGTCGGCCAGCACGGCGGCGAAGCCCGGCAGCGTCTGCCGCAGCCGGAACGGGTCCGGCGGGTACACCGGCACCGGCGCCACGCCGGCGATCAGGCAGCCGACCAGGGCGATGACGAACTCCGGACCCGGCGGGTACACGAGCACCGCGCGGTCGCCGGGCTCGAAACCCCAGCGGCGAAGCGACTCCGCGACCGCCTCGCCGCCGGCCGCGGCCGTGGTCGCGGTCAGTGACGTGCGGTCGGCGCCGTTGTCGTCCACGAAGGTCAGCAGCGGCCGGTTCGGATCGTCCCGGACCAGCGCGTGCAGCGACGCAAGTGCTGAGTACTCCAAACCCGCCACCGTCCTTGTCGCACCGCTCGCCCGCTGATCGCGCCCCCGTCTCCGCACACCGTGCGGCAGGTGTCGTCCGGCGCGCAAGGACCCCGACCGGTCGTGTCGCCGAAAGCTACATCTCTACTGTTGGTGTGCTCGACGGTCGTCCACTGTGGAACAAACGGGGGAACGCAAGTGGGAGAGGTGGGGCGGATGGGCGACGAACCGGTCCCGGAGAACCTGGCGCTCCCGGACGAGCGCCCGGCCAGCCCGCGGGAGCTGCTGGCGGCCATCGCCGACGCGGCCCGGATGGCCTGCGTGCTCACCGACCTGCTGACCACGCTGCGTGAGCCGACCCGGCGGCTGGCCGGTCCGGGCGCGGCCGCCTCGGTGGAGGTCGCCCGCAGGCGGTCGGAGGAGGCGCTCCTGGAGTTGGAGATCGCCCTGGGCGACGTCCGGGCGGCCGGTGGCCGTACCATGCGTCCGAACGGGTGACCGACCTGGCGGACCGGGCTGGCCGGGGGCGAATGTCGATCCACCGTTCGAGCCTGCCCGCTGACTAAGGTATCGAGACATGAGTCCAGCGTCGTGTCCGGAGTGCGACGGGCCGTCGGCCCGGCCGCTGCGAGTGCTGGCCGTCGACGACGAGCTGCCCGTGCTGGAGGAGATCGTCTATCTGCTGGGCGCCGACCCGCGGGTGGGCACGGCCGAGGGCGCCCAGGACTCCACCGAGGCGCTGCGCCTGCTGCACCGCGCCGCCGACGCGGACCGGCCGGTCGACGCGGTGTTCCTGGACATCAAGATGCCCGGCCTGAACGGCATGGAGCTGGCCCGGGTGCTGACCCGCTTCGCCAGCCCGCCGGCCCTGGTCTTCGTCACCGCGGACGACCAGTCGGCGGTGGAGGCGTTCGAGCTGAAGGCGCTGGACTACGTGCTCAAGCCGATCCGGCCGCAGCGGCTGGCCGAAGCCGTGCACCGGGTGGCGCACAAGGTGATCGCGAGCTCGGTGCACGTGCCGTCGCAACAGGCGGCCGAACCGCCGTCGGTCACGCCGGACGACGTCATCCCGGTCGAGCTGGGCGGAATCACGCGGTTCCTGCGGCTGGCCGACGTGCGCTATGCGGAGGCGCAGGGCGACTACGCCCGGCTGCACACCGCCAACGGCAGCTACCTGGTCCGGACGCCGCTGACCGGGCTGGAGGAACGCTGGCGGGACGCCGGTTTCGTGCGCATCCACCGCAGCCACCTGATCGCGCTGGCGCATGTGGAGGAGCTGCGGCTGGACGGCGGGCAGCTGTCGGTGAAGATCGGCGGCGCGATGCTGACCGTGAGCCGTCGGCACACGCCCCAGCTGCGGGACCTGCTGGTCAAGCGGGCCCGGCCGCACGCGGTGCGGGCCGGCAAGTGAACGCGGAGCGGCCGAAGCGGGTCGTCGTCACCAGCCCGTGGACACGGGCGGCGCGGCGCTCGCGGTCGTATCCGATCGTGCGGGAGATCGACGAGCAGTCCGAGGTCGGCGCCCTGTACATGCGGTCGCTGATGCGGACCCAGCTGCGGCTCGGCGTGCTGGTCGTGCTGCTGGTGTGCGGGCCGCTGGCCGCGCTGCCGGTGCTGTTCGACCTGGTCCCGTGGACCAGGACGGTGGTGGTGCTGGGCCTGCCGCTGCCGTGGCTGGTGCTCGGGCTGGCGGTGTACCCGGTGGTCGTGCTGGTCGGCTGCTACTACGTGTGGCGGGTGGAGCGGACCGAACGGGAGTTCGCCGACCTCGTCGAGCAGTCCTGACGCTGTGGGCGGCACGTATTCCGCGGTTTTCGTGTCGCTGGTGTTGGCCGCGGCGCTGCTCATCGGTGGTTACGGGCTGCGGATCTCCCGCACCACCTCGGACTTCTACGTGGCGTCGCGGACCGTGTCGCCGTGGTGGAACGCCTCGGCCATCGGCGGCGAGTACCTGTCGGCGGCCTCGTTCCTCGGCGTCGCCGGGCTGATCTTCGCCTACGGGCCGGACATGCTGTGGTACCCGATCGGTTACACCGTCGGATATCTGGTGCTGCTGGCGCTCGTGGCGGCGCCGCTGCGGCGGTCCGGGGCCTACACGGTGCCGGACTTCGCCGAGGCGCGGCTGGAGTCGCGGCGGGTGCGGCGGATGGCCAGTGTGCTGTCCGTCGGCATCGGCTGGCTGTATCTCGTGCCGCAGTTGCAGGGCGCCGGGTTGACGCTGACGACCGTCACCGGCGCGCCGGGCTGGCTCGGGGCGTTGCTGGTGGCGGCGGTCGTCGCGGTGAACGTGATGGCCGGCGGGATGCGGAGCATCACGTTCGTGCAGGCCGTGCAGTACTGGCTGAAGCTGACCGCGTTGGCCGTGCCGGTGATCTTCCTCGTGCTGGCCTGGCGAGGCGCCGGCGCGCCCGCGCTGGACGGCTCCGTGTCGGCGGTGTTTCCCCAGGACACCAAGGTGACTATGCAGACCACTGTGGACGTCGAGGTGCGGTCCCGGGTGTCCGTACTGGTCTCCGGCGTGCTGGACGGCCGGTCGTACACCGACACCTCGGTGTCGCTGGGGCCGGGGTCGCACCGGGTCTCCGCCGGGGCGGAGCTGGGCTTCCCGGGCGGATCCGTTGTGCCGCAGGTGAAGGGCATCCCCGCCGACACGAATGCGCTGTGGGCGCAGCCGCTGGGCGGTGAGGGGCACGGGGACCCGTTCTACGTCACGTACTCGCTGATCATCGCCACCTTCCTCGGCACCATGGGGCTGCCGCACGTCGTGGTTCGCTTCTACACCAACCCGAACGGCCGGCAGGCTCGTCGCACGACCGTGGTCGTGCTAGCCCTGCTGGGCGTGTTCTACCTGCTGCCCCCGGCCTACGCGGCGCTCGGCCGGATCTACACGCCGGAGCTGCTGCTCACCGGGCAGACCGACGCCGTGGTCCTGGTGCTGCCGGCACGGCTGGTCGGCGGGACGCTGGGGGAGCTGCTCGGCGCGTTGGTGGCCGGCGGGGCGTTCGCCGCGTTCCTGTCCACGTCGTCGGGGCTGACACTGTCGGTGGCCGGTGTGCTGTCGCAGGATGTGTTGCT
>DASWRQ010000184.1:0-26459 GCA_036403095.1 Kutzneria sp. | reverse complement strand
GCAGGCCCCAATTGACCGGCAGCACCTGAAGATGCATCGGCCCGACCGCCAGCACCACCCGCTCGCCCTTGTGCGCGACGACCCGTGCGGCCAGCCGGTGGCCGGGGGTGCCGTTGAGCAGGCTCCTCGCCGCCGGCAGCCAGCGGCTGTAGCGGATCTGGTGCCGAATACCGGTGACTGCCAGTCGGATTGCAATGAAGCCGAACACCACGCCGAAGGGGCTCACGGACCGTAGGAACACCAGCAACACGACGGCCAGCACCAACGACACCACCAGGCCGGTCACCGCATTGCGGGCTCCCCGCGTGTAGACCTGCATGCGCAGCTCGACCGCCTTGTCCTCGGCCGGCCACGACTCGGCCGGCCGCCACACGGCGACCGACAACCGGGCGTCATCCACCCTCGTTCCCCTCTACTTGTGCGGTCACTCGAACCTCGCGGCAGCGACGATGGGATGGCCGGGAACGCCAACCGCGCTCACTTTCCCCGCCGAGGGTGGACCGACCACCCACAGCGTGCCCGTCACGTAGACGTTGGCCATCAACTCGGTGGAGGCCCGTAGGACGACGACCTTCTGCGACCGGCCGTCCGGCAGGCTCACGTACAGCGTCAGATCCCCGGACGGCCGTTGCGAAGTGCCCCGCCACCCGACAAGTGCCGCCGGATACTGCTGCCACTGCCCCGCGACGAGCAGCCGCGACAGCCAGTGCAGCGCGAGGGCCGAAATCATCGCGGTGAGCGCCGTTCCCACGAACAGCGCCACGTAGATCCAGTTGAACTGGGCCGTGCCGACGATCTCGGGCCGCACCAGGACCACCATCGGCTGCTGCGCGTCATAGGCGAACCCGGCGGCGACGAGCAGTGCGCCGGCGAACAGGATCCAACGGTCACGGGCCTGCCGTGTCACGAACCACGTCGGCGCGTCGACAACCGGCTCCGGCTCGGTCTGTTCCGCCGCCGCGACGACCTTCGCCGGCAGCGGCGTCGGATGGCCGTCGACGAACACCACCGCACGGCCGTCGGCATCCGGGCCGACCAGCGTGATCTCGCCGGTGCGGGCGATGACCTGCCGCAGCCCCCGGTTGGCCAACCGCACCAGCAGGAACCCTTCCCCGGTGCCGATCACCGTACGGCCGGGCCGATGCGCCATCACCCGGGCGGCAAGGCGCCGGCTCGGGCTGCCGGCCAGGAGTTCCTTCGCCGCGGGCAGCCAGCCGCCGACCACGACCTGGTGCCAGACCGCGGCGATCGTCGTGGCCACCACGGCGAGCAGAGCCGCCGCGGCGACGGTGTACGGGGTGCCCGTCAGCCACTCGAAGAGCACGACCACCACCGGCACGCCGATGCTGTACAGCAGAACGCGATTGCGGTGCGCATAGTGCTTCATCCGCAGCTCGACCGCTTCGTCCTCGGCCTGCCACTGGTCCGGCGGCCGCCACACGGCGACCGACAACTGGGCGTTGTCCACCCCTGGTCCCCCCTACTTCTTGAACCGGACGACCCCGGCAACGGGGAAATCCGGCACGCCCACGCCGAGCGTCACACCGGCGGTCGGCATGCCGGCGACCCACAGCCGTCCCGAGGCCCGCACGTTCGCGGCGACGCCGTGCTCCCAGTAGACCTTGGCGATCAGCTCCGCGCCGTCCTCCGTCGTCACGGCGAACGAGCGGTCGGCGTGCAGTCGGGCGTGGCACTCGACGAACGGCGCCTCGAACCGGTGGGTCACACCCAGGATCCCGCGGATCCGGCGCCGCCAGTTCCTGGTCATGAAGACCGCGACCACCACCGCCGCCACCGCATACAGCGCGGCCAGCACCCGCGGCTGCGGCGCCAACTCCAGTCCGATGCAGACGATGATCACGACGGCGAAGCCCCAGCGGATGGCGTAGCTCCACAGTCCGATCACCGCCGCCCGGTTGGCCGCGCTCCGCGGATCCCCGGACCGGCCGGTCGGCCGACCACCCGGCCGCGGCGGCTGGTCCACCAGCCGCGCCGCGCAGGGGGCCGGCAGCGCCTCCTCGAAGATCGCGGCAAGCCCGTTGTCATCCGGCCCGACCAGCCAGACCCGCTCACCGCGCACGGTCCGGCTCACCCGCAGCGATTTCTCCTCCGCGCGGATCACGCCACGACCCAGGTGCTCGATCTCCACCAGTCTCGCCGGTTCCGCGTCGAGCAGCGTGGCCACGGCGGGCAGCGTGCGGCCCACCTGCAGCCGGTGGAGCAGCATGAAGAGGCTGAGCGTCAGCACCGCCAGCGTCGCCAGGACCGTACTCACCGTCAGGCCGAAGAGCAGGCACATCAGCATGAGCATCAGGTGCGTGCCCCAGGTCCGGGAGATCCAGTCACGCAGCCAGGACTGCGCCCACACGGCCCGCCACACGTCCGGGTCGCGGCCGACCGGGCCGTCCGTCGGTGGCTGCCAGACGGCAGTCCTCACCTTCTCCACCAATCCCCCCTCGGCTGACGCGGTGATTCCTACCAGGGCGGCCTCACCTGGCCTAACGCCTTCATCCGACTGTGACCTCGGTGAACCACGCAGAGCAAGCAATCGCCGCAGGGCCTGCCCCCTGCACGATCACCCGCCAACCCCAAACCGCTCGTTCCCCACCGACGCTCCGCCCGCTTGCCGGACTCCACCCAATCGCCAACCCCAAAACAGCTCGTTCCCCACCGGCGCTTCGCCCGGTTGCCGGATTCAACCGGTCGCGACACCCCAGACCGCTCGGCCCCGCCGGTGCTTCGCCCGGATGCCGGATTTAGCCCGCCGCCACCCAACGCCCCCACCCACCCGAACCGGATGCGGCGGGCTAAATCCGGCCAGGGCGAGGTGCCGGCTACCCGGGGGCCGAGCGCGCGACGCCGAAGGCGGCGCCATCCAAAACTGTCAGAGGGTGCCCATATGGTTCTTGGCATGGACGTGGAAGCAGTGCTGGCGCAGGCGCCGGATCGCCAGGTGGCGACCGGGGCCAGCAAGCTGGCGGCGCCGGCGATGTGGCCGGAGCTGGGCCGCGACGACGCCGCGCTGTGGGGGCTGTGCCAGGGCAGCGGCAAGAGCCCGTACCAGGTCTGCGTCGATCTCACCGACCGGGCGACGAAGTGCTCGTGCCCGTCGCGCAAGTTCCCGTGCAAGCACGCGGTGGCCCTACAGTTGTTGCACGTCAACGGTTCTACCCGGGAGGACAGCCAGCCGGAGTGGGTGGGCAACTGGCTACGGGCCCGCCACACCCGGACCACCACGGAGCGCAGGCCGGCGCAGCCGGGCAAGCGCCGCGAGGAGTCGGTACGGGCGGGTATCGCCGGTCTGACGGATTGGCTGACCGACCTGTCGGCCGGCGGCCTGCACACGTTGCCGTCGCGGGAACCGGCGTGGTGGCAGGCGATCATGGCCCGAATGGTGGACGCGCAGGCGCCCGGTATCGCCTCGGCGATCGGCGAGCTGCGGTCGGTGGTGGCGGCCAACCGCCCCCGCTGGTACGAGGAGGCGACGGACCACATCGGACGCCTCTACCTCCTGACGCGCACTGATTTCTCCGACGCGGCAAGGGTTCGGCTGGGTTTCACCACCACCGAGCAGGAGGTGCGGGCCGGTGAGAGCTGGGCCGACAACTGGGTGGTCCTGCTGCGCATGGACAGTGACGACGGCAAGATCCGCACGGTGCGGCAGTGGGCGTGGGGGCGGTCCCGCAAGCAGTGGGTGTACACGGCTCGGCACGCGGCCGGCGGCGCGATTCCCGTGCCGGCAATGACTCCTGGGGCGGAATTGACGGCGGTGATGCATCCCTATCCGGGCGGACTGCCGCGCCGGGTGGCGGTCGGCGAGGTGACGAGGACCGGCCCGGCCGGCCCGATTCCGGTGGCGGACACATGGGAGCAGGCGCTCGAGGCGACCGAGCCGCTGCTGGCCGGCGACCCGTGGCTGCGGCTGGTTCCGTTGTGCGCCAAGGCAACGAAGCCGGCCCGGGATGACCGGTCGCTGTACCTGATCGACGCGGCCGACCGGGCGGTGCCGGTGCGGGCGGGCGCGTCGCTGGCCCAGGCGCTGGCCCGCACCGGTGGCGAGCCGTTCGACGCGATGGGCCTGTGGGACGGGAATTCCCTGCAACTGTGCGCGATCGCCGAGCCGGGCGCGTTCCCGGAGGTGGTGTCGTGAACATGGAGCAGCGATGGCAGGACACCGTGCAGCAGCTGCTGGTCGGCACGCGGCGGGGCAATGTCGACCACGACACGCTGCTGGCCGACTGCGCGGCGCTGGGCGTGGCCCGGTTCGGCGCGCGGCGGCCGATGACGCCGGCCGACTTGACGCCGATTTCCCTTGCGCCGCCGGAGAATGCGCAGTTGGCCGGGGAGTCCGCGCGCAACGTGCTGGCCCAGGTGCTCGGCTGGGATGACGAGGCCTTGCTGACGGAGTGGTGCGCGGCGGCCAGCCGGGCCCGAGTCGTTGCGGCGCATGCCCAGTTGCCGCAGCTGTTGGCCCTGGGCGGGGCGCGGCCGACGTTGCGGCCGGCGATCCGGCTCGTGCTTGGCGCGCGTGGCCAATGGCTGGCGCAGCTGAGCAAGGACTGGGCGTGGGCGATCGGCGTCGACGAGCAGGAGCCGTACGACCCGGACGCGCCGGCCGGCAAGCGGCTGACCGCGCTGCGGCGGTGGCGGCGGACCGACCAGGGGGCGGTCCGGGCGCTGATCGCGGAGCGGTTCCCGCAGGAGCGTCGGGCGACCGACCGGCAGCTGCTGGTCAACGCGCTTGAGGTCGGCCTGTCCATCGAGGACGAGCCGCTGCTGGAGGCGGCGCTTGATGACCGGGCCGCCGGCGTGCACGATCTGGCCCTGCGGCTGCTGCGCAAGCTGCCCGGGACGGCATTGGCGCAGCGGGCCGAGCGACGGCTGTGGGACGGCCTGCGCGACGCCGACGTGATCCCGGACGGACGGTTCGAACTGGAGCCGGACGACGCCGAGAAGCGGGATCTGCTGCACGACGGCAACACCGAGACCGGCATCGCCGGCCGGCTGCGGGCGGCGGCCGCGTCGGTGCCACCCGAGTTCTGGGAGCTGGACCAGGTCGTGGCCAGCCCATGGGCCAAGCCGCTGCTGCAGGGCATCGCCGACGCGCTGCCGCTGGCCGCCGACCCGGTGCCGTGGGCGTTGGCGGCGTCCGAGGTGCTGACCGGCATGGCGCTGCTGGACGCGATCGACTCGCTGCCGCCGCGCACGGCCTCCGAAGTGCTCGTCGCCGTGTCCCACGACTGGAAGTACGACCTGCTGGACCATGGCTGCTCGCAGCTGCCGGGGCCGTGGTCGGCCGGCACCACCGAGGCGCTGCTGGAGCGCTTCGTCGTCGCCGTCACGCCCGGGTGGCGCACCGGGCGGCCGCCGCCCGTGCTGCTGACCAGGGGCGATGTCGGTGTCCTTACCGAGCAGTGGCCGCGGATCGCCGAGCGCTGGCCGGAACACACCAACGAACAAGCCGTGCTGCACCTGCGCGTCCAACTGCGGGACGCGTTCGATCGAAGGGGCGATCAGTGAGCGAACTTGTGAGCGAACCATTCAGCACAGCGACGTCAGTCGCGAGTGCGACGAGCTCTGCGAGGAGCGACTCGTGACCGAGTCTGTGCTGCGGCCGTCTGCGGAGCAGCAGTACGCCGCCGAGTTGACCGCGCTGGCGGCGGTCGACGACCGCCCGAAGCCGCCGATGTGGAAGCTGTCGCCGCAGGCGGTTGTCCGCTACGTGCTGGGCGGCGAGCTGCCCGACGGCACCAAGATCGCCCCGAAGTACGTCGGCGACCGGCGGATCGTCGAGGTCGCCGTGGCCACCCTGGCCACCGACCGGGCGCTGCTGCTGGTCGGCGTGCCCGGCACCGCGAAGTCGTGGCTGTCCGAGCATCTGGCCGCGGCGATCAGCGGTGACTCCACGCTGGTCGTGCAGGGCACGGCCGGCACCAGCGAGGAATCCATCCGGTACGGCTGGAACTACGCCCGGCTGATCGCCGAGGGGCCGAGCGAGAAGGCGCTGGTGCCCAGCCCGGTGCTGCGAGCCATGCGGACCGGAGCCATCGCCCGGATCGAGGAGCTCACCCGGATGCCGTCCGAGGTGCAGGACTCGCTGATCACCGTGCTGTCGGAGAAGGCGTTGCCGGTGCCGGAGCTGAACCTCCAGGTGCAGGCCGTGCCCGGGTTCTCGATCATCGCCACGGCCAACGACCGGGACCGTGGCGTGAACCAGATGTCCTCGGCGCTGGCCCGCCGGTTCAACACCGTGGTGCTGCCCCCGCCGGCCAGCGAGGACGCCGAGGTGGAGATCGTCTCCAGCCGGGCCGCCCAGCTCGGGCGGGCGCTCCAGCTGCCGGCCGAGCCGCCGGCCCTCGAGGAGGTGCGCCGGGTGGTGCGGGTGTTCCGCGAGCTGCGCGGTGGGTCCACTGTGGACGGTCGCACCCAGCTGAAGAAGCCCAGCGGCAGCCTGTCCACGGCCGAGGCGATCTCGGTGATCACCAGCGGCATGGCGCTGGCCGCGCACTTCGGCGACGGCCGGCTCGGCGCTGACGAGTTGGCCGCCGGGCTGCTGGGCGCCGTGGTCAAGGACCGGGTGTCGGACACCGCCGCCTGGCAGGAGTACCTGGAGACGGTGGTCAAGGAGCGGCCGGAGTGGCGCGACCTGTACCGCGCGTGCCAGGACCACGACCTGGCCGGTTACGCCTGATGCCCAAGCTCCCGGAGCCGATTCCTGGGCGCGTCACGCTGCTCGGCATCCGCCATCACGGGCCGGGATCGGCGCGGATGGTGGCCGCCGCGCTCGCGGCCGTCGAGCCGGCGCTGGTGCTCGTGGAGGGGCCGCCGGAGGCCGACGGGTTGGTCGCGCACGTGGGCGGCCTGACCCCGCCGGTCGCGCTGCTGCTGCACGACGAGGCCGATCCGGCCACGGCCGCGTTCTGGCCGTTCGCCGGCTTCTCCCCGGAGTGGCAGGCGCTGCGCTGGGCCGACGAGCACCAGGTGCCGCTGCGGTTCTTCGACCTGGCCGCCTCGGCGACGCTGGGCGAGGACGACGAGCCGGACCGCGTGGCCATCGACCCACTGGGCCTGCTGGCCGAGGCCGCCGGCTTCGACGACCCCGAGCGCTGGTGGGAGGACGTCGTCGAGCACCACGCGGCGGCCGACCCGATCGGGCTGGCGCAGGCCGTCGCCGAGGCGATGACCGCGCTGCGCGACGAGTTCGCGGACCACGTCGGCCAGCGCACGCTTCGTCGCGAGGCGGCGATGCGGCAGGCGATCCGCAAGGGGTTGAAGGAGGTCGACGGCCCGATCGTCGTCGTCTGCGGCGCGTGGCATGTGCCGGCGCTGCTGGAGCTGCCCACCGCGGCGGCGGACACCGCGCTGCTCAAGGGCCTGCCGAAGAAGAAGATCAGCGGCACCTGGGTGCCGTGGAGCCACGGCCGGCTGGCCAACGCCGCCGGTTACGGCGCCGGCATCGCCTCCCCCGGCTGGTACGCGCACCTGTGGGAGACCGCGGCCGCCGGCGACGCGGTGCCACGCTGGTTCGCCCGCGCCTGCCAGGTGCTGCGCGACGAGGACCTGCCGGCCTCCACGGCCAGCGCTGTGGAGGCGGTGCGGCTGGCCGATGCGCTGGCGGCCATGCGAGGGCGGCCGTCACCCGGGCTGGCCGAGGTCAGCGAGGCGGCGCTGGCCGTGCTGTGCGGCGGGGACGACACGCCGCTGCGGATCGTGCACGACAAGCTGGTGGTCGGCGAGGAACTGGGCATGGTCGGCGAGGGCGTGCCGCGCTCGCCGCTGGCCGCCGACCTCGAACGGCTGCAACGACGGCTGCGGCTGCCGGCCGCTGCGATCGAGAAGCAGTTCCGGCTCGACCTCCGTAAGGACATGGACCGCGAACGGTCGAAGTTGTTGCGACGGTTGAACGTGCTGGACGTGCCGTGGGGCGAGCACGACCACACCAACAGCACCGGCACCTTCGCCGAGGCGTGGCGGGTGCGCTGGGATCCGAGCCTGGCGGTCGCCGTCGCGGCCGCCGCGCGGCACGGCACCACCGTGGAGGCCGCCGCCGAGCAGGTTTTGCGGCAGCGGGCCGAGGACGCGGACCGTGTGGCCAAGGCCGCCACGGTGCTGGAGCAGTCCGTCTTCTGCGAATCGCCAACCGCGGTGGCTGCCGCGCGGCGAGCCCTCGACCGCTGCGCCGCCGCGGCGACCGACGCTGCGGAGCTGTTGCAGGCCCTGCCATCGCTGGCCAGCACCGTTCGCTACGGCTCCGTCCGCGGCACCGATCCTGAGCTGCTGCGCTCCGCGCTGCACGGCCTGCTGGCCCGTGGCGCGGTCGGGCTGCCGCTGGCCTGTCGCAACGTGGACGACGACACCGCCGACCAGTTGGTGGCCGCGCTCGACGCCGCCCAGGACTCCGCCGGCCTGGCCGCCGACGACGATCACCGGGCGGTGTGGCGGGACGCGCTGATCCGCCTGGTCGGACTGGCCGACGCGCACGGCCTGCCGGCCGGCCGGGCGACCCGGCTGCTGTGGGAATCCGGCGACCTGGACACCGATTCGGTGGCCGCGCGGCTGCACCGGGCGGTGTCCGCGAGCGCCAACGCGACGGCATTCGTGGCCGGCTTCCTGCGTGGTTCGGCCGCCCTGCTGGCCGCCGACGATCGAATGTTCGCACTGATCGACACCTGGCTGACCGGGCTGTCGCCCGAGGCGTTCGCGGACGCTTTGCCGCTGCTGCGCCGCGCGGTCGGCGACTTCAGCTCGGCCGAGCGCCGTACCCTCGGCGACCGCGTGATGGCCGGCGGCGGCCGGACCGTGGCGGTGCCCACCGGAGATTGGGACGAGATTCGGGCCGAGCGCCTGGCCGCCCACGTCCGCCACCTGATCGGAGTCTCGGCATGAGTGACGAACGGCAACGGCGGTGGCGGCTGCTGCTCGGCGGCGCGGCCGGCGAGATGGGCGGCCTCGGCGAGGACGACAACCGCCGGGACGGGGCGCTGACCGCGCTCTACGGCGGTGGCGACGGCGGCAGCGGCGACGGCAAGCGCACCGCCGGACTGGGCAACAGCAACCCGGTGCTGCACCGCTGGCTCGGCGACGTCCGCACCTACTTCCCGACCTCCGTGGTGCAGGTGATGCAGCGCGACGCCGTGGAGCGGCTCGGCCTGAACAAGCTGCTGCTGGAACCGGAGCTGCTGTCCACTGTGGAGCCGGATGTGCGGCTGGTCGGCACGCTCGTCTCGCTGTCCAAGGCCATTCCGGCCCGTACCAGGGAAACCGCGCGGGCGGTGGTGCGCAAGGTGGTCGAGGAGGTCGAGCGCAAGCTGGCCGACCGGCTGCTGGCCGCCGTGCACGGTGCGATCGACCGGTCCCGGCGCACCCGTCGCCCCCGTCTGTCCGATGTGGACTGGGCCACGACCATCCGGGCCAACCTGAAGAACTACCAGCCGGCGCAGAAGACCGTGGTGGTCGGCGACCTCATCGGCCGGCAGCGGCGGTCGCGCACCGCGTCGCTGCGGGACGTCGTGCTGCTGGTCGACCAGTCCGGCTCGATGGCCGAGTCGGTGGTCTACTCCGCGGTGTTCGGCGCCGTGCTGGCCTCGATCCGGGCCGTGGACACCAAGCTGGTGGTGTTCGACACCGAGGTCGTGGACCTGACCGAGACCCTTGACGACCCGGTGGACGTGCTGTTCTCCACCCAGCTGGGCGGCGGCACCGACATCAACCGGGCCGTCGCCTACGGCCAGTCGCTGATCAAACGGCCGGCCGACTCGGTGCTGGTGCTGATCAGCGACCTGTTCGAGGGCGGCGTG
The DNA here is from genome assembly GCA_036403095.1 of Kutzneria sp. GTDB lineage: Bacteria > Actinomycetota > Actinomycetes > Mycobacteriales > Pseudonocardiaceae > Kutzneria. The sequence continues at coordinate 16,662 of DASWRQ010000184.1, read as the reverse complement.
GCCGGCGAGCTGCTGCGCCGGGTGCGGGAGCTGGTGGCCGGCGGCGTGACCGTCGTCGTGCTGCTGGCGCTGTCCGACAGCGGCGCGCCGGCCTACGACCACGAGCTGGCCGCGCGGCTGTCCGAGCTGGGCGCGCCGGCCTTCGCCTGTACTCCGGACAGGTTCCCCGACCTGCTGGCGGCTGCGCTCCGGCGGGACGACGTGGCAGCCTGGGCCGAGGAAGCGGGCATGGCGGTCGGCAGATGACCTGGTCAGCGACACTCGAACGAGGTCCTTCCCAAGACCGGCCGACAGAGTTTAGGGTGACCTAACTTGGAGGTGAGCGATGAGCCAGGCCACGTATCGGCCGCCGGCGCCCACCGCGGCGGAGCGGGCAAGGACGATCGCCGCGCGTGGCGGCCGGGCCGCGGTGCTGCCCGGGGCCGACGAGGCATCGGCCTCGGCGTCCCGGACCGTGCCGATGCTGCACCACGTGCACGCGAACGGGGTCGCCACGCTCCTGTTCCGTGACAACGATCCGTTGGTCGCGCTGGCCATACAGGCCCCGCGCGGCGAGCTGACCGGCATGCTCGAACTGGCCGACACCGCGCCCGTGCCGCTGCGCGAGCCGGTGCGCGGGCTGCTCTGGATCACCGGCTGGCTGCGGGCCCTGGAAGGTGAGCAGGCCCGGGCCGCCGTGCTGGAGGTCGTCGAGGCCAAGCCCGATCCGCGGCTGCTCGACGCCGGTCACGGCGCCACCGTGCTGCGGCTGACGCCGGCCTCCATGGTCGTCGCCGACGCCGAGGGCACCAGCTCGGTGCGGCCCAGCGAGTTCGGCGAGGCCGAGCCCGACCCGTTCCACCAGCACGAGGACCAGTGGCTGCGGCACCTGGAGCTGTCCCATCGGGACGTCGTCGAGCTGCTCGGCCGGCACCTGCCCGAGCACCTGCGCGGCGGCCACGTGCGTCCCCTCGGCCTGGACCGGCTGGGGCTGCGACTTCGCGTCGAGGCCGCCGAAGGTGACCACGACGTCCGGATCGCCTTCGCGCACCCGGTCAGCACCCCCGACGAGCTGTCCGGCGAGCTGCGACGCCTGATGGGCTGCCCGTTCTTGACGCAGGCCCAGCGGGGCTAGCGGGTAGCGTCCGCCGCTATGGCGGGCACTTTGCGCAGCTGGTTGGCCCCGGCTCGGGTCACGGACGCGATCACCGATCCGATGGAGCGGCGCGGCTACACCTGGGAGCTGTTGATCGTCTTCAGTGCCACGCTGGGCCTTTCGGGGCTGCGCAGCCTGATCTCGCTGCTGAACGCGCTGCTCCAACCCAAGCCGCTGAACCAGCAGAGCGTGGCGCTGAACGTGCAGCAGGCCACGGTCAGCCTGCTCGACCTGCTGGCCCAGCTGGCCGGGGTGCTGCAACTGCTGGCCTGGGGCGCGCTAGGCGCCTACCTGCTGTGGCGGGCGGGCATCGGGCCGAGGCTGGTCGGGCTGGACCGCACGCGGCCGGGGCGGGACCTGCTGGCCGGCTGCGGGCTGGCCGCGCTGATCGGCATCCCCGGCCTCGGGTTCTACTTCCTGACCAGGGCGATCGGCATCAACCTGAACGTGGTGCCGTCCGCGCTGGGCGACACCTGGTGGCGGGTGCCGGTGCTGATCCTCTCGGCCTTCGGCAACGCGTGGGCCGAGGAGTCGCTGGTCGTCGGCTACCTGATCACGCGGCTGCGGCGGTTCGGCTGGGGCGAGAACGCCTCGCTGGTCACCGCGGCCGTGCTGCGCGGGTCGTACCACCTGTACCAAGGCTTCGGCGGCTTCCTCGGCAACATCGCGCTGGGGCTGGTGTTCGGCCGGGTCTGGCAGCGGTTCAACCGGCTGTGGGCGCTGGTGGTCGCGCACACCATCCTCGACATCTTCTCCTTCGTCGGCTACGCGCTGTTGAAGGGCGTCATCCCCGGATTGTGACGACAACGAATCGCTGCTCCAGCGGCACTTTTGTTTAACGAACCGTTGCTCAGAACGTCATTCCGTTTCTGAAATCGCCGTAATACCTGGGTTGGGGGCGACAAATCCACTGTCGCGTGGTTACCCTCGAGGCCGTGACCTCAGACACCAGTTCTGCCACGGACTTCTCGCCCGCGCCGAGGGTCGACAGCGAGGTCGGGCCGCTGCGCACGGTGCTGCTGCACCGGCCCGGCCTGGAACTGAAGCGGCTGACCCCGCGCAACAACGACCAGCTGCTGTTCGACGGCATCCCCTGGGTCGGCCGGGCCCAGGAGGAGCACGACGCGTTCGCCGAGACGCTGCGCGCCCGCGGCGTCGAGGTGCTGCTGCTGGCCGACCTGCTGCGGACCTCGCTGGACGACCAGCGGGCCCGGGCCGCCGGCATCTACGCCGCCGTCGACGAGCGGCAGCTCGGTATCGACCTGGCCGACGCGCTGCGGTCACACCTGTCCACGCTGGGTCCGGCCGACCTGGCCACCGTGTTGATGGCCGGCATGACGTTCGAGGAGCTGCCGGCGGCCGAGGGTGCGTCGCTGGTGCGGCACATGCACCAGCCGCACGACTTCGCCATCGCGCCGTTGCCCAACCTGCTGTTCACCCGCGACTCCTCGGCCTGGGTCGCCGACCGGGTCGCCGTGTCGTCACTGGTGATGCCGGCCCGCCACCGCGAGTCCTCGATCACCGACCTGATCTACGCGTACCACCCCCGCTTCGCCAAGACCTCCCGCGCCTACGGTGCGCACTCGGCGCCGTTGGAAGGCGGCGACGTGCTGCTGCTGGCCCAGGGCGTGCTGGCCATCGGCGTCGGCGAGCGCACCACGCCGGCCGGCGCCGAGTCGTTCGCCCGCTCGGTGTTCCTGGACGGTCTCGCGCACACCGTGCTGGCCGTGCCGATCGCACAGGAACGCGCCACCATGCACCTGGACACCGTGTGCACCATGGTCGACCGGGACGCCGTGGTGATGTATCCGGCCATCCGCGATTCGCTGTCCGCCTTCACGTTGCGGCCCGACGGCGCCGGCGGCGTCAGTGTGGACGGGCCGTCCCCGTTCCTGTCCGCGGCCGCCACCGCGATGGGCATCGACCGGCTGCGGGTGATCGACACCGGGCTCGACGCCGTGACCGCGGAACGCGAGCAGTGGGACGACGGCAACAACACCCTGGCCGTCGCGCCCGGTGTTGTCGTCGCCTATGAGCGAAATGTGGAAACCAATGTGCGGCTTGAGGAAGCCGGCATCGAGGTGCTCCGGATCAGCGGCTCCGAGCTGGGTTCCGGGCGAGGCGGGCCGCGCTGCATGTCCTGCCCCGTGCTGCGGGACGCATTGTAGAAATTATCCTGCAAATGGAGTTACTCCAGGGCCAGAATGGAATTCGTAGGACATTCAACGCCTGGGGAGTCCATTGTGGAGTATCGAAGGCTCGGCGGCAGCGGCTGTTCGGTGTCGGCGCTCGCGCTCGGCACCATGACGTTCGGCCGCGAGACCGACGAGGACGGCTCGTTCGCTCAGCTCGACGCGTTCGCGGCCGAGGGCGGGACACTGCTCGACACCGCGGACGTGTACGCCGGCGGCGTCTCCGAGACGATCGTCGGCAAGTGGCTGGCGTCGCGGCCGAGCGACGTCACCGACCGGATGGTCGTCGCGACCAAGGGCCGGTTCCCGACCGACCCCACCGACCCGAACGCCGTCGGGTTGTCCCGGCGGCACCTGGAGCAGGCGCTGACCGCGTCGCTGCGTCGGCTCGGCGTCGACACCATCGACCTGTACCAGGTGCACGCCTGGGACCCGCTGACGCCGCTGGCCGAGACGCTCGAGTTCCTCGACGGCGCCGTGCGGTCCGGCCGCATCCGCTACTACGGCCTGTCCAACTTCCTCGGTTGGCAGGTGCAGAAGGCCGTCGACCTGGCCGACGCGCGCGGTCTGATCCGGCCCGTCACCCTGCAGCCGCAGTACAACCTGCTCAGCCGGGAGATCGAGTGGGAGATCGTGCCGGCCTGTGAGTCCACCGGCCTCGGGCTGCTGCCCTGGTCGCCGCTGGCCGGCGGCGTGCTGACCGGCAAGTACCAGCGCGACGCCGAGGCGCCGGCCGACACCCGGCTGGCCAACGCCGGCACCCGCAGTTTCTTCGCCCAGCGCAACGCCGAGCAGCGGACCTGGGACGTCATCGAGACCGTGCGCACCATCGCCGCCGAGCGGGAGACCAGCCCCGCCCAGGTCGCGCTGGCCTGGGTGAAGGGCCGGCCGCAGGTCACTTCCGTCATCATCGGCGCCCGTACCCAGGCCCAGTTCGCCGACAACATGGCCGCCGCCGATCTCATGCTGTCCGAGAAGGAGATGGAGCGGCTGAGCACCGCCAGCGAGCCGACCGTGGACTACCCGTACGGCGGGATGGCGCTGTTGCAGCGCAGCCGTCAGATCGAAGGCGGTTGGGGCCCCGGCTGGACCCGCTGATCCCTTGCGCTGTCCCGGTTCGTCCGCAACGGACGAACCGGGCAGCGCGGCATCCATGACCGCTATGGCCATCGATCCCGAAGCCTGCCGCCGTGTTCAGCGGGCGAGCCGGGGCAGCAGGGCCGACGCCACCCCGATGCCCAACACCGCCGTGCCCACCAGCACGCCGAAGTCCAGCGCCAGCGTCGCCGGCGTGCCCAGCAACAGTCCCCGCAGCGCGTCGACCTCGTAGCTCAGCGGGTTGATGTGGTTGAGCACCTGGAGCCAGCCCGGCATCAGGTCCACCGGGTAGAGCGCGTTCGAGGCGAAGAACAGCGGCATCGTGATCGCCTGGCCGATGCCCATCAGCCGTTCACGGCTCATCACGATGCCCGCGATCGTGATCGACAGGCAGCAGAAGAACGCCGCCCCCAGCACCACGACCACCAGCACGCCCAGCAGCTTCAGGGGATTCGCCGTCAGCGTCACGCCCAGGATCGCCGACAGCACCAGCACCACCACCGCCTGCGCGATCGCCCTGATCCCCGCCGCGAACGCCTTGCCCGCGATCAGCGCCGCCCGCGGCGTCGGTGTCACCATCAGCTTCGACAGCACCCCCGCGTCGCGCTCCCAGATGATCTGGATGCCGTAGAAGATCGACACGAACAGCGCCGACTGCGCCAGAATTCCCGGCGCCAGATAGTCCAGGTACGGCAGGTTTCCGGTCGGGATCACCCGCAGCCGCGTGAACGTCTCGCCGAAGATCAGCAGCCACAGCGCCGGCTGGATCGCCCTGGTGACCAGCTCCGTCCGGTCGTGCCGCAGCTTCTGCAGCTCCACCAGGCACATCGTGCCGATCCTACGCACCAGCAACAGCGCCAGCCCCGGCGCCGTGGTCGTCACCGCCATCCCGATCCCCTTTCGCCAAGCCACCTTCGAACGCTTTGCCTCGACCTGATTCGGGCCTGCTACCCGAGCCTGCGGGCCGTGCGCCGGGTTGCGCGGATCTCCCGCAGGCCCTTGGCCGCGTCACTGCCGAGGTCGCCGCCGGTGCTGGCGCGGAACACGTCGTCCAACGTCGCGTCCGGCCCCAGGGCCGCGCGCAGCTCGGCCGGCGTGCCCATGTCCGTGAGCTTTCCCTTGTGCATCAGGGCGATCCGGTCGCAGAACTCGTCCGCTTCGTCCATGTAGTGCGTGGTCACCAGCACGGTCATGCCGGTCTCGTGCCGCACCTGTTGGATCCGTTCCCACACATCGGCGCGGGCGATCGGGTCCAGGCCGATGGTCGGCTCGTCCAGCACCAACAGCCGTGGGGCACTGACCAGGGCCTGGGCCAGCTCCAGCCGTCGGATCATGCCGCCCGAGTACGTGCCGGCCTGCCGCTGCGCCACGTCCAGCAGCCCGACCGCGTCCAGCGATCCGTCTACTTTGGACTGCCGATCCCTGCGCGGCACGTCGAACAGCCGCGCGAACAGTGCCACGTTCTCCCGACCGGTCAGCGTCGCATCGGCCGAAAGCTGTTGCGGCACATAGCCGATCAGCCTGCACACCGCCATCGTGCCGTGGGCGACGTCCCGGCCGAACACCCGTGATCCGGCCCGGCGGCGACGGCAGCAGGGTCGTGATCATCCGGATCGCCGTCGTCTTGCCGGCGCCGTTCGGGCCCAGCAGCCCGAACACCTCACCCGCTCGCACGTCCAGGTCCACGCCGTCCACCGCCACCGTGTCCCCGAAGGCGTGTCGGACGTCCGTGCAGCTCACCGCCAGTTCCGTCATGCGGCTGTCCCTTCTCCGCCCAGTGCGTCCAGCAGCTTCCGCAGCGCCGGCAACGCCTTCTCGATCGCCGCCCGCTCCCCTTCGGCCAGCTCCGCCAGCGCCCCTTCCACCAACTTCGTGCGCTCTTCCCGCCACGCCGCCTGCCGCTTCACCGCCTTCGGCGTCAGATGCAGCCTCGCCGCCCGCCGGTCGTTCGGATCCGTCTCCCGGCGCAGCAACTCCTTGTCGATCAGCTGATTCACCAGCGTGCTCACCGTGTTGCCGGCCAGATGCAGCTCCTTCGCCGCCGCCGCCACCCCGATGCCCGGAGTCCTGCGCACCACCCGCAGCAGCTCCGTGTGCGCCCCCCGCAACCTCGGCTCCGGCCGCCCCGCCTGCATCCGCCGGCGCACCACCCGCTTCAGCCCCGTCACGGTGGCCATCAGCTCATCAGCGATCACTCCTCGAATGTACCTCTGATTGAGAGCCAATCTGAGTAAGAGTTTCCTGTCACCTTGAGCGAATTCACTCGAACGTGTTGGCGATTCCTGACCGCTACGCTGGTTGATTGATCAGCAAGGGGATCGGGTGGAGATCTACGCACACATCGACGAGACAGGAACCCGCCTGCACGACGGCCGCCGGCTCTACGGACTTGCCGCCGTCCTGGCCGACGGAGCCGACCACGCACTCGTGGCCACGACCATGAGCGGGTTGCTGCTGCCGGCACAACGCTGGCTCCATCACTATGACGAGACCCGCGACCGCCGGATCAAGATCGCCGAGGCGCTTGCGCCGTTGCCACTGATCGGCTCGATCTTCATGTCCACCCCGACCGACCAGACCCGCCAAGAGGCAGCGCGGGCCAAGCTGCTGGTGGCGCTGCTGCCACACCTACAGCACATCGAACGCGCGACGCGAGTGGTCATGGAATCGCGGCAGGCCGGCGATCGGCACGACCGACGCACTCGCGATCGCCTGCGGCGGTCACACCGAATCGACGCGGCGATGCCGGTCGACCACAAGGTGAAGGATGCTGACCCAGGCCTCTGGGTCGCGGACTTCATCGCGGGCGCCTACATCGCCGCACATCATCATGACGAACCGGAGCCATGGGAGATCCTCTGCGCGGCGCACGTGATCGAGGTCCGACACGTGCCCGAATAGCGCGAAACCCGGGCGCCCACGACAACGCGGGATACCCGGGTCCACTTCCGGAGGCGTCCGCAGACCGTCCGGCTCCATGGTGAGCGTAGCAGGCAGCGGTCGTCCAAGGCACCGCACAATCGAGTGATCACAGGCCTGAACAGCGCGAAGCCCGAGACCCCACTACCCAGGAGGCTCTCAGGCTCGCTGCCAAGCGCGCCTAGGGCCGCTGGCTTCTTGATCAGGCTGGTCGGCTGGGCCGCCCCGCGGTGAACCCTCGGTGGGGTGACGGGGTAGACATTGCGGCACGGCAGGCGAGAGAGCGAGGAGCCATCGGGTGAGCGGTTTCATCCACTGGTACGAGAACGGCTGGTCGACCGCTCGGGCCGACCGGACGGTGGCCCGGATCGAGTCGCTGGGGCTGGCGCTGCCCGATCCGCAGACGCAGCGGGCGGGCCTGTTGGAGCGACTGGCGCTGACGGAGTCGGCGGCGGTGGACGTGGAGTACTGGCTCGACGAGGAGACGGCGCTGTACTGCCGGTTCCGCCGGGTGAGCGAGGAAGTGGTGGCCCAGGAGTTCGACCTGGACGGCCTGTCGACGGTGGAGCAGCACCAACTGGTGACGGGCATCATCGAGCTGTTCAACGAGGACGCGACCAACACGGTGGGCTTCGTGGTGGACCGGTCGGGCGGCTCGCAGGACGTGGAGTGGGACGACGTCGTGCTGGGCCACCCGAAGATCGTCACGGTCCGGCCGGACGTGTTGGCGCTGCCGGCGGAGCTGGTGGACCGGCTGCACCCGGAGCTGAACCGGCTGACGGGGCGGCCGGCGGGCCCGCTGATGGTGTTCGACCGGGTGAGCGCGGCGGCATCGGCGTAGTTGTCCACAGCCTGAGGGCAACTGCCGTGCACAGCCAACCCCGGTGAATGAGCGCCTGAATGCGCTGTTCACCGGGGTTTTCACGATTCGGACACGATTGCTGTCCACCGGCTGTCACCAGGTTGTCCACAGCCATCCCCAGGTTGTCCACAGGGACTCACCACGGCGGGGGACAACCGGCTCGGCGACCGATTTGTGCTGCGCCGTTCGAGGTACCGTTCTTGACATGTCCCCGAACACCACTACCAAGTTCCACGAGCTGCTCAAGCAGCAGATCCGCAACGAGTTCACGGCCGCGCAGCAGTACGTGGCCATCGCGGTCTGGTTCGACAGCGAGGACCTTCCCCGGCTGGCCACGCACTTCTACCGCCAGTCGCTCGAGGAACGCAATCACGCGATGATGATCGTCCAGTACCTGCTGGACAACGACGTGCGCGTGGCGATCCCGGCGGTCGGCGAGGTGCGCAACGACTTCGACAACGTGCGCGAGCCGGTGGAGCTGGCCCTGCAGCAGGAGCGAACGGTCACCGAGGAGATCACGACGCTGGCCCGAGCGGCCCGCGACGAGGGCGACTACCTGGGCGAGCAGTTCATGCAGTGGTTCCTCAAGGAGCAGGTCGAGGAGATCGCCTCCATGTCGACCCTGCTGCACACGGTGGACCGCGCCGGCACGAACGTCTTCCACATCGAGGACTTCCTCAGCCGCGAGAACGTGGGCGCCGAGGGTACGGACCCGACGGCGCCGAGGGTGGCCGGCGGCGCGCTCTGAGCCGCGGCCCGGCCCACCCCGGCCGCCGGTGGTGGGTGGGCCGGCCTACTGGTAGCAGTCCTGCGCGGCGAGCTCGAGCCGCACGTCGGTGACGACGTGCTTGCTGAGGACGAGCCAGTAGTTCGCGCTCGGGTTGCCGGGCACCGGGGCGACCCACTCGTTGGCGCCGGTGTGCGACTTGGCCTGGTTCGGGTACACGGCCCGGACGTCCTCGTCGGAGGAGCCGGCGTAGATGCCCTCGGGCGTCTCGGCGTCGACCCGGCCGCCGATGCGGACCAGACCGAGTGTGGGCGAGAACAGCAGTGGGGACGCCGACGGCGCGGCGGAGCGGCCGAGCCAGTCGTAGCCCTGGCAGCCGGCCACGGGCGCCGGCGGCGGGGTGCCGGGCTGGATCACGCCGGCGGCCACCGCCTCGTCGATGGACATGCCGAGCCGCAGCGAGCCGACGGCGGTGGGACCGAAGGCCAGCGGTGTCGTCGGCGGCTTGGCCTTGGTCGGCGTCGTTGTGGTTGTCGTGGTGGTCGGCGGCGGCTTGGTGGTGGTCCGCCGCTCGGTGGTGACCGGCGGCGGCGCGACGCTGGTGATCCGCTCGATGGTCGACGGGCTCGGGCTGGGCGACTCGGTGGTCGTGGTCAGCCCCGAACTTTCGGCGGCGGCCAGCGGGACACGCGGCGGCGAGTCACCGGCCACGCCGAAGGCGGTGCTGGCGACCAGCACGGTGGCCGCCGACAGCATCCCGCCACCGAAGACCATGCCGGCCCGACGCCGACGGACCCGGCGCGCCCCGGTGACGATGACGCCGTCGGCCTCCGGCCGGACGGGCACGCTGAGGCGATCGTCGGCGAAGAGCTTGCGCAGCTCGTCGTCGATGTCCACCGGTCACCTCCCCGCCAGGCTCGATCGCAGCGTGCTCAACGCCTTGCTGGCCTGGCTCTTCACCGTCCCCTTGCTGATGCCGAGCGCCTCGGCGATCTCCGCCTCGGACAGCCCCTCGTAGTAACGCAACACGATGACCGCGCGTTGCCGCGGCGGCAATCCCCGCAGAGCCTGCCACAACGGCTCGTTGTCGAGCCGGTCGAACTGCTCGAAGGCGTTGTCGGGCAGCTCGGCGACCAGGCTCTCGCGGCGGGTCCGCCGCCAGATGCTGACGTGCGCGTTGGCCATCGCCTTGCGCACGTAGGCCAACGGCTCGTCGCAGAAGGCCCGGCGGCCCAGCCACCGCGCCCCGATCTTCTCCAGCACGGTCTGCACGAGGTCGGCCGCGTCGTGCGGGTTCCCGGTCAGCGCGTGGCCGTATCTGAGCAGGCCCGGCAGGGCCGTCCTGACGAACTCGGCGAAATCGGTGTCGACCGCCGTCGCGGTGGACCGGACCTCTCGCTGCGCCGGGACGACCGTCCAGGTGCCGCTGCTCTCCGCCCCCAAAAGCCTCAGTGGTGCGCCCACTTCCTGATCCCCTCCCCTTGACCAACTGTTAGAAGGTCGCGCGAGCGGGCCCGAGGTTGCGACGTTGAAAGGTTACAATTCGGCCAACTCCTTGGGCAGGCGGAAACCACCTTCGGCCGTCGGCAGGAACTCGACCGCGGCCACCACGGATCCGACGTTGATCGGCCCGTAGACGTGCGGGAACCAGATGCCGGCCGGGTGCGGCGGCACGCCCGCCTCCCAGCGCACCGGGGCGTCCAGCGCCGCCGGGTCGATGACCAGCAGCAGCATGTCGTCACGGCCGGCGAACAGCGCGTTGGCCGGCAGGGCCACGGTGCCGAAGTCGGAGCAGTGCACGAAGCCGACCTCGTCCAGCGAGGCGGGCACCAGGGCGCCCTCCTGCTCGGCCGCGTCCCACTCGTCCCGCGAGCAGATGTGCAAGATCACGAGTTATCCACATCCTCCTGTGGACAGCCGTTGGTCGCTGTGGACAACCGGCCGCCGCTGTGGGCAAAGGCTTTCAGCGCAGCGTGACCTGGCGTCCGCGCAGACCGTCGAGCGCGCGGTGCTCGGCCGAGCTGAGCTCGCTGTCCACAGCCAACGCCTCGGTGAGGCGGCTGCCGAGGGCCTCCGCGCCCGGCTCCCACTCGCGCACGTGCAGCTCGGGGTCGAGGTCCCAGACCGGCACGAGCAGGCCGTGCGCCCGGAACGAGCCGGCATAGCGGGAGCCGTCGCCCAGGTGCAGCTCGTCGCGGGCGGCCAGCCGGGCCATCGCCTTGAGCAGCTGCTCCTCCGGCTCCGGCCGCACCCAGCGCAGGTGCGCCTTGTCGCCGGCGTCCACCCAGTACGCGGCGCTGAGTCCGTCGCCGGTCAGCCGGGCGCTGGGCATGATCGCGGCATTTGCCCGCTCCAGGGAGAGCGCGACGTCACCGGTCGGCTGCGTGTCCGCCGGCAGCCACCAGGCGAAGTCCTCGTGCAGCACGGGCTCCAGCGGCTCGTCGACCTTGAGCACGTCCTGGAGCCGTCCCGGCTCGGCGCCGTCGTCGACACCCACGACCGGCAGCGCGTCGCCCGGCTCGGCGGTCAGCACCCAGCGGATGGCCCGGGCCAGGTCGCGGGACAGGTCGCCGGAGCGGGTCTGCACCTGGAGGCCGACGAACGCGGTGCCGTCGGAGCGGACCAGCGCGGCGGCGGCCATCGGCAGCACGGTGGCCAGGGTGACGCTGCGCTCGTGCGGCTCGGCCAGCGTGAGCAGCGCGGTCGCGGACGGCACGAACTCGCGCAGGGCGATCAGCTCCGGCTCCGCGGCCAGGCCCTCGAACGGCCGCGCCACCATGACATCGGCCGGACCGCCGGCCAGGCCGTGGCACGCCTTGTACCGCTTGCCCGAGCCACACGGGCACGCCTGCCGCGGGTTGATCCCGTCGGCCGTGTCCGTTGTCTTCGCCGCGCGCTTGACAGCCGTCCGCCTGGACACGGTTCCTCCTCGCAGTGGGGCCCGGGTCACTCCCCGGGTAGGGACTGGGCGACCGTAGCCGACGGCTCGGCCTCCAGGTGGCGACGGGTGCGTGCGGGGGCGTTGGTGGCCAGGTAGCGCACGCCGGCACGCTGGCACAGGTCGATGTCGGCGGGCTCGTCGACCGTCCAGCAGTACGTGTCGCGGCCCTGCTCGGCGCAGCGCGCGACGTAGTCCGGATCCGCGCGCAGCAGGTGTATGCCGGGACCCGTGATGTCGGCCCAGTCAGGCAGTTCCCCACGGCGTAGGCCGACCGGGAGCTTGTCGAGCAGCAGCACGGTCGGCAGCAGGGGCGCGTGCTGGCGTACGCGGCGCACTGCCATGCGGGAGAAGGACATCACGACCACGCGCGACTCTTCCTTGCTGGCCGGCGCGCTCAGGCCGTGCCGACTCAGCAGCGCGACCAGCTTCGCCTCGACCAGCGCCGTGTAGCGGACCGGGTGCTTGGTCTCGATGAACAGCTTCACCGGCCGGGGGGTGTCCTTGAGCAGCCCGAGCAGGTCCTCGAGGGTGAGCAGGCCGCGGTCGTGCTCGTCGGCCGAGGGCTGCGCGAGCGGCTCATGGATCAGCTCGTCGGCCGACTCGGGCAGCTCGTGATGCCATCGGCCGAAGTCCAGCTGGTTGAGCCGGGCCAGGGTGAGGGTGCTGACCACGCCCCGGCCCGAGGAAGTGCGGTCGACCTTGCGGTCGTGCACGCACACCAGGTGGCCGTCCCTGGTCAGGCGAATATCGCATTCGAGGCCGTCCGCGCCCTGTTGGAGGGCAAGTTCGTAGGCCGCTCTCGTGTGTTCGGCGCGGTGCTCGGAGGCGCCCCGGTGCGCCACGATCTCGGGTTTCACGTGCGGCATCATGAGGCAATCGGATGAACGACAGGTGACCGGGCCAACCCTGGACCACCGATGGGTGAGCGAATTACCGTCGGTCACCATGACGACGTTCGACCCGAAGGACCCGGCTTTCATCGCGGATCCGTACCCCGTGTTCGCGCAGATGCGCGTCGAGGGCGAGGTGCACCAGCATGCCGACTTCGGGCTGCCCGTCACCCTCTCGCACGCCGCCTCCGCCGCCGTCCTCCGCCATCGCGGCCTCGGCCGGATCTGGTCGGACGTCAAGCCGGTGGACGCCTTCGCCGCGTTCAACCTCCTGCACCGCAACTCTTTGCTGGAGAACGAGCCGCCCACGCACACCCGGCTTCGGCGGTTGGTCGCCGGCGCCTTCGGTCGTGGACACGTCGAACGGCTGCGCCCGTGGGTCGCCGAGCTGGCCGCCCGCCTTGTGGACGACGTCGCCGCGCACATCGACGCCGATGGGCAGGCCGACCTGCTCGAACTCGTCGCCGCCCCGCTGCCCGTCGAGGTGATCGCCGAGCTGCTCGGGGTGCCGGCCGCCGACCGGGCGCTGCTCCAGCCGTGGTCCAACGCCATCGTCAAGATGTACGAGTTCGGCCTGCCCGACGAGCAGCGGGTGCAGGCCGAGACGGCCGCCGGCGAGTTCGTGGCCTACCTGCGCGAGCTGATCTCGTTGCGGCGCAAGGCCCCCGGCAGCGATCTGGTCAGCGACCTCGTCGCCGAGACCGACGCCGACGGGGCCAAGCTGACCGAGGACGAGCTCGTCGCCACCGCCGTGCTGCTGCTGATGGCCGGGCACGAGGCCACCGTCAACGTCATCGGCAACGGCGTGTTGGCCCTGATGCGCCACCGCGACCAGTGGCAGCGCCTGGTCGACGATCCCGGGCTGCTGCCCACCGCCGTCGAGGAACTGATCCGCTTCGACTCACCGCTGCAGTTGTTCGAGCGAACCGCCACCACCGACGTCGAGATCGCCGGCGTCACCCTGCGGCCCGGTGACAAGATCGCCGCCCTGCTCGGCGCCGCCGCCCGCGACCCGCTCGTCTTCGCCCAGCCCGACGTCCTGGACATCGGCCGCTCGCCCAACCCCCACCTGGGCTTCGGCGCCGGCATCCACTACTGCGTCGGCGCGCCGCTGGCCCGCATCGAGGTGTCGGCCACGCTCGAGGCCCTCACCCACCGCCTGCCCAAGCTCCAACTCGCCACCGAACCCGTCCGTCGGGCCGAGTTCGTCATCCGCGGCCTGAGCTCGTTGCGCCTGACCAGCTAATTCACCGGCTGTCCACAGGGACCGAGTTATCCACAGGCACGCCCCTTCCAAGATCATCGATCTTGATGGGGCGATAGGATGGGACTGGGCACGCCCCCCGGGAGTGGAACGGTCGTTGCGAGTCTCGGGCCATGTGCCGCAGCCCCCGCGGCGATGTTGCCGTGCCCGGCCAGGCGCAACGCGGAGATCGCGAGGTTGCGCAGGCTGGCCACCACCCGGGGCGGGTGTCTGGTCAGGACCTGGGAGGCGTCTTCGCCGAAGCTGACATCACGGACTGGAGTGCAGTCGATTCTCGATCTGCCGGTGGCCACGCACGAGTTCGGCGATGCGGGGGCGGGATCAGCGTGGTCGGCGGGCAGGCTGGTGACCACGTAGCCGGTCTGGGCCATGTCCTTCCCGGTGGCGTTGTCGGTGCGACGCCGGATGATCCGCGCAACCTGGCGGGCAACGCCAGCACGCTGCCGATCGGATGTCGGATCCCGCGCCGCCGCCGCGGGTCAGGCACGCCACCGAATATCGCCGCAGGTCAGCGATCATGTCCGGGCCAATGCGGGCAGCGCGGCCAACACGGTGGGGATCAGGGATCGCCCACCGACTTTGCCGGAACCCTGCCGGGAGTGGTGGGTGGTGCTCTTCTGCGGACTAGCGCGGGGAGCCGGCGGGGCGGAAGGTGCGCAGTGGCGGCTCGGGGGCGTCGGTGACCTTGACGACCCGGAGGCGATGCACGGTGGCGGGGTCGACGGGCTCGAGCAGCTGGGTGATGCGGCTGACGAACAGCGCCCCGGTGGCGGCGACGAAGGCGGCGACGAGGTCGGCGAGCAGGTGCAGCTCGACGCCGTCAGCCAAGGACTGGACGCTGGTGCCGAAGAGGTTGACCAGCCAGACGACGGCGAACAGCAGCTCGCCGACGACCCAGCCGGCCCACCACATGAGCAGCAGGCGAGAGGGCCGAGGGCGCTGGTCGACGGGCTTGCGGGCGGCGGCGTGTTCCAGCTCGCCGAGGATGGAGCCGGCGACGGCGAGGTTGAGGCCGGGCACGAGCAGGCCTATGAGCACGTCGCGAAGGGAACGGGCGGGGCGTTGCCCGGAGACGACGGAGGCGACGTCACGGGCGCGGAGCACCCACAGCACCGCGAGCGCGAGGGACGCCAGGGCGGCGAGACCGGAGACGACGCCGGAGGTGACGACAAGGGCGTCGGAGAAGGAGACGACGGTCCGCGACAGGGCGCCGCTGCGGCTGAGGATGAGCAACACATAACGCCACCCCTCGCCGACGACAGCGACGCCGAGGGCGGCGGTCGTGACCCACAGCGTGGCGACGAGGTTGCGGGAGAGCATGCGCAGCTGGTCCAACGGCTGGGGCTTGGCCTTGCGGCCGAAAGCCACCGGCCAACGCCAGCTGAGCTGCGGAAAACCCCACCGAGGCGGCACCGGATAGGACGGCGGCCCGGTGTAGGGCAACGGCCGCCGGGGCACGGCCCGGGACGCGCCGGACTGCGGTGGCGGGGTCGCCACCCACTGCCACCGCCCGGCCATGCTCAGATCACCTCGGGAACGACGTCGTCGGCGGCGACCAGCGGAAAGCCCTGCTGGTGCCACGCCTGCATGCCGCCGGCGACGTTGACGGCCTCCCAGCCGCTCTGGTTGAGGTACATGGTGGCCCGAGCGGAACGACCGCCCATCCGGCACACGACGTACACCTCACCACTGTCCTGGGGCACCTCGCCGACGCGCTCGGCCAGCTCGCCGAGCGGGATGTGAATGGCCTGCGGCGCGTGCCCGGCGGCCCACTCGTCATCCTCACGAACATCGAGCAGCACGGCGTCCACGGGCACCTGGTCGACCGACGTGGTCGGCACCTCCTGCGGCATCATGCCCAGAATGCTGCCACGTGACGGCGTGGGACCGGCGTTAACCCCGGCTCAGCCGGCGGCGGCGACGCTCTGCGCGACGAGGGTGAGCTGGTCCTCGGTCAGCGGCAGCGAGTGCCGGCCGGCGCCCTTGGGCACGACCAGCGTGCCGGGCTCGGCGCCGGCCACCTGGGTCCAGTCGGGGCTGGCGAAGCCCTCGGCCGTGACGATGAACAGCCGGTGCGCGGGCGTGTAGATGCGCAGCGCCTGTGACGGGTGCCCGGGGTCGTAACTCAGCGGGGCGTACAGCTGCATGACGGTGCCGTCGGGCAAGGACTGCCGCTGCGGCGGAGTGCATTCGCCGTCGACGAACCGCTCGCTGTCGGCGGCCTGCACCGGGGTGCCGCTGAAGCCGTGGACCTCGACGTACACGCTGC
The DNA here is from genome assembly GCA_036403095.1 of Kutzneria sp. Lineage (GTDB taxonomy): Bacteria > Actinomycetota > Actinomycetes > Mycobacteriales > Pseudonocardiaceae > Kutzneria. The sequence continues at coordinate 365 of DASWRQ010000184.1, read as the reverse complement.
CGCCGCCGCCGGAGTCGATCACGTCGGCCCAGGTGCTGGCCAGCACGGAGTCGCTGCTGGTGGGCTTGTGCAGCACGGTGGAGCGGGTGATCTTCGTCGACGCCGTGGGCGCGACCTTCTGAAGGGCGTCCAGCAGCGACTCGTTGATCTTGTCCACGTCGACCGGGGCTACCTTGGGTTCGCCGGGCACGCTGATCCCGTTGGCGCACTCCTTGGTGTCGGCCTTGGCCGACGAGGTCCAGCCGGTTGTCGTGGGCACGACGCTGGAGGTGGACGCGGTGCTCAGCTGGTCGGCGGTCATGCCACCGGGCACGTTGGCCCGTAGCACCGATGTGGCGACACCGACGACGGCCACCACGGCGACC
>DASWRQ010000183.1:0-29278 GCA_036403095.1 Kutzneria sp. | reverse complement strand
GACAAGCGCCCGGCGCTGACGGTGCTGACCACGCTGATCTACCCGCGCAGCCGCGGCACGCTGCGGCTGGCCTCGGCCGACCCGACCGAGACGCCGCTGATCGACTTCCAGTACCTGGCCGACTCCGCCGATCTCGACGTGCTGGCCGAGGGCAGCGAGATGGTGCGGGAGATCATGGCCTCGCCGGCGTTCGGCGGCGCGGTCAAGGAGGAGATCCACCCCGGCGTCAAGCTCAGGGGCCAGGAGCTGCGGGACGCCATCCTGAACCGCGCGACGTCGGTCTACCACGGCGTCGGCACGTGCCGGATGGGCGTGGACGAGCTCGCGGTCGTGAGCCCGGACCTCAAGGTCCGTGGCATCGACGGGCTGCGGGTGTGCGACGCATCGATCATGCCGTCGGTGACCGGCGGCAACACCAACGCGCCCTGCATCATGATCGGCGAGATGGGCGCGCGACTCGTGCTCGGGAGCGGATCATGACCCTGACCCCGGTCCAGCTCACCCGTCCCGCGTCCGTCACCGACGCCTTCCTCCGGCAGCTCGTCGCCCGTGTGCCGGGCGGCAGTCCCTGGCGCCTCACCGAGGTCTACACCGGCAAGCTGCTGGTCGAACTGCCCCAGTCCACGCCGTCCGACGTCGAGCAGGCGTTCGCGAAGTCCCGTGCGGCGCAACGGACGTGGGCCGCGACGCCGGTGCGGGAACGTCTCGCGGTGTTCAAGCGGGCCCACACGATCTTCGTCGACAACGCCCGCACGGTCACCGACCTCATCCAGGTGGAGAGCGGCAAGAACCGGCTGATGGCCATCGAGGAGACCTGCGACCCGCCGATGGTGATGAGCCACTACCTCAAGCGGGCGGCCAAATTGCTGGCGCCGACCAAGCGCGGCGGGCCGGTGCCGATGCTGACCTCGTCGACCGAGATCCGCCAGCCCAAGGGCGTCATCGGCATCATCGCGCCGTGGAACTTTCCCTTCGCCACCGGTATTTCCGACGCGATCCCGGCGCTGATGGCCGGCAACGGGGTCGTGCTCAAGCCCGACAACAAGACCGCGCTCTCGCCGCTCTACGGCGTGCAGATGCTGGAAGAAGCCGGACTCCCCAAGGGCCTGTTCCAGGTGGTCTGCGGCGAGGGCCCGGACGTCGGGCCGGCCCTGATCGACAACGCCGACTACGTCATGTTCACGGGATCGACCGCCACCGGCAAGGTGATCGGCGAGCGGGCCGGCCGCAACCTGATCGGCTGCTGCCTCGAGCTCGGCGGCAAGAACCCGATGATCGTGCTGGCCGACGCCGACCTGGACGCCGCCGTGCAGGGCGCGATCTTCGGCGCGTTCGGCAACACCGGCCAGATCTGCATGCACATCGAGCGGATCTACCTGCCGGAGTCCCGCTACGACGAGTTCAAGACCGCCTACCTGGCCAAGACGACAAGCCTGGACGTCCGCGCCGCCTACGAGTTCGGCCCGGAGATGGGCTCGCTCGTGTCGGTCGAGCACATGAAGCGGGTCATGTCCCATGTGGACGATGCGGTGGCCAAGGGCGCGACCGTGCTGTGCGGCGGCAAGCCCCGCCCCGATCTCGGCCCGGCCTTCTTCGAGCCGACGATCCTCGAGGGCGTCACCAAGGACATGCTCTGCGGTGTCACGGAAACCTTCGGACCCGTTGTCGCACTGCACAAGTACCGCACGGTCGACGAGGCGATCACGCTGGCCAACGACACCGACTACGGCCTCAACGCCTCGGTCTGGGGCAGCGACATCAACGCCGCGCGGGCCGTGGCCGTGCGCATCGAGTCCGGCAACGTCAACATCAACGACATCCTGGCCACCGCCTACGCCGCCAAGGGCACCCCGTCCGGCGGCTTCAAGAAGTCCGGCGTCGGGGCCCGGCACGGTGACCAGGGCCTGCTCAAGTACACCGACGTGCAGAACATGGCCGTGCTGAAGAAGCAGGTCATGGGGCCGCGCCCCGGCCAGGATCCGGACAAGTACGTCACGAGCATGCTGTCCGGCCTGAAGATGATGCGGCGGTTCCGGATCCGCTAGCCCAGGCCGCCCAAGCCGGCTTCCATGCGGTCGACGAACCGGTCACGGGGCAGGCTTCGGTACCGGGCCAGCCCCCGCGACCAGATCGCCCGCGCCCGCTCGACGTCGCCGAGCGTCCGATACCACTCCCCCAGGTCGGCGCAGAACATCGCTTCGAGGTGGACGTTGCCGATCCGGGCGGCGGTGTCCACCGCCCACTGCATGCGCTCGGTCGCCTGCCGGGTCGCGCCCCGTGAGTTGTCGATCCAGGCCAGCTGGCCGACGGCGTTGGCCTCCTCGCTGACCAGGTCGTTGGCCCGGGCGACCGCCACCGAGCGTTCGAGATCGGCCACGGCCTCGTCGATCGCGCCGATCCTGATGCGGCAGAAGGCCAACGCCGTCGACGCGCGACAGAACAGCAGCGGTTTGTCCTCGGGGTCGACCAGTTCCAGCGCCCGCAGGTTGTGCTCGATCGACTTCTCGTTGTCGCCAAGGTATTCCCAGGCCCCTGCGAGCACGTGCCGGGTGTGCGCCATCTGGCTGATGTCGTCGAGTTTCTCGGCCATCGCCAGCGCCTCGTCGAGAAAGTCCACCGTGGACGCCGGATCGCCGCCGAGAATGGCGTCGCTGGCGAACATCCGCCGGGTCGTGATGGCCGAGTCGACGTCGCCGGTCCGGTCGGCCAGCTCGATGGCCCTACGGCCGAGTGCGAACCATTCGACGAACCGCCCACGCCGCACCCGGAACTCCGAGGACTTGGCCAGGAGGTCGGTCAGCGCCTCGGACCAGCCCCGGTCGGCGGCGAGCTCGCCGGCGGCCAGCAGGCAGTCGTGCTCGGCGTCGAACCAGGCCATTGCTTCGTCCAAAGTGGACGGCTCGACCGGATCTACGCCAAGCGTCAACGGTTTCAACGGCCGGAGCGAGTGGTTGGCCCGCATCGCGACGTCACAGCGCCAGACGCTCATGCGGTAGAAGTCGACGACTCGCAGCAGGGCGGCCGCCAGGTTCGGGGCGGGCAGTTCTCGCGCCTGCAACCGGACCAGGTCGTGCATGCGGTAGCGATGATCGGGCGTGCGGGCGATCAGGCTGGCGTTCTCCAACCGGCGCACCAGGTTTCGCACCGCCGGGACCTTGACGCCGGCCAGCGCCGCCGCGGCGGCCACGCTGATGTCCGGGCCGGGCGCGAAGCCGAGCAGGGTGAACAGCTCGACCGCGTCGGGCGGCAGCGACCGCAGGCTGGACGAGAACACCGCCCGCAGGCTCAGATCGATCTCGCCGGTGTCCAAACCGTCCAACCGGGACGTTTGGTCGCGCAGCTCGTCGGCCAGCTCGGACAGCGGCAGGTCCGGCTGCGTGACGACGCGCGCGGCCACGATCCCCAGCGCCAGCGGCAGGCCGGCGCAGTGCTCGACGAGGTCGTCGAGGGCTTGCTCGGTCAGCCGCTGCGGATCGAGCTGGCGGGCGAACAGATCGCGAGCGTCGGCATCGTCCAGCACGTCCACGAGAATCGGCCGGGCCCCGTGCGCGGTGACGAGTCCGGCCAGCCGGTTCCGGCTGGTCACCAGCACCGAGCCGCCGCCGGGCAGCAGCGGCGCCACCTGGGCGGTGTCGACGGCGTTGTCCAGCACGACCAGCAGCCGCCGGCCGGCGGTCGTGCTGCGGTAGAGCGCGGCCCGCGACTGCCGGTCGGCCGGGATCACCGCGCTCTCCACGCCGAGCGCCTGGAGGAAGCCGAGCAGGGCGGCGTCGGGCGACATCGGCTCACCCGGGCCGAAACCGTGCAGGTCCACGTACAGCTGGCCGTCGGGGAAGTGCTCGAGGTTACGGCCGGCCCACTGCAACGCCAGCCAGGTCTTGCCGACCCCGCCGATGCCGGAGACGACCCGCGTCCCGCCGTCCGTCAGGGCGTCCAGCTGGGCCAGCAGGTCGGCGCGCCCGACGAAGTACGGCGCCGCGGCCGGCAGCTGCCTGGGCACCGTGACCGCGGCCGCGATATCCGCCTCGCCGGTGAGTATCCGCTGGTAGACGGCCTGCAACTGCGGGCTCGGGTCCACGCCGAGCTCGGTGGCCAGCCGGGTCCGGATCCGACCGTGCTCGGCGATCGCCCGGGCCTGCCGGCCGGCCCGGTACAGCGCGAGCATGGTCTGCCCGCTCAGCCGCTCGTCCAGCGGATACGCCGCGAGCAGCTCCTCCAGCTGCGGCAGGATCTGGCTGTGCCGGCGGCGGCGCAGCTCGACGTCGTTGAGGTCGAGCCGCGCCGTGAACCGCAGCCGCGCGAACTCCTGGCGCACCAGCACCGCCCATTCCGAGTCGATGCCGGGCAGCGCCTCCTCGGCCGACAGCTCCAGCGCCCGGCTCAGCAACACCGCCGCCGCCTTGTCGTCCTCGGCATCGGCCGCCGCGTCGATCAGGTTCCGGAACTCGGTGGCGTCGACCGACTCGGGTGCAACGTCGACGAAATACCCGCCGCGCTCGGCGACCACCGGCACCCCGGCCGACCGCAGGCGGGAGAAGTAGCTGTGCAGCGTGCCGCGGGCCAGGCGCGGCGGCCGCTCGCCCCAGACCCGGTCGATCAGCGCGTCGGCCGACACGCTCCGGCCGGCCTCCACCACCAGCGCCGCCAGCACGTGGCGTTGCCGGGCGTGGCCGACATCGACCTCGTCGTCACCGTCGAACGCGCGCACGCCCCCGAACACCGTGAAGCGCAAGGACACGTTCTCCCCCGGGTTGGTCGTCGCCGCGGAGCCATCCTGCCACACCGCCGCCCGAAAGGGCCGCCCGACAGCGCCGCCCGACGGGGGAATTCGGTGAACTCGCCCGACTGTCGGTGGCACGCTCGCATTCGCCGCCGGACATCGGAGGAACAATCAGGCCACGGTTGCGGATCTCGCTGGCGTACCGCATTCCGATGCGCGCCGGTATGCGCCTAACCACGTTACGTAACGAGCGTGCTAAGGTCGCGAGGTGCCCCGGGTCAAGCAGCGCACCGAAGACCTTCGCGAACGCGGGCTGGCCGGTGCGCTCGCCGTGCTCGCCGAGGAGGGCGTGGCCGGGCTGACCACGCGGGCCGTCGCCGGCCGGGCCAATGCCTCGCTACCGGCCATCTACGAGGTCTTCGGCGACAAGGCTGGCATCGTGCGCGAGGTCTTCTTCCATGGCTTCCACCTGCTGGCCGAGGAACTGTCGGCGCTGCCGGAGACCCCCGATCCACTGGCTGCCGTCCGGCAGCCGGCCGAGGCGTTGCGTCGTTTCATCGTCGGCAACCCGGTGCTGGCCGAGATCATGTTCGCCCGGCCCTTCGCCGACTTCGACCCCACCGCCGAGGAGACCCGAGCCGGCGTGCGGGTCCGCAAGATCTTCACCCGGCACGTCCGCGCCGCCGTCGACGCCGGCCTGCTGTCCGGCGACCCGACCGACATCGCGCTGGTGCTGTTCGTCTACGCCGAGGGCATGGCCAAGGCCGAGAACGCGCACCGGCTCGGCGGCGCCAGGCACTCCATCGACCGGCGCTGGCGGCTCGGCCTCAACGCCCTGCTCGACGGATTCAGCCGCGCTTCGCGTAGCGCGACAGACTGATCCCGAGCACCGCCACTCCTTCACTGTCCACAACGGACTGGGGGACTGTCGCGTTCTTGGCCGTGGGGCCCACCGCGATCACGGTCGGCGGCGCGATGCTCGCCGCCGGTCAGCGCAGCGGGAAGGCCCGGCAGCTCATGGCGGTCGACGACGCCGGCGGCAGCGGGCTGGCGCCGGCGGGCGAGAGGGCGTCCAGCACGAGCGCGACGTAACGCCGCCAACCGTCGTCGGCGTAGGCCACGCTGGTCAACATCATCAGGAGCTGGAGCACGTCCTCCGCCGTGACATCGGCCCGGACGAGACCGGCCTGCTGGGCCCGGCCGATCAGCTCGGCCAGCGCGACGCGCAACGGGGCCGCGCCGTCGCACGTGATGACGGTGGAGTTGCTCACGGCGGTCACGATGTTGCGGTCGCGCGCCGTCAGGGCCAGCGTCGCCTCGACCAGGCCGACCAGACCGCGCAGGGGATTGTCGTCGGCCTCCGCGCGTTCGATGGCCGCCGCGAGGTCCTCCGTGACGTTGAGGTTCACCACCGCCTGGAGCAGGTCATCCTTGCGGGGGAAGTGCCGGTAGACCGTCCGGATGCCCACGCCGGCCCGGCGGGCCACCTCCTCCAGCGGCGCGTCCGGTCCGAGGTCGGCGAACACGTCCCGCGTCGCGCGCAGGATGCGCTCGCTGTTGCGCACGGCGTCGGCGCGCGTGGTCCGCTCGGAGGTCACACAGTGATCGTAGCAACCGACAGTCGACTGCCACTTGTGCTAGCGTTCGAAGTGACATCCGACTGTCACTTGGAGGACATCGTGACGCTCGCTCTCATCGGCACCGGCATGATCGGCAGCACCGTGGCCCGGCTGGCCGTCGACGCCGGTATCGACGTCGTGCTCAGCAACTCCCGTGGGCCGGAGACGCTGTCCGACCTGGTCGCCTCTCTCGGCTCGCGGGCCCGGGCGGCCACCGCCGCCGAGGCCGCCGAGGTCGGCGACATCGTGGTCGCCACCATTCCGCTGCATGCCTACACGCAGCTCCCGGCGGACCGGTTGGTCGGGAAGACCGTGATCGACACCTTGAACTACTACCCGCAGCGGGACGGCCACATCGCCGAACTCGACTCCGGCGAGCTGACCACCAGCGGCTTGCTGCAGCGGCACCTGGTCGGGGCGCACGTCGTCAAGGCGTTCAACAACATCTTCTACAAGGCGCTCGCCTCACTCGGCCGACCGGCCGGCGCGCCCGACCGCAGCGCGCTGCCGATCGCCGGGGACGACGCGGCGGCGAAGGCTGCCGTTGTCGCGCTGCTGGACCGGCTCGGCTATGACGCCGTGGACATCGGCGGGTTGGCCGACAGCTGGCGCACCGAGAACGGAAAGCCGGCATACGCCATGGCCTACGCCCAGGAACCGCCGGCCGGGTTGTCCGAGGAGGAAGCCATGCGGTGGTTCTCCGAGTCGCCGGCCGTGCCGGCTTCGGCGGAGCGGATTCGGGAGCTGGTCGCCAAGGCTTGACCGGTTCGGGGCCGGCCAGGTCAGGGGGCGGCGGCGATCTGGTCGGTGGCGTTGGGCCGCAGGTCAGGGCCTCACCGAGGAGCGTGAAGATCAACCGGAGGTTATCGGCCCCCTGGCCCGGCCGCCGAGTTCTGCTAGCTTCCGGAGCATGATCACCAGGACGTTAGTGGCGCTCGCCTGCGTGCTGTCGGCCCTGATCGGCGCGCCGGCCGACGCCTCACCCGGCACGCCCTCGATCGACGGATACACGCAGTGGCTGGCCTCCGGCGAGGGCACGACCGTGCCGGCGACCGGCAGCCTGCTCGTGCGCCAGGGCAACGCCTACGCGGCCAAGGTGGCCTTCCTCAACACCGAGTGGCACGTGGCCGTGCTGTGGCTGGGCAACCAGTTCGAGGCGCAGGCCGACCTGAGCCGGTCCAAGGGCTTCACCCTGACCTACAGCACCACCGACGACCTCTACGTCCAGCTGCGGCCGGCCTCGCACTGGAGCGGCGGCGACAAGTGGGTCACGAAGATCCCGGCCACCGGAGGCAGGATCGTGCAACGGTTCTTCAGCTTCGCGCCGGCCGGTTGGACCTGGCTGCCCGAGCTCGGCCAGCCCGACTACTCGTTCCCGCAGGCCCTGACCGAGGCCCGCGGCCTGGTCTTCGTCGGCAAGACGGCGAACAAGCTCGACTTCCGCGGACTCAAGGTCGACGGCTACCGCCCACCCCGTGTGTGAGCGGTAGCCGGTTTCCGACTAGGGCTTGTACACCGCCGCGCTGCCGTAGAGCGCGTTGGTGAAACTGGAGATGTAGGTGTGCCGGTCGGTCCCGTCGAGGTTGTACGTCAGGTACACGCCGTATCCCTCGGACACGGTGCGCTGGGCGAGGCTGGTCGCCGTGCTGGTGGCCGTGGCCCCGATCTCGATGGCCGCCGGTGACAGGCCGGACTTGGGCAGCTTGATGCCGGGCACGCCCCACGAGCCGTAGTACGGGTTCCAGGCGTAGTTGAACTTCGAGTCCACGCTCACGCCGTTGTAGCTCAGCCGGGAGGCGGCCGGCCCGATGTTGTACAGCGAGAGCAGCTTGTTCGGCATCAGGTTGCGCAGCGCCGTGACCAGGTAGACGAACGAGCTGGCGTTGGGCTGGCCGGTGCCGTTGTTGCCGTACTCGGCGTACTCGTCGTCGAAGTCGATGCCGTCGAGGCCGTACTTGGCGACGGTGTCGGACAGCTGCCTGGCGAAGGCGTTGGCCGCGGCCTGGCTCGGGAAGTTGGCGAAGCCGGCGCCCTGGTGGTTGCCCAGGATCGACAGCATCACCTTGATGCCCTTGGCCTGCAGCGGCCGGATCTCGGTGGCCGCGTTGTCCAGTGTGCGCTGCACGTTCGGGTTGTTGTAGAGGTAGGCCGACTTCGTCGTGGTGTTGTAGTTGATATTGGCCGCGAAGATCACCGCGACGTCGAAGACGTTGCCTCCCTTCGCCAGCGTGTACTTGCCCACGTTGACCATGCTGTTGTTGTTGACCTCGACGTAGGCCACCGAGATCGGCCCCGTCTTGGCCACCGCCGCCGTCGCGGTGCCCGTCGTGCCGACCAGCGCCGCCGCGGTCGCAACGGCCACCGCGGCCGCGATCCGCCCCAATTTCACCATCGTTGACCGAACTCCCATCGCGCGAGTTGAACGTCAATTCGGCAGTCAAATGTCAACCCTTGCGCGAGGACCGCACACATGCCCGGCAACCCGGCCCTCACCTGGACATTCATCCCATGAACAGTACGTCTGACAACAGGACAACGCCGTGCTCCAGCCGGGCGAACCGGCGATCACGGAATTGACATGTCCGCCGCGGCGGAACCGCGTGTTCGGTGGCAGCATCGTGGGCATGGAGACGTATCCGCCCGCGCCCTGGTGGTCCACCGGCACGATGTGGATCGCGTCGCTGCCGACGGAGGGGCCGTTGCCGACGCCCGACGGCCTGACAGCGATCGGCGGCAACCGGTTGGTGCTCGCGGTGGTCCGGTATCGCGGAGGCACCCTCAGCTACAACGAGGTGTTCGTCGGCAGCGTGGTGCGGCGCGGCGCCCGGGTGGGCCTCGGGGTGCACGCGATCTGGGTGGACAGTCCGGAATCGCTGTGGGGCGGCCGGCGGATCTGGGGTCTGCCCAAGCAGCCGGCCACGTTCACGTGGCGCGACCGGGGACTGACGATGGCGGCGCAGGACGGTCGACTGGAGGTCCGGTTCGAGGGCAGTCCGAAATGGTCGGCGCGCGTGCCGTTCGTCGCCCCGGCATTCGGGATGCTGGGGCACCGAATGCAGTTCTTCCACGGGATCGGGCACGGACGGCTGCGCGTCGTACGAATCGAAGTCCTGGCCTGGCCGGCGAATCTGCCCCGACTACGGGAGTCGAACGTGCCCGCCTTGTGGCTGAACGACTTTCACATGGTGGTGCGGGAGCCGCGGCAGCTGTCCTTTGTGGAACCTGATGTCCACAACTGAGGTGTTCGGGTCCGGATCGGGGTGTTCGGATCCGCTGCCCGTTGCGCGAACGGGCCAGGACATTCCTTGCCCACAAGGGCGACAGCCCGGATTTTCGGCCACCGGATACCGGTTTCGACCAGCGGCATCACCCGTTTGACCGATCGTGCAGACAAAGATGTCGGCGGCAAGGCGACCAATGCTCACCGGGCGATTGCCGACGTAAGCTCGCGTCGCCGTGGACACCTGATCGTCCGCTGCGACAAGCCCGCCGGATCACCACCACGTGAACTTTCGGCTGCCGGCGATGCCTGCGTCTATTTCTAGTGTGTGAAAGGTTTTCTGTGATGTCATCTCGCGTTGCACGGCTCGCGGTGGCGCCCGCCGTTCTGCTGCTGCTGGCCGCATGCGCCACGAACAAGACCGAAGCGACGGCCAACGGCGGCGGCGCCTGCGACACCAGCAAGGGCAACCTGGTCCTCGGGGTGGTGGCCCCGCTCACCGGCAACCTGTCCGCGGTCGGCCTCGGCATCCGCAACGCCACCGGGCTGGCCGTCGACGAGGCCAACGCCAAGTGCGCGGTCCCGGGCTACAAGCTGACCATGGTCGGCGAGGACGACCAGGCCACGCCGCAGGTCGGCGCCCAGGCCGCGAGCAAGCTGGCCACCGACGACACGGTGTTCGGCGTGGTCGGCACCTACAACTCCTCGGTGGCCCAGGCCGTGCAGCCGATCCTGGCGGCCAAGAAGATCCCGCAGGTGTCCCCGGCCAACACCAACCCGGCGCTGACCGTCGGCGACAACGCGGCCGCGCCCAAGCGCCAGTTCGACTCCTACTTCCGGGTCTGCACCACCGACGCCTTCCAGGGCCCCTACGGCGCGGACTACCTGGTCACCAAGGCCGGCAAGAAGAAGATCGCGATCATCACCGACGGCAAGACCTACGGCAAGGGCCTGGCCGACGAGTTCGCCAAGCAGGCGGCCAAGGACGGGGCGACCATCGTCGACCGCGAGCAGGTCAGCGACACCGACACCGACTTCTCCGGCGTGCTGACCAAGGTCAAGCGGACCGCCCCGGACGCCATCTACTTCGGCGGCGAGTACCCGGTCGCCGGGCCGCTGTCCAAGCAGGCCGCCACCCTGGGCATCACCGGCCCGCTGATGGGCGGCGACGGCGACTTCGACCCGAAGTTCATCAGCCTCGGCGGCAAGGAGGGCGACCTGGCCACCTCGGTCGGCGCCCCGACCGACCAGCTGCCGACCGCGCAGGACTTCATCAAGGCGTACAACGCCAAGGGCTACAAGGACCCGTACGCGGCCTACGGCGCCTTCGCCTACGACGCGGCCAACGCGATCATCGCCAGCCTCGCCAAGACCGTCGGCGACGGCACGTGGAGCAGCTCCATGCGGGACACGCTGGTCAAGAACCTCGGCTCCTACACCGGCAGCGGCGCCACCGGCCCGATCGGCTTCGACCAGTACGGCGACAGCACGAACAAGGTGCTGACCGCCTACGCCGTCACCAACGGCGAGTGGAAGGCCGTGCAGACCGGCTCCGCCGGCAGCTGAGGTCTCCCCGTTCTCCGGTGGGGCCAGCCTCACCGGAGAACGGGAGCATGACCAGTGCTCGTACGGACGGCCCGCACCAAGAGACGTGATTAAGTCGTCGGCATGAACTGGCTGCCGAGCTGGTGCCGTGAGCATCTGGGGAGCGAACCCGCGGCGACGCTGTTCGAGGTGACGTCGATCTCGACGGTTTCCGGCCTGCGGCTGGCCGACGGCCGCGAGGTGGTGGTCAAGGCCCGCCCCGACGAGGGCCGGGAGGCGTCCTGTGTGGAGGCCCAGCGCCAGTTGGCGGAGCGAAGGTTTCCTTGTGCACGACCACTGACTCCGGTGATCCGGGTCGGTGAGCTGGCCGTGCACGCCGAGGAGTTCCGCCCCGGCGGCGAGGTCCTGCTCGGCGACGGTCCCGACATCGCCGTGCGCTACGCCGAGGTCTTCGCCCGTCTGATAACCGAGCTCGCCACCGTCACCGTCGCTCCCCCGCTGCCCAATCCGCGCTGGATCCGTTGGGACCACAACGATCCCGGCTTGTGGCCGGCCATCCCGATCCTCGACTCCCGTGACCAGTCCCTTGTCCCTTCGCACGCCGTCCAGACCGCCGAGCGCGTCCGCAAGCGGCTGCGCGCCGCCGATCTCCCCCGCGTGCTCGGGCACGGCGACTTCGAGGCTCAGAACCTCCGCTGGCAGGGCCGGGAGGTTCATCTCGTGCACGACTGGGACAGCCTCACCTGGCAGCCCGAAGCCGCCTTGGCCGGCGCGGCCAGCGGGGCGTTCGCCAACTCCGGGCAGCCCACCCTGGCCCCCATTGCCAGCTCCGAGGCCTTCCTCACCGCCTACCAGGACTTCCGCCGCCGCGCCTTCTCCGTCGAGGAGCTCGAAGTCGCCTGGACCGCCAGCCTGTGGACCCCGGCGCACAACGCCCGCTGGGAGGCGCTGCACGGCCAAGCCCCACTGGCCACCACCGCGCTCCGGGAGCAGGCGACCGAACGCCTGAGCCGGGGCAAGGCCTAGGGCTGCCAGGGCAGGACTTCGCCGTCACGCAGCAGTTCGCCGTAGTGCTCGGGCTTGGCCGGCTCGAGCGCGAGATCCAGCAGCGCGACGGCGGCTTGGGCGGGTGTGGGTGCGGCGGAGACGTCCCACCACAGCCCGGAAGTCGGCGTGTTGATCATGCCCGGGCAGACGGCGGCGAGCAGGATGCCGCGGGCCAGGTCGGCGTCGCGTCGTTCGGCGGCGAGGGTGCGCACGGCGGCGACCTGGGCGACCTTGGACGGGATGTTGACGAAGCCCGGCCACGCGGAGCCGCGGGCGCTGCCGTCGCGCACGGCGTCCCGCCAGCTCGCGACTTGCCGGTCGACCTCGTCCAGCGAGGCCAAGCCGTCGAATCGGTTGTGCAGCACGGGAGCCAGGTAGTGCAGCCGGCCGAGTGAGCTGGCCACGACGATCATCCGGGCGTCGTCGCGCAGCAGTGGTGCGAAGGCCCGGAGCAGCCGCGTGGTGCCGAAGTTGTTCACCTCGACGTAGGGATCGATGATCGCCCGCGGGTCGTCATCGGGCCCGACGCGCATGACCGCGTTGCCGAACACGATGTCCACGCCGCCGTGCCGCTCGCGCAGCCGTTCCGCGAAGCGCGCCGGCCCATCGGGATCGGCGACGTCGAGGATCTCGCCGCGCACCTGAGCGCCGCCGCCGGAGATCGCCTCGGCCGCCGCCGTGACACGATCGATGTTGCGGCCGGTGAGGTAGACGGTGTCCGCCGGGCTCAGGCGCTGCGCCAACCCCTCCACCAAGGCCAGACCAAGCCCCTGCGTAGCCCCGGTGACCAGGGCAACCTTCGCTGTCATGAGATCAACGCTAAGCCCCGGGCCGGTCATGCGAAAAGCGAGAATGTGGCACAGCGGGCATGCGTGTTCGTCATGGCTGACGCAGGCCGTTCATCAGCAGCCCCAGCAGCCGGTCCGCCTGCGCGGCATCGTCGCGCGCCGTCCAGGCGATGGCGCCGGCCATGCCCAGCACGTCCTGCTCGTCCACGGCGACGATGGCGCCGGACTGGAAGGCCCGGTCCAACAACGCCGCCCCGACCTCGAACAGCTGGGCGTGCAGGTCGGCCAGCAGGTCGCTGCTCAGCGCCGAGTTCATCACCTCGGCCGCCAGGCCCCGGTAGGTCATGCCGTACGTGATCGTCGCCCGCAGCCAGGTCCGCAGCGCCTCGAACGCGTCGTCCGCGCTCAGCGCACCGCGCCCGAGCTCGGCCAGCTCGACGATCTGCCCGGCCAGCACGGCCTCGACCAGGTCCAGCCGGGTCGGGAAATGCCGGTACAGCGTCCCGCTGGCCACCCCGGCCCGCCGGGCGATGTCGTCCAGCGAGGCGTCCGGGCCGAACTCGGCGAACGCCGTCCGCGCCTGGTCCAGCAGCCGCTCGTAGTTGCGCCGGGCATCCGCTCGCATCGACCCACCCTTGATAACCGGGGACATGGTCCGTTACCGTCGTGACCTAACCGGACTGCGTCTCATCTTAGCCGGGGGACAACCATGACGCTGACCCACCAGGACCGGATCGACATCACCGACCTGATCAACCGGCACGGCCACCTCGTCGACGCCGGCGAGTGGGACCGGCTGGACGAGCTGTTCACGCCGGACGTCACGTACGACCTGAGCGACTTCGGCCGCGGCGCGCTGGTCGGCATCGCCGCCTTGCGGGCGGCCGCCGAGGGCGCCACCGGCCCGATCGCCCACCACGTCACCAACATCGTGATCACCGAGGTCGACGATTCCTCGGCCGGCGTGCGCGCCAAGGGCATCGGCGTCAACGCCGACGGGACCGCCGGCAGCGTCGTCTACCACGACACCGTCACGCGCGGCCCCGACGGCTGGCGGATCGGCCACCGGAAGGTGATCGCCCGCCGCACGGCCGGTCCGCGCGAGGTGCTGGAGCGCTTCCGCCGGGCCGCCGTCGAGCAGTCGGCCGACCTGATGCGTCAGGTCTACGCCGACGACGCGGTCCACGAGTTCCCGTTCACCCGGCCGGGCCTGCCGACGCGGCTGGAAGGCGCAGCGGAGATCATCCGTTGGACGACCGAGGTGTGGCAGGCCAAGGCGTTCCGGTACGAGGGCTACCGCACCATCGCGATCCACGACACCGGCGATCCGGCCACGATCATCGTCGAGCAGGAGGCCCTCGGCGTCAGCCCGGCGGCCGGGGAGTTCGCGTTGCCCAACATCGTCGTGCTCACCGCGCACGGCGGCCGGATCACCCACCTGCGCGACTACGTCAACATCCCGGCCGTGGCCGACGCCCTCGGCCGCCCGCTATGACGTCAGGTCGCGTCGTGGAACACCAGCCCGAGCGTGTGCCGCAGGCCGGTCCGCACGGCCGACACGCCGTGCCGCACGGGCGCGGCGGACCAGCCACGGGCGCCCTGGACCGGACGATCGCGGGTGGTGAACACCAGGCCGTGGCCCTGGGGAATGAGCGTTGACGTGCCTCGCGACTGCGCCCGCGGCCGCTGCTCGACGAGCAGGAACTCGCCGCCGGTGTGGTCCTCCCCCGGCGCGTTGAGGTTGATCACGACCTGGAGCGGGAACACCTTGTCCCCGTACAGGTCCCGGTGCAGGGCGTTCCAGCCGCCGGTCTCGTAACGCAGCAGGATCGGGGTCGGCCGGGCCTGCCCCGCGTCGTGGCAGATCCGCAGCCACTCGTCCAGCGTGTCGGGCCACTCGGCCTCGCGGCCCAGCCGCGCGTGCCAGTCGCGGGCGATCGGCAGCAGCCGTGGATACAGCGCCTGTCGCAGCTCGTGCACGGCCTCGGGGAACGGCTCGGCGAAGTACCGGTAGTCGCCGTTGTCGCCGAACCGGTGCCGCCGCAGGTTCACCTCGGCGCGGAACCGCTCCGGTGACCGCCACAGCGCGATGATCTTCGCGCACTCGGCCGGGGTGAGCAGCCGCGGCAGCAGCGCGCAGCCGTAGTCGTCGAGTTCGGCCGTCACCGCCGCCCAGTCCGCCGCGGCGACCCGGCTGTCGTACTTGGTCATGCCCCGAGTCTGCCCACGGCGCTCGGCCCGAGCTGGCGGAAATCGGCCGCCGCGTTCTGTCCAGATCCGGCGCCGCCGTTCGTCCTTGGGGTGTACGCACGGCAAGAAGGGGATCAGCGATGAACGTGGTGGAGCTGTACGGGCGCGCCCAGGACGGGTTCGACGCGGTGCTGGCCGGCGTCGGGCCCGACCAGTGGGAAACGCCGTCGACCTGCCCGGAGTGGTCGGTGCGGGACGTGGCCGGACACGTGATCTGGGCGCAGCGGCAGCTGCGGGCGTGGGCGACCGGCGAGGACTTCGCCGACCGTGCGGGCGCCCCCGGCGCAGCACATCCCGGCGTGGTGGCCGAGGGTGAGCCGCTGCCGTTGTGGCGGGCGGCCCGCGAATCGGCCACGGCGACGCTCACCGAGGAAACACTGGCCAAACCGGTGTCGGTCCCGGGAGTCGGGGAAGTTCCGCTGGTGGGAGTGGTGACGCTGCTGCTCAGCGACACCGTCACGCACACCTGGGACATCGCCCACGCACTGGGCCGACCGGTTGTCCTCGACCCTGCGGCGGTGTCGGCGGCGTTCGAGTGGTCACGGGCGAACGTCCTGCGCCGACCGGGTTTCTTCGGGCCGGAGCTGACGCCGCCGGACGGGGCCGACGAGCAGACCCGGATGCTGGCGTTCCTCGGGCGCAAGGCCTAGGCACGCCGGCAGAGCCCGTGGTCGGGCTGCCAGCCGGCAGCCCGACCATGCTCCGCCGGCTCCACGTATCGCGCGCATATCGAAAACCGCATACGGCGTCGCAACAGTCACCGGTCTTCAGTTGAAGGCATGGACCGCGACGACGGTCCGTTCGCCGATCGGGAAAGGACCGTGATCGTGGATTCGGATTCCGCACGTGGGGTCGGCCGGCGGCAACTGCTCGGCTGGGGCGGACTGGCGGCGGCCGGGGTGATGGCCACCGGATCGTTGCTGGGCGGCGGGATCGGCAACGCCGCCCCGGCCGACGCCGACCTGCCGCCGGACACCCTTCCCGGCGGGGCCTACGACCGGTACGTGGCGGAGCTGGCCGCCCAGGGCAAGTTCTCCGGCGTGGTGCTGTTGTCACACCGGGGCCGGACGGTGCTGTCCCGCAGCTACGGCCTGGCCGACCGGGAGAACGGGATTCCCAACCGGGAGGGCACCGCGTTCACCCTCAGCTCGGCCGGCAAGCCGTTCGGCGCGGTCGCCATCCTGCAACTGGTGCAGCAGGGCAAGGTCAACCTGTGGGACACGGTCGGCACCTACCTGACCGGCTTCCGCCGGGACATCTCCGAGCAGGTGACCGTCCATCACATGCTCTCCGGCACCTCCGGGATGGACACCCCGGCGGAGGACGTGCAGCGCATCTTCCAGAGCCGGCAGGAGGTGCACGAGTACAACGTGGCGTGGGCCCGCGAATCGAAGTTGGTGGCCCCGGTCGGCACCCCCACCGACCACGCCGGCTCCGAGATCGCCATCCCGGCGCAGATCGTCGAGGCCGTGACCGGCATGACGTACTGGGACTACGTCGAGCAGAACATCTTCAAGCGCTGCGGCATGACCGGCACCGCGTTCTACACCAGGCCGCAATGGCTCACCGACGCGCACCTCGCCCACCCGTACATGGCACTGGCCGACGGCAGCCTGGTGGACGCCGTGCGCAACCTGGACAAGGGCAGCCCGAACCCGATCATGCTGGGCAAGAACCCGGGCCGCACCTTCATCGACGCCCCCGGCGACGGCGGCTTCGCCACCGCTCCCGATCTGGTCCGGTTCGCGCACGGGTTGGCGGACGGCACGCTGCTGGCGCGGCCCTACGCCGAACTGCTCACTGCGCCCAGGGTCCCCCATCCGCCCCAGACGCCGGGCTTCCGAGCGGCAGCGGTCCCCGCCAACGCCTCGTTCGGGGCCTACGACATGCCGGTGCACATCGTCGACGGCCAGTGGGTGTACGACCGCGCCGGTGGCAACCCCGGCGTCGGCGCCAGCTGGAGCATCTATCCGTACACCGGCTGGGTCGGTGTCATCCTCAGCAACGTCGACGGTGTGCCGCTGGAGATGGGCCAGCGGCAGCAACAGGCCATCATCGGCGGCCGCTGACCGGCGAGAGCGGCGGCGTGCGCAACGCCAGCTGACGAACGGGCCGACCGCATCTCGACAGCCGGACGTAAATTCGGTGGCGACCCCGATTAGTACGCTCTAGCGTACTAATCATGCCGAAGCTTCTTGTGCTCACTCTGCTGGCCGGGCTGCTCACCCCCTGTCCGCCGGCCCCGACGGTCACCACTACCGACGGCCCTGTCCGTGGCACCGTCGGCGCGGATTACCGGTCATTCCAAGGGATTCCCTATGCCGCGCCGCCCGTGGGGCCGTTACGCTGGCGGCCGCCGGAGCCGGTCCAACCGTGGACGCAGACCTTGGACGCCTCGGCCCCGGGCAACGCGTGTCCGCAGGCGCCGGGTGAGCCTCGAACCGACGAGAACTGCTTGTATCTCAACGTCGCCGCGCCACGGGAGGCTCATCGGCTGCCGGTGATGGTGTGGCTGCACGGCGGCAGCTTCATCGCCGGGGCCGGCGCGGACATCGATCCGCGCAGCTTCGCGGCGAAGGCGCACGTGATCGTCGTGACCCTGAACTACCGACTCGGGGTGCTGGGCTTCCTCGCCCATCCGGCGCTGGACGCCGAAGGCGGCGACCAGTCGGGCGACTACGGCATCCAGGACCAGCAGGCGGCGCTGCGGTGGGTCAAGGCCAACGCGGCAGCCTTTGGCGGGGATCCGGGCAATGTCACGCTGTTCGGGCAGTCGGCGGGCGCGGCCAGCGTGTGCATGAACGTGGTCTCCCCCGGCGCGGCCGGGCTGTTCCAGCGGGCCATCACCGAGAGCGGCGGGTGCGTCGCGCCGGCACCGGACAAGACCATCGCCGAGCACAACGGCGCGGCGCTGGCCGGTCGGCTCGGCTGCATCGACCTGGTTTGCCTGCGCGGCAAGACACCTGACGAGCTGCTGGCCGCGGCCACGTCGATTCCGTACAGCCCGACCTACAGCTGGCACCCGGTCTGGGGCGGCTCGGTGATCCCGCTCAAGCCGGCCACCGCCATCTACAGTGGACAGTTCAACCGGGTGCCGCTGCTGGTCAGCAGCAACCGGGACGAAGGCACCATCCTGATCGCCCAGCAGTACCCGGACGGCGTCACCGCCGACGAGTACGCGCAGCACCAGACCGAGATCTTCAAGGCCAACGCGCCCCAGGTCCTCGCCCACTACCCGGCCGGCGACAACCCCACGCTCACGCTGGCCCGCTCCACCACCGACTGGTTCTTCGCCTGCACGTCCCTGGCCACCGACCAGTTCGCCAGCGGACTCGTGCCCACCTACGGCGACGAGTTCGCCGACGAGAACGCCCCGGGCTGGCCGACTCCCCTCTTCCCGCTCGGCGCCTACCACGGTTCCGAGCTGCAATACCTGTTCGGCCACCTGGACAACCCGGCGCAGCAGGCGCTGGCCGACCGCATGATCGGCTACTGGTCACGGTTCGCGTGGACCGGCGACCCCAACGGGCCGGGACTGCCTTCCTGGCCCCGGTTCCGTCCCGGTGACCTCGTCGTGCCGGCGTTCGCGCCGGGCCGGCCGCAGACCGTCGAGCTGGCGGCCGAGCACCAGTGCGCCTTCTGGGCCGGGCTGGCCGAAGGCCATTAGCGTGTTGCCCAGCGTCCCTGGCGAACGGATTCGAGCATGGTCGTGTAGGCGTAGATCCACCACGGCTCCTCGCCGAGGCGATGCAACGCGATCGCGAACTCGGCCGGTGTCGCGTCCACAGTGGAATATCCCGCATCGGCGACAACGTCCCGCACCGGCCGGCATTCGGGCCCGGTCACGTCGTGATGGCGGTTGGTGGGCGCACGCAGCGCCAGGTCCGCGAGGCTGCGCGCGACCTCCTCTCGCGACACTAACGAGACTTCGGCGTCGCCGGCCGGGATCGCGACCACGCCGTCCACCGCGACCTGGTGAATCAACCCCACGAAGAACTCGGTGAACAGCCCGGCCCGGACCACCGAGTACGGACAGCCCGAGGCGCGCAGCATCCGCTCGGTGTCGCCGTTGGTGAACGCGTAGCAGAACGGTGAAGCGGGATCGACGTCGAGGCCGCTGAGCAGCACGACGTGCCGGACTCCACAGTGGACGGCCGCGTCGATGACGTTGCGGTGGTGCACGACGATCCGGGCCGCCTCGCCGTCGCTGGACACGAACACCAGCGTGTCCACGCCGGCCAGCGCCGCTCGCAGCGCCGCCGGGTCGTCGTAGGGGGCGTTACGGCTGGACAGCCCGACCACGTCGGGCTGTCCAGCCTCGGCCAGGAGTTGGCACACCCGGCCGCCGATCCGACCGGTGCTGCCGGTCACCGCGATCCGCATTCGCCATGCATACCAGGGTCAGGTGCAGGTCAGCGTCGGAACCGCCCAATCCCCGTGGTCCAGGCCGTTGCCGTCGCCGCCGTCCCCCACCTCCAGGTCGAGCACCTGGCCGCCGGTGACCGGGACGTCGATGCTGGCGGCGGCCTGGTTGCCGTGCAGGACCGGTGTGGTGGTCAGGGTTGTGCCGTCCACGCGCACGGTGAAGGTGACGGTGCCGGATCCGCCGGCCTCCGCGTCCACGCCGACCGATGCGGTGAAGCGGCTGCACTTGCCGGCGAGATAGAACTGCACGTCGCTGACGGCGTTGGTGCCCAGGCCCTTCGGGTACTGCACGCCGGCGATGGTGATCGGTTTGCCGTCGCCGGCATCGGCCTCGCCGTTGCTGGTGTCCCGTTCCACCGGGCCCCAGCCGTTGGTGGCGGCCAGGAACGGCAGGCTGCTCACCGCGACCTGCCCGCTCGGCGGCGGGGCCGGGATCGCGCCGACGATCCGTTCATCGGTCACGGTCTCGCCGCCGGTCTTGGCCGTCACCTTCAGCGCGGCCGGGGCGGTCGTCCCGGCGGTCACCGGCCACGAGAACGTGTTTCCGTTGCGGGTCACGGGGCCGACGGTCCAGCCGGCCGGTGCGGTCAAGGTGGCAGTGGCCCGATCCCGCGTCCGGACGGTCGCCGTGGCGGTGAACTGCTGGCCGCTGGCGGCGGTGTTGGGCACCTGGAGCGTCACCGAACTCCGGGGCGCCGGCGGCACGGCGTACTTCCGCGGGTCGTAGCCCGGGGAGTTGTTCTGCCGCACGGTCAGCGGCGAGGCGTAGCTGCCGTAGTTGGTCAGCTGCACCGATCCGAGACCGCCGGTGCTGCCGTCCAGGTTCCACACGGCGATGGCGATCGTGTTGTCCCCGTTCGGATTGAGCACGCCGTTGGGGATCGGGAAGCTGTGCTCGGGCCCGAGGTAGTTGATGTACTGGCCCATCTGCCAGCCGTTGACGAAGATCAGCGCCCGGTACTGCCGGGACGGGTCGTCGCCGATCGTGATGCCCACGGACGTGTCCTGGCCGCGCGGGAGGTCGAGGCGGACGTTGGTCCGGTACCAGGAAACGCCGGGCGTGGTGTCCTTGGCCGGCAACGTGGTGGTCGGCCAGGAGCGGTCGGGGTAGCCCGGCAGCGACTCGCCGGTGCGCTCGCCGTACAGGCCGCCGGTGTTCAACGGCCCGCGCACCTGGTCCAGGCCGTTCGCGCCCTGCAAGCGCCAGGTGACGGAGGTCAGCGGCGAGCCGGTGACCCGGGCGCCGATGAGGCCACGAGCCGCCTTGTTCCCGTTGTTGGAGCCGTAGTCCTCGTCATGGCCCATGTTGACCGTGAGCACGGACAGCTCGTTGTCGCCCTTGTTCAGCGCTGCGGCCGGGAAGGTGAAGGTGTGCTGGGTGGTGGTCGAGCTGCCGAGGAAGGTCCCGTTGAGCCAGACCGAGGTCGCGCCGGCCGAGCCGCCGCTCTGCGACGACAGCGTGATGCCGGTCTGCGTCCCGTCGCCCACGAACTTGCCGCGGTACCAGGTGTTTCCGGTGTGGAAGCCGTAGTCGTCGGCGAACAGCACCGGCAGCGAGCCGGCGACCGTGCTGCTGTTGGAGGTCATCTTGTCGGCCACCGGCCACCGCGAGTCGTCGAAGCCGGGCTGGCTCTCCGGCGACTCCTGTTGGTGTTTCCAGTCGGTCAGCGCCGGCAGCGTGACCGGCTTGGCCATCGGCAGCGTGCCGGTTCGGCTGCCGCTGCTCGTGGTCTGCGTCCGGATGTCGCGGTCGTTCCAGGTGATCCTGTCGGCCGCGCTGAACACCTCGACCGAGCCGTCGGTGTCGGTGTCGCCGGTCAGTTCCAGCGTGTGACCCGAGGTCTTGGCGGTGCGCAGGAGGTGCGTGCCGCGGACCAGCACCGGACCGGTGGCGGTGTCCTGACGCCAGAAGGTCTCCGCGGTTGCCTTGTCACCCAGGAGGAGCAGCAGCGGCCGCGCGCCGGGTTCGCTGACCAGGACGCGGGTGAGTCCCTTGTGGACGTAGTTCAACCGGAGATCGCCGCGAGCGGCGTCCCAGGTGCTTGTGGCGTCCCCGCCCAGCACGGCCACGGTCGGCTGCTTCTGGTAGCGCAGCACGGTCTCGCCCGGCTGGCCGGCATCCCCGTACAGGACTGCGATGTCACGGTTGCCGATGGTGGCGTTGGTCATGAGCTCGGACGTCGAGTACTGCATCCGCGACTGGCCGAGGTCGTAACCGGCGACCAGGATCTTCGACTGGCGGCCGTTGAGCGTGATGCCGGTGTCCGGCTGCTGCGGCACCGACGGGTAGTAGTCGTTGGTCGCCGCCGACAACAGGTCGACCGCGTCGACCACGACAAAAGCGCCCGAGGCGGACGGGTTCTTCTGGCCGGTGACGACGATCTTCAGGGTGTGCGGGCCGTCGGCCAGGCCGCGGGCCTCGTAGCCGGTCAGCTGGTTCTGCTTGGCCGCCGAGTACAGGTCGACCGTGCTGACCTTGGCGCCGTCCAGGTACACGTCGGCGATGCCGTGATTGCCGTCCTTGGACGTGATCCAGCGAATGCCACCGCCGGTGAAGGGAATGCTCACACTGTCGCCGGCCGTGTTGGAGAACGACTCGGTGTGCAGGTAGTCGCCGCCGGTGTAGTTCTGCTCCGGCCCGACGTGACTCCAGGCGCCGGTGTACGCCACGGCCGGATCGTCATACGTGTAGCCGGCATGCGCGGCCAGGTCGAGGGCGACGTGCGTGCTGTCGGTCGCCGTCGACGTGGAGTCGCTGTGTCGCAAGGTGTGGAACTGAGTGTGCGTGTCGGGGTTGATGCGGGCCGTGTCGGTCAGCGCGGCGGAGGTGAGCGGGGCCGAGCCGAGGCCGTCGGTCTTGGTCAGCGGCGCCACCGACTGGGTGAACTCGCCGATCAGCTTGTCCTCGTAGTACTTCGGGTCCAGCTGCCGGCTCTCGGTGATCGCCGCGCCGTAGTCGTAGGAGGTGTAGTTCTGCGGGATCGCGCTCCAGCCCCACGACGTGCCGCCGTAGAGCATGTAGAAGCTCTGCGCGGTCGCCCCGGCGGCGATGTTCTGCTTGTAGAACACGTTCGCGAACTGGTCGTTGATCAGCTGGCCGCACTTGGCGTAGCCCGGGCCGCCCCACGGGTCGAACGCGCCGCCCTGGAATTCCGGCGTGTACAACGGCTTGCCGGCCGGGTGGTCGTAGCTGATGTCCGGCACGCCGTTCCAGGCCGTCGGGTTCGAGCAGTCGAAGCCCTGCGGGTAGGAGTCCGGGCCGTCCACGTCCAGCGCCGCCGCACCCGAGTTGAAGGTGCCGTTGTTGTTGCCCGTCAACGGAACCTTGATGCCGTCGGCCCGGGCCTTGTCCTCGAGGTGCTTCATGTACGTGCGGCCGGCGTCGCTGCCGTTGTAGTACTCGTTCTCCACCTGGTAGGCGATCACGCTGCCGCCGCCGTCGGTGAGCTGGTGGCGTTTGAGGATGCCGTCTATCTGCGACTGCCACTCGTCGGAGTAGGCCAGGTAGGTCGGATCGGCCGAGCGGGTGTGCCCCGGCGTGGTCGACAGCCAGGTCGGGAAGCCGCCGCCGTCGACCTCGGCGTTGATGTACGGCCCCGGCCGGGCGATCACGTACAGGCCGGCTTTTTCGGCCATGTCCAGGACTTCGTCTATGTCCCGGACGCCGCTGTAGTCATAGACGCCCTGTGCCGAGGACTGGTAGCCCCAGTCGAAGTACAGCGAGGTGGCGTTGAAGCCGGCCGCCTTCATCTTCTGGAACACGTCCAGCCACAGGTCCGGGCTGGGCAGCCGGTAGTAGTGGAACTCCCCCGACCACAGGTAGGTCCGCTGGCCGTCGATCAGGAACGAGTAACCGTCGTAGCCGATCGTGTGGCTCGCCTTGGGCGGCGCGGCGGTCGGCGCGGCGGTCGCGGGCGTCACCCCGGTCAGCGCCAACGCGACACTGCCGAGCAGCGCCAGCAGTGTTCTGGGTAAGCGCATGTCCTGCCTCCTGGGAGTGCCACTCTGCACCGAAACCAGCATGAAAGCTAAGGAATCGACCACAGTCCGTCAAGATTCAACATTTTCACGGTCATGAACGGGTCGCGCGGCGCTTGGTCCAGATGTCGTAGGCCACCGCCGCGAGCAGCACCAGCCCCTTGACCAGCATCACCTGCTCGCTGGGCGCGCCGATGAGCGACATACCGTTGTTGATCACGGCCATGATCAGGCCGCCGGTGATCGCGCCGATCACCTTGCCCACACCGCCCTGCACGGCCGCGCCGCCGATGAACGCGGCCGCGATGGCGTCCAGCTCGAACGAGGTGCCCGCGGTCGGGCCGGCCTGGTTGAGCCGGCCGGCGAAGATCACCCCGGCCAGCGCCGACAGCACGCCCATGTTGACGAAGATCCAGAACACCACCGACTTGACCTTGACGCCGGACAGCGTGGCCGCCTGGAGATTGCCGCCGATGGCGTAGATCCGGCGGCCGAACACCGCTCGCGTGGTCAGCAGCGAGTAGCCCAGCACCAGCACGGCCAGCAGCACCAGCACCCACGGGATGTTCTTGAACCGGGCCAACTGCACCACCACCGCCAGCACCACGACGCCGGCCCCGCCGATCTTGAGCAGAAACACCGGGAACGGCTCCACCGGCTGGAGGTACTGCAGGCGCCCCCGTCGCGCGCGCCACTGAGAGAACGCGATGCCGGCCACCACGAGCACGCCGACCAGCAGGCTCAGCAGGTCCGCGCCGCCCAGCGGGCCGAGGCCGATGTTGCCGAGGTAGCCGTCGGTGAAACCGTTGGACAGCGTGCGGATCGGGTCCGGGAAGGGGCCGATGCCCTGGTTTCCCAACACGGTCAGCGTGAGCGCGCGGAACACCAGCATGCCGGCCAGCGTCACGATGAACGCCGGGATGCCGAAGTAGGCGATCCAGTAGCCCTGCCAGGCCCCGATCACCCCGCCGACCACCAGCGTGATCAGCAGCGCCAGCAGCCACGGCACGTGCAGGTTGACCATCAGCACGGCCGACACCGCGCCGGTCACCGCCACCACCGAGCCCGCGGACAGGTCGATGTGCCCGGCGATGATGATCAGGATCATGCCGATGGCCAGTATCAGCACGTACGAGTTCTGCACGATGATGTTGGAGATGTTCTCCGGCTGCAGCATCGTGCCGCCGGTCAGCACCGAGAACAGCACGATGATCAGCGCGAACGCCACGTAGATGCCGCTCTGCCGCGGGTTGAACGAGAACCGCCGCGGCGCGCGGCCGATCGTGCCGGAGATCCGCTCCGCCTCGACAGTGCTGCTCATGGGTATTGCTCCTGGTTCCTGGTCATGCGCTGCATCAAACGTTCCTGCGTGGCTTCGTCCCGGCTCAGCTCACCGGTGATCCGACCCGCGGCGAGGGTGTAGACGCGGTCGCACAGGCCGATCAGCTCGGGCAGCTCCGAGGAGATGACCAGCACGGCCTTGCCCTCGTCGGCCAGCCGGTTGATGATCGAGTAGATCTCGTACTTGGCGCCGACGTCGATGCCGCGGGTCGGCTCGTCGAGTATGAGCACGTCCGGATCGGTGAAGATCCACTTGGACAGCACGACCTTCTGCTGGTTGCCGCCGGACAGCGTGCCGGTCGCGGTGGTCACGGCGGGCACCTTGATGTTCATGGTGCGCCGGAACCGCCCGGCGACGCGGTATTCCTCGTTCTCGTTCACCCAGCCGCGGCGGGCCAGCCGGGACAGGCCCGCCGCGGAGATGTTGCGCTTGACGTCCTCGATCAGGTTGAGGCCGTAGCGTTTGCGATCCTCGGTGACGTAGGCGATGCCGTGCGCGACGGCCTCCCGCACCGAGCGGGCCTCGATCGGCCGGCCGTCCTTGACCAGGCGGCCGGAGATGTCCCGGCCGTAGGACCGGCCGAACACGCTCATCGCCAGCTCGGTGCGGCCGGCGCCCATCAGGCCGGCCAGGCCGACGATCTCCCCGCGCCGCAGCACCAGGTTGGCCCGGTCCACGACCACGTGGTCGGGCCGGGTCGGGCTGTGCACCGTCCAGTCCTCGATGCGCAGCGCCTCGGCCCCGATTTTGGGTTCGTGCGGCGGAAAACGATGCTCGAGGTCGCGGCCGACCATGCCTGCGATGATGCGGTCCTCGGTGACGTCGGCCGCGGGCATGGTCTCGATCGTCCGGCCGTCGCGGAGAATGGTGATCGTGTCGGCCACCGCCATGATCTCGTTGAGCTTGTGCGAGACGATCACGCTGGTCACGCCGTCCTCGCGCAGTCCACGGAGCAGGTCGAGCAGGTGCGCGGAGTCGTCGGCGCCCAGGGCCGCGGTCGGCTCGTCCAAGATCAGCAGTTTGACCTTTTTGGACAGTGCCTTGGCGATCTCCACCAACTGCTGTTTGCCCACGCCGAGTTCGCCGACCGGCGTGACCGCCGGCTCGGTCAGACCGACCCGGTCCAGCAGCTCGGCCGCCCGATGGTTGGTGCGGTTCCAGTCGATCAGCCCGCCGGTGGCCTGCTCGTTGCCCAGGAAGATGTTCTCCGCGATCGACAGCTGCGGGCACAGCGCCAGCTCCTGGTGGATGATCACGATGCCGGCCCGCTCGCTGTCCCGGATGCCGCCGAACTCGCAGACGCTGCCGTCGAAGGAGAACTCGCCGTCATACGTTCCGTGCGGGTAGACGCCGGACAGCACCTTCATCAGCGTGGACTTGCCGGCGCCGTTCTCGCCGCAGATGGCGTGGATCTCGCCGCGGCGCACGGACAGGCTCACCTCGGCCAGTGCCCGCACGCCCGGGAACGACTTGCCGATACCGGTCATCGTCAGCATGGCGCTACTTCAGCTGGGAGGCGGTGTAGTAGCCGGAGTCGACCAGGGCCTGCTGGTAGTTGTCCTTGGTCACGATCACCGGCTGGAGCAGGAACGACGGCACGACCTTCTTGCCGTTGTCGTAGTCCTTGGTGTTGTTGACCTGCGGCTTGCCGCCGGTCAGCAGCGCCTGCGCCATGTCGACGGAGGTCTTGGCCAGCTGGCGGGTGTCCTTGAACACCGTGGAGTACTGCTCGCCCGCGATGATCGACTTCACCGACGCGACCTCGGCGTCCTGGCCCGTCACCACCGGGTAGGGCTGGCCGGCCGTGCCGTAGCCGTTGCTCTTGAGCGCCGACAGGATGCCGATGGACAGCCCGTCGTACGGCGAGAGCACGCCGTCGACCTTGGTGGTGGCGTTGTAGGTCTTGGTGAGCAGGTCCTCCATGCGCTTCTGCGCGGTCGCCGGGTCCCAGCGCAGGATCGCGCAGGTGGCGAAGTCGGTCTGTCCACTGCGGACGACCAGCGTGCCCTTGTCCAGGTACGGCTTGAGCACGGACATCGCGCCGTTGAAGAAGAAGGTGGCGTTGTTGTCGTCCGGTGAGCCGGCGAACAGCTCGATGTTGTGCGGGCCCTTGAGGTCCGGGTCGGTCCGCTTCAGGCCGGTGAGCAGCGAGGTGGCCTGCTCCACGCCGACCTTGAAGTTGTCGAAGGTGGCGTAGTAGTCCACGGTGGAGGTGTTGCGGATCAGCCGGTCGTAGGCGATCACCGGGATGTGCCGGTCGGCGGCGTCCTGGAGCTGCGTGGTCAGCGCCGTGCCGTCGATGGAGGCGACGATCAACGCCTTGGCGCCCTTGGTGATCTGGTTCTCGATCTGGTTGGCCTGGGTCGGGATGTCGTTCTCGGCGTACTGGAGGTCGACCTTGTAGCCGAGCTTCTCCAGCGCGCCCTTGATGTTGTCGCCGTCGTGGATCCAGCGCTCCGACGACTTGGTCGGCATCGTCACGCCGACGAGGGCGCCGGCGTTGGACCCGGCCGCCGGGGCCTGGTCCACGGTCTTGACCGACGAGCCGCACGCGGTCAGCGTGAGGACGACGCCGAGCGCCGCCCAGCGGAACAACTTCATCGTTACTCCTCAGAATCCCTGCGCGAGCCGGTAGTAGGCCTGGTTCCAGCGGATTCGGTCGCCGAAGTCGGCGCCGACGGTGTGCTCGTCGATCACGAGCAGCTCGGTGTTGAGCATGGACGCGAAGTCCCTGATGGCGTCGGTGGCGACGGCCTGCGTCAACACGGTGTGGTGCGGGCCGCCGGCCATCAGCCAGGCCTCGGCCGACTCGGCCAGCGTCGGTGCGGGCCGCCAGACCGCGCGGGCGACCGGCAGGTTGGGCAGCGGCTCGTCCGGCGGCACGACCTCGATCTCGTTGGCCACGAACCGAAAGCGCTCGCCCAGGTCCACCAGCCCGAGCACGACCGCCGGTCCGGCCGCCGCGTCGAACACCAGCCGCACCGGGTCCTCGCGGCCGCCGATGCCGAGCGGGTGGATCTCGCAGGACGGCTGCTCGGCGGCGATGCTGGGGCACACCTCCAGCATGTGCGCGCCGAGGATCTTCGGCTCCCCCGGCCCGAAATGATAGGTGTAGTCCTCCATGAACGACGAGCCTCGGCCGGTGCCGCGACCCATCGCCTTGACCGCCGCCAGCAGCGTCGCCGTCTTCCAGTCGCCCTCGCCGCCGAAGCCGAAACCGTCGGCCATCAGCCGCTGCACCGCGATGCCCGGCAGCTGCCGTAAGCCGCCGAGGTCTTCGAAGTTCGTGGTGAACGCGCCGAAGCCGCCTTCGGTGAGGAACTGCCTGAGGCCGACCTCGATCCTGGCGGCGTAGCGCAGGGCTTCGCGGCCGGCCAGGTCAGGATGCACGCGATAGGAGGCCAGGTACTCGGCCACCACCTCGTCCACGGCATGGTCCGGCGCCGCTTCGACGTAGGCGACAAGGTCGTTGACGCCATAGGTGTTGACCGAGACGCCGAACCTCAGCTCCGCCTCGACCTTGTCCCCCTCGGTCACGGCGACATCGCGCATGTTGTCGCCGAACCGGGCCAGCCGCAGGGATCGCAGGTGGGCCACGCCGATCGCGGCTCGGGTCCAGTCCTCGATCCGCTGCTGCAACCGGGCGTCCGTGGCGTGTCCGGCGACGGTCTTGCGGGGGATGCCGATCCTGGTCTGCACGAACCCGAACTCCCGGTCGCCGTGCGCGGCCTGGTTGAGGTTCATGAAGTCCATGTCGATCGTCGCCCACGGCAGCTCCCGATGGAGCTGGGTGTGCAGGTGCAGCAACGGTTTGCGCAAGGCGTCCAGGCCCGTGATCCACATCTTGGCCGGCGAGAACGTGTGCATCCACGCGATCACGCCGACACAGTCCGGATCCCCGTTGGCCTCCAGCATGACCTGTCGGATCGCGCTCGCGTCCGTCAGCACCGGCACGCCGACGATCTCCGCCGGGATGCGGCCCGACGCCGTCAGCAGCTGCTGCACCTGCTCCGACTGGCCCGCGACCTGGCGCAGCGTCTCCTCACCGTAGAGGTGTTGGCTGCCGGTCAGGAACCACAGCTTCGGCTTGCTGGCACTCATGGACGCGTCTTCTCCTGTCGCTGCCCGTAGACGTTCTGGTAGCGCTCGTGCAGCCGGTCGATGTCCTCGCGCCGCAACGCCGGCAGCTGCCCCAGTTGGTGTGCTATGTGGACGGTCCGGGCCACGTCTTCCACCATCACCGCCGCCTTCACCGCCGCCCTGGCGTCCTTGCCCACGGTGAACGGGCCGTGATTGCGCATCAGCACCGCCGGCGAGCGGCTGGTGCGCAGGGTTTCCACGATC
>DASWRQ010000182.1:0-2204 GCA_036403095.1 Kutzneria sp. | reverse complement strand
GACCTCGGCGAACATGGCCTGCGGCTTCCATGCCGGCGACCCGTCGACGATGCGGCGGCTGTGCGCGGCGGCCGCGGCCAAAGGGGTCGCGGTGGGTGCTCAGGTGGGCTATCGCGATCTGGCGGGCTTCGGGCGGCGCCGCATCGACTACGACCTGGATGAGCTGCGGGACGACATCATTTACCAGGTCGGGGCGCTGGAGGCGTTCTGCCGTCTCGCGGGTGGTCGGGTGCGTTATGTGAAGCCGCACGGGGCGCTCTACAACACCGCGGCCGTCGACCCGGGCCAGGCGTCAGCGGTGGTTGCGGCGGTTGTCGGCTATGACCGGGCGCTGCCGGTGCTCTGCCGGCCGGGTTCGGTGCTGGCCCGGTCGGCGCGGGAAGCCGGGCTGACCGTGGTCGGCGAGGGTTTCGCCGATCGGGGCTATCAGCCGGACGGCACACTGGTGCCGCGCTCCCGCGCAGGCGCGTTGATCCACGAACCCGACGCGGTGGTCGCCCGAGCCGTGCGGATGGCCGTTGACGGCGAGGTGGAAACGGCCGAGGGCGGTGTCGTGCCGTGCCGAGTCGCCTCGATCTGCGTGCACGGCGACACTCCCGGCGCCGTCACGCTGGCCGGCCGGGTCCGCGCGGGGCTGGACTCGGCCGGGCTCGGGCTGGCCGCATTCACCTAGCTTCGGTCAACCATTTTCGCGGCCCGGCCCGGCCCCGAACGGTCCCGAACGGCCCCGAACGGCCCGGCCCGATCGCGGCCCGCCCCCACGGCTGACGAAGACCGGACGGCTTCCTCAGGTGGCCGGACCGGACCCACGGGACCGGACCGGCTCGGCCGGGAGGCCGTGGCGGGGCCTGGGCAAGGCCTATGCGCAGTCGATCACGGGTCTAGCTTTCGTCCAGCCCGCGCAGGATCAGCGGCAGGCGGGCCGGGCCGCCCGCGGTCACCACGACCGGGACTCCCCAGTCCTGCCTGGTCAGGTGGCAGGCGGCGTTTTCCACATCGACGTCGCAGGTGGCGGCTTGCGCCACGACCTGCAGCACCCCGTTCGGCACGGCCGGATTTATCACGAGCTCGCGGTGCAAGTCGGTCGTGCTGCCGGCGCCTTCCAAAAGCAACTCGGCCGGCGAAGCCGAAACGGTCAGCCGCGTGGACGGGCCGAACTGGGTGTCCAGCTTCTGGCCCGGCGCGGGCGTGAACACCACGTCGAGTGTGATCGGGCCCGCGGCCACCGGCGACGCCGGCCGCTCGGTCTTGTGGCGCTCGCCGGTCACGGTCTTGACCACGCCGGGAGCCAGCCGGGTCAGCCGGTGCGCGGCCGACTCGACCACGATCACCTCGCCGGCCGCGGTGACCACGATGTCGCTGGGCTCGGCCAGACCGGAGTCAACCGTCGACACGGTCCGCGACGAAGGGTCATAGCGGCGTACGGCCCCGTTGTAGGTGTCGGCGACCAGCACCGAGCCGTCCGGCAGAGCCGCCACGCCGAGCGGGTGCTGGAGCAGCGCCTCGGCCGCCGGCCCGTCGACGTGACCGAAGTCGAAGAGGCCCTGGCCAACGGCCGTATGCATCGCACCGTCGGCGATCCACCGCAGTGCCGAGGTCTCGCTGTCGGCGATCCACAGGCGGTCGTCGCCGACCGACAATCCGGACGGCTGGGCCATCCAGACGTCCGGGATCGGGCCGTCGCGGAGGGACTCGACGGTGGTGCCGGCGTACACGCCGACCGTGCGCTTGATCGGGTCGAACCACCACAGCTGGTGGATGCCCGCCATCGCGATGATGACCTTGTCGTCGAACCAGGCCAGGTCCCACGGCGACGACAGGTCGGCGGCGATCGCGTCGTGCGGGTGATCGTCCACCGTGGAACGCCACGGGCGTCCGGAGCCCGCGACCAAAGTCACCTCGCCGGTCGCGAGGACCAGGCCGCGCAGCTGGTGGGCCACGGTGTCAGCGACCAGGACGTCGTAGCCGGCCACCGACGCCACGGCCGGCGGCAGCAGGAGCAGGCCCTGGGGCTCGTTGAACGGGTGGCCGCGCTCCCCGGTGCCGAACCGGCGGACCAGCGTCTCGGCGTCCGGCGCGATCTCGACCAGCGAGTGCCGGGCCGAGTCGGAGACGAGCAGGTTGCCGCCCGGCAGCTCGATCGCCTTGCCGGGGAAACGCAGCAGGCTGTCGGCCGGGACGGGCGGCACATAGGGTCCGTCGCC
>DASWRQ010000181.1:0-15164 GCA_036403095.1 Kutzneria sp. | reverse complement strand
CTGAAAGACGCGATTTTTCCGGCCCGCGGCTCCAGAGACCGGCGCGACCTCGCGGGGTTTGCCGAGGTCAGCCGGCCTGGCGCGGCTCCAGGGATCGGCGGGGCCGAGCCGCGACTGGCCTGTGCCGGGACGTCAGCTGGGTCGGGGCGTCAGCTGGCCTGCCGATCGGGCGTCAGCCGGCCTGGCGGTCCTCCTGTTCCGGGGCGGCCGGGGGCTCGGTCAGGGACGCGGCGCGCAGGGCCACCTCCAGCTCGAAACGGGCGTCGGGGCAGCGGAGCTGGTCGCCGAACAGGCGTTCCACCTGCCGCATCCGGTACCGCACGGTCTGCGGGTGCACCCGCAGCCGGGCGGCGATCTCGGGGGCGCCGCCGCGGGTCTCCAGCCAGGCCAGCAGGGTCTCGCCGAGCCGCTTGTGCTGCTTGTCGGTCAGCGGCGCCAGCGGGGCCAAGCGCTTGCGGATGAGCTGCTCGACCAGGAACTCGTCGGTCAGCAACCACAGCGTGGACAGGTGGTCGGCGCAGCGCACCGGCGACTCGTCCTCGATGGTGTTGCGCCGCACCAGCTCGCGGGCCAGCTGCGAGTGCCGGTACGACTTCGAGGCGTCGGCCAGGGCCGTGGTCGGCCCGATCACCACCCGCCAGTCGGCCAGCGCGTCGGCGCAGCGCGACCACCAGTCGGCGGCGTCGGGATCGGGCACCACCAGGCAGGCCTGCGCGCCCTGGAAGTCGGCCAGCACGTCGTCCGGCAGCTCCGGCAGGGCGTCGACCGGCCCGCTGACACGATCCAGCATCACCACGCACAGCTGCGCCGGCAGCGGCCAGCGCGCCGCGCCGGCCAGCTCGACCGCCTCGGCCCGGTCCTTGTCCTCGTCACTGATCAGCAGCCGCACCAGACGCTTGCGCCGGCGGACCAGGCCCTGCGCGCTGCGCGCCTGCATGTCCGTGTAGCCCTCGACGGACAGCGCGATCAGCTCGTCGGCGTAGGCCAGCGTGGCCTCGCCCAGCGTGAACATCATCGCGGTGGGCAGCCCGCTGCGTTGCCGGAACCGGATCAGGTGGCGCCAGGCCACTCTGGTACCCAGGCGATAGGCCTTCTGCAGCGAGTCGAGGCTGCGGCCCTCGCTCGCCTCCAGCCGGCCGAGCTGGCGGTAGACCTCGGCGAAATCCGGGCGTGGCCGGTCGGGGTCGGCGATGCGGTCCACGAACTGCGTCAGCGCCTGGTTGACGCCCAGCCGGATGGCCTGCCCGTAGCAGCCGTCCAGCGGCTTCGCGTACTCCGGGATCGTGGCCCGGATGGTGTGGACGATGTCCTCGGCCAGCGGTGGCAGCTGAGGTCTGATCAGTGTCGCCAATTCCCTGGGCAGCCGTTCGGCGGTCGTTCTCATGGCTTCATCCCCAGAACTGTCGGTGTTCGGCGATTCTGCCACACGAAGACCGGTTTTGACTCCGGTCAGTAATCGTCACAACTGTGACAGTGAACTACTCACGATCATGACAAAAAACGTAGAAAAGCCTTTCGGGCCAACGGGGGTTTGTTGGCGTCGGAAAGGAATGGGCGGGGCTCGGCGGTGGCGGAGGGTGATGACCGGACGTGGTCCGAGGAATCCTCACCAGCTGTCGAGGGTTGCTCGGAACCGGTCAGGCGCGCACGGCCACCAGCGACTTGGTCAGACCGGCCGCCCGCTCGTGCCAGATGTCCGAACCGGGGAACAGCAGGCGCATCTCGGTCAGCGACAACAACTCGGTGGCCAGCACGGCGTCGGTGGACTCGGCCCGGCCGGGAATGGCGGCGTGGCCGAGGGGCCAGCGGCGGACGGCGGCGGCGCGCGCGGGCAGGGGCAGGAACTGGAGGCCGGGAAAGGCCCAGTGCGGCTCGATGGGGAAATACCGGTAGGGGGTTTGCACCCAGTGCCGGTCGGCATGGCTGTGGATCACGTCGGCCAGCTGCCGCCGACGGGCGTAGCCGCCGACGTGCTCGAGCAGGGAGTTGGACACCACCAGGTCGAACTCCTTGCCGGACAAGCCTTCGGGCGCGCAGGCGTCGCCGACGACGTGGTCGAGCCACGGCTGCTCGGCCGACGCGGCCAGCAGGTTGACCGTGGTGACGTGGGCGGGCCGGTCGGCGGACTTGCGCCAGAAGTCGGGCAGGCCGCCGAGATCGAGCACCCGCATCGACCGCAGCGCCGGGAACCGCCGCATCAGCTCGGCCCACCGCTTGGCCCGCGCCCGCGCGGAGAACGACCGGTGGTTGTTCGGGTCGGTCAGCACTCGCTGGATCGTTCGGCTCATGGACATGGCCGGCTCCTCCTTCGCCCCGTACCGTGAGCATCGACCCGGCCGCGCGACTGATTACGCCGGCCCGAAAGGTCGCCACGTTCGGCCGAAGGCCCCTTCCGTCGGCCGACTACGTAGACTCCGCCGGGTGAGCGAAACGGCCGGGATCCCTGTCCGCCAACAGGGGATGCGCGACCACAACCTGGGTGTGGTGCTGCGCACCGTCGCCGACGGCGAGGGCGTGTCCCGGGCGGAGGTGGCGGCCGCCACCGGCCTGACCAAGGCGACGGTCTCCAGCCTCGTGGACGAGCTGGCCCGGCACAGCCTCATCATCGAGGCGGGCCCGGCGGGCAACAGCGTCGGCCGACCGGGGCAGGCGCTGCGGCTCAACCCGGACGGCCCGGTCGGCATCGGCGTCGAGATCAACGTGGACTACCTGGCGTGCTGCGTGCTGGACCTGTCGGGACGCCCGCGGCACCAGGCGGTGTCGTTGGCGGACAACCGGGACCGCCCGGTGGCCGAGGTGCTGGCCGAGGCGGCGGGCCTGGTGGAGTCGGCACTGGACGCGGCGAAGGCGGCGAGCCTGCCGGCGGCCGGCGTGGTCGCGGCGGTGCCGGGCTTGGTCCGCACGGCCGAAGGGCTGTTGGCCTCGGCCCCGAACCTGGGCTGGACCCAGGTGCCGGTGGTGGACGAGCT
The DNA here is from genome assembly GCA_036403095.1 of Kutzneria sp. Taxonomy (GTDB): domain Bacteria; phylum Actinomycetota; class Actinomycetes; order Mycobacteriales; family Pseudonocardiaceae; genus Kutzneria. The sequence goes on along the minus strand of DASWRQ010000181.1, from coordinate 12,195 downwards.
GGCCCGGCCCGGCTGGCCGCGGGTGAGCGTGGAGAACGAGGCGAACCTGGCGGCGCTGGGGGAGTTGTGGTTCGGCGAGCCGGCCGGAGCCGATCAACACCGCGCCGACTTCATCCACGTCTCGGGGGAGATCGGCATCGGCGCCGGCGTGGTCGTCGGCGGTGAGCTGTTCCGCGGCCGCAACGGCTTCGCCGGCGAGCTCGGCCACGTGACGGTGCGGCCGGACGGCCCCGTGTGCGGCTGCGGCGCCCGCGGCTGCCTGGAGGCGATCGCCGGCCAGGAGGCGATTCTGCGCGCGGCCGGCCTGCCGCCCAACACCGGCACGACCCTGGCCACCCCGGCCGGACCGTTGGCGCGCTTGGTGGAACGGGCCGAGGCCGGCGATGCGCGGGCGGTCGGCGCCGTCCGCACGGCCGGCGAGGCGCTGGGCGTGGCGCTGGCCGGCATGGTCAACCTGCTCGACCTGGACGCCGTGCTGCTGGGCGGAATGTTCGCGCTGTTGGCCCCGTGGCTTCGGGAGCCGGTGCAGGCCGAGCTGACCGAGCGGGTTCTGGGCGCGCGGTGGACCGAGCCGCGCGTGGAGGTGTCCAAGCTCGGCTGGGAGGCCGCCGTGCGCGGGGCGGCCGGCTCGGTGGTCAACCGCATCGTGCAGAACCCCGCCGACCACATGCGCCGTTCCGCCTGACCGGACCGGTCGAAGATCCACAAAAGTCCGGCCCCGGTCTTGGACCGAGACCGGGAACAACGCCGCGAACTGGGGACTTTCCGCCGCCCGTGACCGTTCCCGGAGATAAGGTTGTATCTGCAAACTTTCGGCTAGAGTGGTCCCGCGGGGGAGGTGAGGATCTTGAACATCAGGCGTGCCTACCACCAGTACTGCGGTCTCGCGGCCGCGCTGGACGTGCTGGGCGAGCGGTGGACGCTGCTGATCGTGCGAGAGCTGCTGCTGGGGCCGCGCCGCTACAGCGACCTGCTGGCCGACCTGCCGGGGCTGGGCACCAACCTGCTGGCCGACCGGCTGAAGTTCCTGGTCGACAAGGGCGTCGTCCGGCAGTGCCCGAGCCGGCCGGCCTACGAGCTGGCCGAGGCCGGCGCCCTGCTGCGGCCGATGGTGCTCGACCTCACCCGCTGGGGCTTCGGCTTCACCCCGGACAAGTCCACTGTGGACGCCGTGCGCCCGCGCTGGGGCTTCCTCGCCGCCGAGGCGCGCCTGCGGGCCGAGCGGGCCGGCGACGTGGACGAGGACTACGAGTTCCACGTGGACGACGAGGTGTTCCGCATCGAGGTGCGGGACGGCCGCGTGCAGGCGGCGGCCGGCCGAGCCGGGAAGGCCTCGGTGGTGGCGACGGCCGACGCCGTGACGCTGGTGCGCCTGGGCGCCGGCCAGATGTCGGCCGACGACGCACTCGCCGCGGGCGAGCTGACGATCAGCGGCCCCTCCGACGCCGTGCACCGCTGCCGCCGTTTGCTGGACCTGGCCTGAACCCCCCGCGAGTCACGCTCTCCGGCAGTGCGAATTACGGTTTCGAGCAGAAACGAGACCCAGGGCTCAGTTCTGCGCCAAACTGGCATTCGGTGTGCCGGAGAGCGTGACTCGCGGAGGTTGGAATGGCCCGTTCGGGTCAGGGGCAGGTCTTCCAGGCGAAGTGGTAAGTGGTCGTGATGCCGAGGTCCGTCGAGTCCATGCTCAGGAAGCTGGTTGTCGTCTTCGGGTTGGACGTGCCGGCGCCGACCCGCAGTTCGGTGTTAATGTTGAAGTTGCGCTCCTGGCCGCACGGCTCCCAGATCACGGAGCCGATATCCGTGGTGTCGGTGTTCTGCCAGTCGTCGTCGAACGGGCCGTTGAGGTTGTGTGAGATAAATGCCGTCGGCGCGTTGCCCTGGAAGTAGTAGTTGGCACGCTCCTGTCCGGTCGCACCCTTCTCCAGATGGCCGAATCCGCGGTAATCGGCCTCGGCGATCGCGTAGGTGAATCCTGACGGCACGTGAACCCGCAGGTTCAGCTGGCAGTTCTTGCGCAGGTCGGTCGGCAGCGCGCCCACCCCGACCTGGGCGGTGTAGCTGCTGTAGGTCACGGTGAACGCCGTGTTGTCCGGGGCGACGGCGACCGCGGCCGTGCCGGCCGGGCACCCGGAGCCGTTGACCGTCGCGACGTCGATGACAATCTTGTCGGGCGGCGGAGGGGTGGTCCACGCAAACGGTTGGATCGTTTGCAACAGGGAGAAAACCACACCAGTTGCGGCCAGCGTTTTCAGCATGGGTGTCCTTCCCGATACTCCACGACTGGGGGGCGGGTGCGACCCACGGTAGCCGCAAATGCTAAAAATGTGGCCCACTGAACGGAGTAACAAGCTGAGTCGTATTCAGCTTCGTCCTGACAGGGCACGATGGGATCGTCCCATGAGCGGCTTTTATTGTGTCAGCCGCGCCCGATGAATGGCATCGCGGTGGCCATCACGGTCATGAACTGCACATTGGCGCTCAAGGGTAGTCCGGCCATGTAGAGCACCGCGTCGGACACCGCGGAGACGTCCATCCGCGGTTCCGGGCGAATGGAGCCGTCGGCCTGCGGCACACCGTCGGCCATTCGGGCGGTCATCGCCGTCTCCGCGTTGCCGATGTCGATCTGGCCGCACGCGATGTCGTGCTGGCGGCCCTCCAGCGACAGCACCTTGGTCAGCCCGGTCACGGCGTGCTTGCTGGCGGTGTAGGCCACCGAGTTGGGCCGCGGCACGTGCGCGGACAGCGACCCGTTGTTGATGATCCGGCCGCCGCGGGGCCGCTGGCGCTTCATCACCCGAAAGGCGGCACGGGCGCACAGGAACGACCCGGTGAGGTTGGTGCCGATCACCTTGGACCACATCTGCGCCGACATGTCCTCCACCGGCGCGGGCCGACCGTTCGTGCCGGCGTTGTTGACGAGCAGGTCGAGCCGGCCCCAGGCGCTCTCGACCCTGTCGAACAGAGCGTCCACCTGCGCCTCGACGGCCACGTCACAGGGCACGACCAGGGCGTTGTCCCGATCTCCCGCGGTATCCCGCAGGGTCTGCTCCCGCCGCCCGGCCAGCGCCACGTGGTAGCCGGCGTCCAGCAGGGCCACCGCCACCGCCGCCCCGATGCCGGCGCCCGCGCCGGTCACAATCGCAGTCCTCATGCTGGTCAACGTACCGTCGCACGTCCATAGTGGACCCGGGTCGGGTGTGGCCAACACCTACTGCCCGTAGTAATGCATGGTCGCTATTGTGTGACCCATCGAGGGACGTGCGGGTAGCGGTGTTCACGAGGAGTAATCGGTCATCGACACGGGGCAGCTGATCGGCGGGCACTACCGGCTGGTCGAACGGGTGGGCAGCGGCGCCATGGGCGTCGTCTGGCAGGCCAGGGACGAGCGTCTCGAGCGCATGGTCGCGATCAAGCAGCTCGTGCTCCAGCCGGGCCTGTCCGAGCAGGAGACGGACGAGGCGCGGCGGCGGGCCATGCGCGAGGCCCGGATCGCCGCGAGGCTCCAGCACCCCAACGCGATCACCGTGTTCGACGTCGCCGAGAACGACGGCGAGCCCTGCCTGGTGATGGAGTTCCTGCCGTCCCGCAGCCTGTCCTCGGTGCTGGCCGAGCGCGGCACGCTCTCGCCCGAGGAAGCGGCCAAGATCTGCGCGCAGGTGGCCTCGGCGCTGACCGCGGCGCACGCCGCCGGCATCGTGCACCGCGACGTGAAGCCGGCCAACATCCTGCTCACCGAGAACGGCACCGCCAAGATCACCGACTTCGGCATCTCCCGCGCGGTCGGCGACGTCACCGTCACGCAGACCGGCATCTCCGCCGGCACGCCGGCCTACCTGGCCCCCGAGGTGGCCCGCGGCCACGACCCGAGTCCGGCGGCCGACGTGTTCTCGCTGGGCGCGACCCTGTACAACGCGGTCGAGGGCCGGCCGCCGTTCGGCACCAGCCAGAACCCCCTGGCCCTGCTGCATGCCGTCGCCACCGGCCAGGTGCCGCCGCCGAAGCAGGCCGGCGCCGTCACGACGCTGCTGATGGGCATGCTCGACGCCGAGCCGGAAGCCCGGCCGACCATGCGCGAGGCCGCCGACGCGCTGACCGAGGTCGGCGCCGGCCGCTCGATGACGTGGACGCCGACGGCCCGGACCAAGGTGCTCGCGGCCGAGGGCGCCGCCCCGGAGCCGCCATCGCTGTTCCTGGCCACGGCCACGCTGCCGGCCGACCCGACCACCAAGCAGGATCTGCGTGAGGCGCCGCCGGACGACAAACCGGCGTCGCGGCGGGCGATCATCATCGGCCTGGTCGTGGCGGTGGTGGTGATCGCCACCGGGCTGATCGTGATCGCCGCGCTGAACAACGGGAACGGCACCGGCGGCACGCCGCCGTCCACGTCCACCTCGCACCAGCCGACGACCACCGCCGGCCAGGTTCCGCCGCCGGCGAGCACTGCCTCGACGACGCCGAGCACCACCGCTAGCTCCTCGACCTCGACCTCCACCACGACGACCACGACGACCACCGGCCAGACCAGCGTCACCAACGACGCCAGCGGCGGCGCGATCGACAAGGGCGCGGCCGGCACGATGGTGATCAACTACTACAACACGCCGAATCCGACGGCCGGCTGGGGCGTGCTCTCGGCCAACATCCAGGCGCTGTTCGGCAACGACCAGAACGCCTACAACCAGTACTGGTCCGGCTTCAGCCAGGTCTACGGCAACGGCGCGTTCGGCGTGAGCGACAACCCCGACGGCTCGGTGCAGGTGCCGGTCGCCGTCACCTTCGTCGGCAAGGACGGCTCGAACGTCACCCAGCAGAAGTCGATCCGGGTGATCCGGGTCAACGGCCAGCTGCGGATCGACGGCGACCCCCGCAAGAGCTGAGGGCCGCCGCCGACCGGGACTCAGCCGGTGAACGCCTCGAATCGCCGGCTGAAGTCATACGGCTGCTGCGTCACGTTGGTGCAGTTGGTCAGGCTGCCGTTGCAGGCGTTCCGGTCCCGGGTGACCTCCCAGAACGCCAGCTCGCCCAGGTGCTTGCCGTTCGCGTAGTTGGCCAGCGTCGAGGCGTTGGCCAGCGAGAACGTGCTGGAGTCGTCGTTGACGCCGAGCATCGGCGTCACGCCGACCAGGCCCCACAGCTGGGCGTCGGTCTTGCCCGGGTAAATGGCCTTGAGCTGGTCGTGGGTGGCCTGTGCCGCCTGCTGGGCCTTCACTCCCATGTCGATTCCGTCGTGCTGGCCGTAATCCATGGCCATCACGTTGACCAGGCTCACGATCACGCCGTGGTTCGCCGCCGACTGCACGATGTACGTGCCGTCGGCGGTCAGTCCGTCCGGCATCACCGGCAGCGTGTACGAGATCTGCAGGCCCTGATTCGCCGCCTGCAACTTGGCCAGCACGGTGTTGCGCCGATCGACCGAGGTGCGGTCGACGACCGCCGCGCCCTCGATGTCGAAATCGAGCCGGCTGGTGGCGTACGCCGTGATGATCGCCTGGTACTGCTGTTGGATCTGGGTCTGGTCGGTGCACGACCCGGACAGCTCGGTGCCGGCCTCGCCGCCGAACGAGATCGTCACGTCGCCACCTGCTGCCCGCAGCGCGTCGATGTCGGCCCGGTCCCAGCCGGTCGTCGGGTCGTAGGCGTTGAACCAGGACGCCTTGCAGCCGTTGCCGGTGACGAAGGCCAGCGTGAAGTTCTGCAGCCCGGACGCGTTGGCGGTGTCGGTCAACACCGGCGTCGGCCACGAGCCCATGTCTACGTACGGCGCGACCTTCAACGGCCACGTGCTGCCGCTGCCACTGCCGGCCGCCGTAGTAACGGTGATGGCGTTAGATGCCGCCGACTGGTTGCCGGCGAGGTCGTGCGCCCTGACCGTGAACGTGTACTGAGTGGACGGCGCCAGCCCGGTGACCGTCGCCGTGGTGCCGGCGATGGTGAGAGCCTTCGTCGTGCCCCGGTAGACGTCGTAGCCGGTGACACCGATGTTGTCGGTCGACCCCGACCAGCTCAGCGCGACGCCGCTGGTCGTCACCGTGCCGGCTCTGAGGTTGCTCGGCGCCGATGGCGGCGTGGTGTCGACGACGCCGGCGCAGGTCGCCCCGTTCAGCAGGCAGTTGCCCGGCAGCGCTGATCCGCTCGCCACGAAGCCGAACGCCGTTGTGGCCCCGGTCGCGACGGCGCCGTTGTAGCTCTTGTTGGTGAACGTGTAGTGGTTGTTGCCGACCGTCTCCGTGGCGTCCCATGACGACGACACGGTGGTGCCGGCCGGCAGGTCGAACTCGACCTTCCAGCCGCTGATGGCGTGGTTGCTCTGGTTGGTGACGGTGTACTGCCCCTGGTATCCACCGCCCCAGACGGAGGTCTGGGCGAAGTCGGCGCTGACGGCGCCGGGCGTGGCCGCGAAGGCCGGCGCGCCGACCAGGACCAGCGCGGCGGCCACCAGCAGGGTGAGGCGTCGTGACATAGGGCTGCTCCAGTGAGGTGGTGGCAGCCGTGCAGATCATGCGGGACCGTTCGGCCTTCGCGCTAGACCCGTTCGCCGTAGCCTGCACCCCCATGGGGAACGCGCTGAACTTCGTCCTGCTGGCCGGGTTCACGGTGGTGACCGGGCTGCTGTTCGCGGGCATCATGTCGCGGCTGATGGGGATGAACTTCGGCCTGGTCCGCCGGCTGCTGTCGGGCGTGATCGCGATCGCGCTGTTCGACCCGGTGCTCAACGGGATGCGCGGCACGATCCTCGGGGCCAGCGGCGTCACCCAGCTGTACCTGACCCTGCTCGGCATCGCCGCGTCCGTGCTCGGCGCGATGATCTGCCTGGTGCTGGCCGAGGTGCTGGTGCCGACCGGCTCGCTGCCGCGGCCGGTGGACCTGGTCCGCGGCCTGCGCGGCCGGCTGGCCCGGACCCGGCGCTACTCGAGGATCCTGCGCATCGCCGTGCGGCACGGCCTCGGCCCGTACCTGTCGGGCCGGCGCCGGGCCGACTTCGAGCAGGCCGGCGGCCGGTCCCGGATGGCCGCGTCGCTGGCCACCGCCCTGGACGAGGCCGGCGTGACGTTCGTGAAGCTGGGGCAGATCCTGTCCACCCGCCGCGACCTGCTGCCGCCCGAGTTCGTGGACGAGCTGAGCCGCCTGCGGGACCGCGTCTCGCCGGCGCCGTGGGATCAGGTCGCCCAGGTGCTGGCGGCCGACCTGGGCCGTCCGCTCGACGAGGTCTTCGCCGACGTCAGCCGGGAGCCGCTGGCCGCCGCGTCGGTCGCCCAGGTGCACGCCGCGACGCTGCTGTCGGGGGAGCGGGTGGTGGTGAAGGTGCAGCGGCCGGGCATCGGCTCGGTGGTGGAGCGAGACCTGGACATAGTGGCGCGCCTGGCCAGCACCCTGCACTCTCGCACCAGGTGGGGCCGGACGATCGGCGTCCGCGAGCTGGCCGCCGGGTTCGCCGACGCCATGCGGGAAGAGCTGGACTTCCGGGTCGAGACGGCGAACATGATCGCCGTGGCGGCCGGGCGCCGGACCGCGGTGGTGTATCCGCGGCCGTACGAGGCGTTGAGCGGTCGCCGGGTGCTCGTGATGGAGCGGCTGGACGGCGTCGCGCTGAGCTCGGCCGGACCGGACACCCCGGACCGCGAGGGCCTGGCCCGGACGCTGCTGGACACCATGCTGCGCCAGGTGATGATGGACGGCGTCTTCCACGCGGATCCTCATCCCGGCAACGTGCTGCTGCTCAGCGGCGGTGGCCTCGGAATGATCGACTTCGGGTCGGTCGGCCGGCTCGACGGCGCGCTGCGGGAGGCGTTGCAGCGGCTGCTGCTGGCCATGGACAAGGCCGACGTGCTCGGCGTGGCCGACGCGCTGCTGGAGGTGGTGCGCCGGCCGGACGAGATCGACCAGGCGCGGCTGGAGCGGTCGATCGGCCAGTTCCTGGCCCGGCACATGGCCCCCGGCGCGTCGGCCGGCGTGCGCATGTTCGCCGACCTGTTCCGCATCGTCGCCGATTTCGGGCTGTCGGTGCCGCCGGAGGTGGCGGCGGTGTTCCGGGCGCTGGCCACCCTGGAGGGCGGGCTCACCCAGCTGTCGCCGGGCTTCGACCTGGTCGCCGAGGCGCGCACCGTCGCTGCCGGCTACGTGCACCAGGGCGTGGACGCGGACACGTTGCGGCGCACTGCGATGGACGAGCTCGTGACGCTCGTGCCGATGCTGCGGCGGCTGCCGCGGCGGGTCGACCGGATCGCCGGCGCGTTGGAGAACGGGCGGCTCTCGGTGAACATCCGGCTGCTGGCCGACCAGCGCGGCCGCCAGTACGTGATGGCGCTGCTGCACCAGGTGCTGCTGACCGTGCTCGGCGCGACGGCCGGCGTGATGGCCGTCATCCTGCTCGTCGGCGACAGCAGCCAGCAGCAGGTCACGCTGTTGCAGGCGTGCGGCTACAGCCTGCTGATCATCAGTGCCGTGCTCGTGCTGCGCGTGCTGGCGATGATCTTCCGGCGCGACCGGTAACGTCGGCCCCGTGATCGAGGACCTGCTGCCCGCCGAGGTCGTGTCGGCCGACGTGCTCGGCGACGACCCGGACGCCCGGCTGTTGCCCGAGGAGGAGCCGGACGTCGCCAAGGCCGTGGCGAAGCGGGTGCGGGAGTACACCATCGCCCGCACGTGCGCGCGGCGGGCGTTGGGCAAGCTCGGCCTGCCCGAGGTGCCGATCCTGCGCGGCGCGAAGCGGCAGCCGCTGTGGCCGGCCGGGATCGTCGGCAGCATCACGCACACCCGAGGCTACTACGCCGCCGCCGTCGCTCGGGCCGATGAGGTGTTGACCGTCGGCATCGACGCCGAGACCCATGCCGAGCTGCCGGACGGCGTGCTCGGCGTGGTCACCCGGCCCGAGGAGCGGGAGATGCTGTCTCGGCTGCCTTCTGGCCCGTTCTGGGGACGAATCCTGTTCAGCGCCAAGGAGAGCGTGTACAAGGCGTGGTTCCCGTTGACCGAGAAGTGGCTCGGCTTCGGTGACGCCAGGGTCACCATCGATCCGGCCGAGAACCGGTTCTCGGTCTCGTTGCTCGTGGCGCCGCCGTTGGTGCGGGGCGTGCCGTTGACCGGGTTCGAGGGGCGTTATCTGGTGCGGGACGGGTATGTGGTGACCGCCATCGCCGTCAGCATTTGAGCCAGGACAGGCGGAATCGGGAACTCACCTGGCCGTCGGTCGAGTCCATGGTCATGAAGCTGGTGGTGGACTGCCCGTCCAGCTTCAGATCGGCGGTGATGGTGAGGGGCTTGCGGTCGTTGCACGGCCCGTGCACCACTTCGTTCGCCTCTGGACGATCCGTGACCTGCCAGTCGTCGTCCTGCGGGCCGGCGAAGGTCTGCGTGCTGTGCCTGGTCGGCAGGCCGGCCAGCCGGTAGGTGGCGGTTTCGACGCCGCGGGCCTTGTCGTCCAGGTGGGCGAAGCCGCGGTAGTCCGTCTCGTCGATGCCGTAGCTGTAGCCGGTCGGCGGGGTGAGGCGGATCGTGAGCGTGCAGTCCTTGTGCGCCGTCTGGCCGTGTCCCTGCACCGCGAAGTCGCTGTAGGTCACCGTGAACGCCTGGTTGTCGGGGGAGAGCGCGATCGCCGTGGTCGCCGGCTGGCAGCCCGAGCCGCTCGCCGTGAGCAGGTCGATCGTCGCCGGTTGGGTCGGCGGCACCGCCGTGGCCAGTGTCAGGACGGCGGCTGAGAGGGCTTGGCGCATGCCGTGGAAGGTAGCGGTGGACCTGGGCGTGGGCACTCCGCCGACCGGCCGCTGTGGTCAGCGGGCAGTTGTCGGGCTATCGTCGTCAACTAGAACACGTTCTAGTTTGCGAGGTGGGCATGAGGTTCGGAGTGGTGCTGTTCAGCAGCGACCGGGGCATCCGGCCGGCGGCGTGCGCCCGTGCCGCCGAGGACGCCGGCTTCTTCTCGTTCTACGTGCCCGAGCACACTCACATTCCCGTTCGCCGCGACGCCGCCCATCCCCGTACCGGCGGCGCCGAGCTGCCCGATGACCGTTATCTGCGCACCTTGGACCCTTGGGTCTGCCTGGGCGCGGCCGCCGCCGTGACCTCCACGATCCGCCTCGCCACCGCCGTCGCCCTCCCCGTCGAGTCCGATCCCATCACTCTGGCCAAGACCATCGCCACCTTGGACTTCCTGTCCGATGGCCGCGTCACTCTTGGGGCCGGTTTCGGTTGGAACACCGACGAGTTGGCCGACCACGGCATCCCCGGCCGCTTCCGCTACACCGCGCTGCGCGAGTACATCGAGGCCATGCGTGCCTTGTGGACGTCCGATGTCGCTTCGTACCGGGGCAGGTTCGTCTCTTTCGGCGACAGCTGGGCGTATCCGAAGCCCGTGCAGTCACATCTGCCTTTGTTGATCGGCGCCGGCGGCACCGAGCGCACTTTCGACTGGATTGCCGCCCACGCCGACGGCTGGATCACCACGCCGGGGGAGAACGACATCGACGGCAGCGTGCGGTTGTTGTTGGAGCGTTGGGCCAAGGCCGGGCGTGCCGGCAAGCCGTACATCGTGGCGTTGGATCGGGCCACGCCGGACCGGGTCGAGCACCTCGCCGGGCTCGGCGTCGACGAGATCGTCATCGGCGTGCCCGACAGGGATGAGGAGACGGCGCTGGCTTTCATCGCGAAGATGGGTTCGCGCCTGTCAGGTACGGCGGTGTCCTGAATTCCGGTTTTTGTTGCACCATGACCACTTCCCATCCGCTGTGGTGGATGACCCGGTGGTGGTGTCCGCACAGCAGGACCGTGTTGTCCAGGCTGGTGGGCCCTCCGTCGGCCCAGTGGACGAGGTGGTGGCCGTGGCATTGTCTGGGTGGCCGTTGGCATTGCGGGAACGCGCATCCTCGGTCGCGTGCTATCAGTGCTCTTCTGAGCCGGTGCGGGATGGTCCTGGTCTGCCGTCCGAAGTCCAGCGGGTCCGACTTGCTGCCGAGGACGATCGGGAGAACCTTGCAGTCGCAGGCGATCCGTCGCGCCGAGGCCGCGTCGATGTATCCCTCGTCGCCGAGCTTCGCCGTACCCGTGTGCTTCTGGAGCACTTCCAGGTCCACCGTCACCGCCACGTGCGGCCGTTCCCCGGCTTCGGTCGGCGTCTTCTTGTTGCCGGCGGCCAGTTCGATCACCTCGACCAGCGCGTCTCCTTGCCGTTGGGCCAGGTCGCGCTGATCGTCGGCCGAGGTCGGCTTGGCCAGCGGGCTGATCATCGCCGTGAGGGTCGCGCCCGCTTCGGCGTCGATCCTGGCCCGGATGTCCATCGATCCGTCGCGCCGCGTCGTGCAGTGCAGTTCCCGGCGCGGCTGGGCGAGGTCTTCGTCCTTGGGCTGCTTTCCGTCTTGGTCGAGCAGTTGGAGGATCCGTCGTCCCATCTTCTCCATGCCGTCCGCTTCCACGTTCGCCGCGTCCGCCAGCATGTGTTCCTCGACCTTGTCGCGATCCGCCGCCGGCGCCTTGGTCAATGCCCGGTCGATCGCCGCCAGGTGTTCCGGGCTGAGCCCGTCGTCCTGCGCCGCGCGTCGTACCTTCTCCCGGCGCAGGAGTTTGGTCCTCTCGATCATCCGCAGCGCCTCGCGCCGCGTGATCCCCATGCCGGCACACATGTCCGCACACAGCGCCGCCACATCGTCCTTGTCCCCTGCCGTGCGCCCCAGCAGCTCCTCGATCACTTCCAGGCTCTCGAGGTAGATCCTCCTGCGCTCCCTCTCCCCTCGGCGCAAGACGTCGTACAGCTCCTCCTTTTCGAGGTGCCACAGGGGAGTCTCCCCAACGATCGCTGTCATACCCCCATTCTACTACCGCTGTTTCCCCTATTTCCCTTGTGGCACAAGGGCTACCCATGTGGTGACATCCGGAAAGCGCCTTCCATCTCAGCGTGGCGCCGGGCGAAGTTGTTGCCACGTAAGGCTTTTGTTGCGGCAGCCTCTTGTGACCCCCGACTCCGTGCTGCCCCCGTTCATACGGACCGATAGCGAGCAGGCACCCCCTTCCCTGTCAAAGCCGCAGTAGACGTAACCATCCAACAAACCGCCGGCGAACCACCTCGCGTGACTACCCACCTGACTCAGGTCCCGAATCCCGTGGAAGGAACAGATCTCGCACGCCTGATCGCCGCACAGCCTGCGCGGGGTATGGGTTTCGCGCGCGGGGGTGGGCGGGTGGGTCCGGAAGGCACACGCGCCC
>DASWRQ010000180.1:0-7267 GCA_036403095.1 Kutzneria sp. | reverse complement strand
CCAGGTCCCGGACGGTGGCTTCGTCGTTGACCTGGTCGGAGTAGGACCACGTCAGCGACAGCTCGCCGGATTCGACGACGCCGGTCACGTCCAGCTGGTAGGTGCTCGCCTCGTCGGGGGCGATGTCCGCGCCCGGGCTGTCGTGCCGGCCGCGGAAGAGCCCGTGGTCACCGGCCTGGGCGTCCCAGCGGCCGTGGTAGTTGAAGCAGATTTGCGGCAGCGGGTACGCCTGGAGGGCGTGCCCCGGCGCGCCGGGGTCGCCGAGGTAGCGCAGGGCCTCGTAGCTCAGGCCGCGGCGCGGGACGGCCCGCAGCTGTTCCTTGACCGCCTTCAGCGTCGCACCCCAGTCCCCCGACGGCGGCAGGTCGAGCGCCACCGGGAACTGCGTGGTGAACCAGCCGGCCGTGCGGGACAGGTCGACGCCGTCGAGCACGTCCTCGCGGCCGTGGCCCTCCAGGGCGATCAGGACGCCGTCTTCCCGCGTGCGGTCGGCCAGCGCACGCCCGAGGGCGCTCAGCAGGACGTCGTTGACCTGCGTGCGATAGACGTCCGGGACCTTGTGCAGCAGGGCGTCCGTCTCCTCGCGGCCGAGGCTGACGGTGATGGCCCGGGTCGAGCCGGCGATGTTCTCGCCGAGATGGTCGGTCGGCAGCGGCTCGGCGACGGGAATCTGCTGCCAGTAGGGCAGGTCCTCGTCGAAGGTGTGGGCGTTGAGCCGGTGCGACCACTGGGTGAACGCCGTGCCCGTCGGCTCCAGCTCCTGGCCGTGGTAGGCGGCCTCGATGTCGCCGAGCAGCAGGCGCAGTGACACGCCGTCGACGACAAGGTGGTGCACGGCCAGGAACAGCAACGGGATATCGCCCGGGAGGAAGATCGCCTTCACCATGCGGCCGGTGGTGAGGTCCAGGCCGTCGCGGCTGATCTCCGTGCCGGTCTCCAGCACGCCGGTCGGGGCCGGCGTCGGCTCCTGCCGCCAAAGGCCGTTCTCGCAGGTGAAACGGGTGCGCAGCGCCTCGTGCCGCGCGATCACGGTGTCGATCGCGGTGCTCAACCGGTCCCGGTCCACATCGGACGGGAGCTCCAGCAGCATCGACATGGTGAAGTGGTTCAACGGCCCGTAGGTCTCGAAGAACCAGTGCTGGATCGGCGTCAGCGGCGCGGGACCCTCGATCACCGGCGCCGCGACGTCCGCCGAGGTGCGGGCGACCAGCGCCAGCTCGGCGATCGTCTGATGGGTGAACAGGTCACGCGACGTCAGCCGCAGGCCGGCGGCCCGGGCCCGGGACACCACCTGGATGCTCAGGATGGAGTCGCCGCCCAGCGCGAAGAAGTTGTCCTGCACGCCGATCCGCTCGCCGCCGAGCACGCCGGCCCAGATCTCGGCCAGCACCCGCTCGTTGTCGGTGCGCGGTGCGACCCACTCCGTCGTCGGCACGACCGGCGCCGGCAGCGCCTTGCGGTCCAGCTTGCCGGTGCTGCTGACCGGCAGCCGCTCCAGCTGCACGAACACCGCGGGCACCAGGTAGTCCGGCAGCGACTCACGAAGCCGCTCCCGCAGCGAAGCGGTGTCCCCCACCACATATCCGACGAGTCGGTTGTCCCGCGCCACGACCGCGGCCTCGGCGACCTCGGGCAGCCGCAGCAGCGCGGCCTCGACCTCGCCCGGCTCGATGCGGAAGCCGCGGATCTTGACCTGGTCGTCGGCCCGGCCGATGTATTCGAGCCGCCCGTCGGCCCGCCGGCGCACCAGGTCACCGGTCCGGTACAGCCGCCCGCCGCCGAACGGGTTGGCCACGAAGCGATCCGCGGTCAGGCCGGGCCGGTTCAGGTAGCCGCGGGCGACCTGCGCGCCGGCCAGGCACAGCTCCCCCACGACGCCGATCGGCACCGGCCGCAGGTAGCCGTCCAGCACGTACGCCTGCATGTTCCGCAGTGGACGGCCCAAAGAGGACTGATCACCGGCAACGACGCAGGACAGGGCATCGACCGTGCACTCGGTGGGGCCGTAGAAGTTGTGCGCGACAGTGCCGTCGGCGGCCGCGAGTTCCCGCCAGAGCTCGTCGCTCAGGGCCTCGCCGCCGAGCATCAGCACGCCGGGACGGTGGCGTGGATCGGTCAGCAGACCGGCCGGCAGGAGTTGCCGCAGGTAGGTCGGGGTGAGGTCGAGGAAGTCGATCCCGTTGCGCGCCACGTAGTCCACGAGGGCGTCGGCGTCCATCCGGGTCTCGTCGTCGATCACGTGCAGCTCGTGGCCGTCGGCCAGCAGCACCGGGCCCTCGAGCGAGGTGTCGAAGGAGAACACGGCGGTGGTCGCCACCAGCAGCCGGCGGCCGGCGGCGAAGTCGTTGCGGTGGTTGAACAGCAGGTTCACCAGATGCCGGTGCTCGACCGCGACGCCTTTGGGGGTGCCGGTGGAGCCGGAGGTGTAGATGATGTACGCGGTGCTGTCCGTCCGCACCGGACGGTCGGGGTTGGTCTCGTGCTGCCCGTCCGCCTCCGAAAGCACCACTCGGCGGCCCACCACAGGTGTGGTGGTGTCATCTTCGGCAACCACCACAAGTGTGGTGCCGGCGTCGTGAAGCAGCAGATCAACACGGTCCTTCGGCAGCCCGCGGTCCACCGGCAGGTACACCGCGCCCGTCTTGAACACGGCCAGCATGGCGATGACCAGTTCGGCCGAACGGGGTAGCGCAAGGGCAATCACCCGCTCCGGCCCGGCGCCCAAAGTGATCAGGTGATGCGCCAACCGGTTCACGCGCGCGTTCAGCTCGGCGTAGGTGAACTCTGTGTCCTGGAACACAAGTGCCCGGGCGGTGGGCGCCTTGCGGACGGTCTCCTCGAAGACCTCGACGATGGTGGAGGCCGTCACCTCCAGCGCGGTGTCGTTGGCCTCGACGAGCAGCCGGGACCGCTCGTCGGCGGTCAGCAGCGGCAGGTCGCCGACCCGCCGGACGGAAGTGATCTCCATCAGCAGCGTGGAAAGGTGCTCGGCCATGCGCGCGACGGTGTCCGCGTCGAACAGGTCCGTGCTGTACTCGACGGATCCGGCCAGGCCGTCGGGGGTGTCCTGGAACTCGAAGCTGAGGTCGAAGGTCGCAGACCGCCGG
This sequence comes from Kutzneria sp., assembly GCA_036403095.1. Lineage (GTDB taxonomy): Bacteria > Actinomycetota > Actinomycetes > Mycobacteriales > Pseudonocardiaceae > Kutzneria. The sequence continues at coordinate 4,160 of DASWRQ010000180.1, read as the reverse complement.
CTGACGTCGACCGGCTCCACCGCGAGCGGGCCGAATTCGGGAGCAGCGTCGGATGCGCCGTGCAGCAGCACAAGCACGTCGAACAGCGGGTTCCGGCTGGGATCCCGCTCCAGCCGCAGTGACTCGACGACCTTGTCGAAGGGCGCTTCGGCATGCGCCAGCGAGGCCAGCACGGTCTCCCTGACCTGAGCCAGGAAGTCCCCGAAGGACACCTCTTCGTCCACCCTGGACCGCAACACCACGGTGTTGACGAAAAAGCCGACCATCCGCTCCAGCTCGGGCCGGTTGCGGACGTTCACCACCGAGCCGACGGCGATGTCCGAGCGGCCCGTGTACCGGGCCAGCAGGACCTGGCAGGCCGCGACCAGCACGGCGTACAGCGTGGTTTCGTGCTCACGGGCGAGCGCCGACAGGCGCGCGGAAACCGTTGCCGGCAACCGGAAGTCGTGCACGGCGCCGGCCGAGGTCCGCACCGCCGGGCGCGGCCGGTCGGTCGGCAGCTCCAGCGGCTCCACGCCGGCCAGCCGTGAAGTCCAGTACTCCAGGTCCTTGTCCAGCGCGCGGCCGCGCTGCCACACGGCGTAGTCGGCGTACTGCGCCACGGGCTCAGCCAGCGTCGCGCCGCCGTACAGGCGACCCAACTCGTCGATCATGATACCCATCGAGGCGCCGTCGGTGACCACGTGGTGCGCGGTCAGCAGCAGCACATGGTCGTCGGCCGCCAGCCGGACCAGAAGTGCCCGCAGCAGCGGGCCTTTCCGCAGGTCGAACGGCCGCGAGTAGGCGTCGGCCAGCACCTGGTCCAGGTCCGTCGGCGCCTCGACCACCCGCAGCGGGACGTCGATCTCGGCGGCGATCGCCTGCACCGCGACCCCGTCCACAACGGACACCGTGGTACGCAACGACTCGTGCCGCGCGACCAGCGCGCCGATGGCGTTCTCCAGCGCCGCCACGTCGAGGGAACCGGACAGCCGCAGCGCGACAGCGCTGTTGTACTCCGACTCCCCGGGCCGCAGCTCGTCCAGGAACCACAGGCGCTGCTGGGCGTACGACAGCGGCAGCGCCGAGGACCGATCGGCGCGCGGGATGCCGTCGGACGCCTTCGCCCGCCCGGCGAGACGTCGCCTGAGCTGCTCGCGCAGTTCCGCCGGCAGCGCGTCGATGCGACTCTGCCTCGATGTCGTCATGATGTCCGTTTTCTCCAGAGGTTGATCGGCACAGCGGGCGGGGTGGTCAGCGGCGGGCGGCTACGCGGCCGCCCGTCTGCAGGCCGTTGATCCGGCCGGTCGACGGGTCGCGCAGGAAGCGGCCGCCCAGCACACGCCGGCCGGATTCCGGCTCCAGCACGGAGAACGCCCAGTCGGAGTGCACCGTCAGCTCCGGGTACAGTTCGCCGCCGACGTGCAGCACGCCGTCGCCGGCGTCGACGAAGTACTCCATGTCGCCGTTGGCGTAGCTGCCGGTCAGCCCGGCCGGCATCGGCATCTCGTCGGGCCGGTGCGACAGGTCGTAGTCGGCCACCTCGAGGCCGAGCGCCCGGAGCCGGTCGACAAGATCCACCCACAGTGCCGCACCGGCAACGGCGTTCGTGGTGAGCGCGACGACCTGCCCGCCCCTGGGGTCGATGCGCAGGTGGCAGGACGTGCCGTCGGCGGTGCCGTCGTGGCCGACCCAGCCGTCGAACACCGCGAGGCCCAGCCCCCAGCCGTTGGCCAGCCCGAACGGGACGACGTCCGGCACCTGCCGGCGCATGGTGCGCAGCAGCTGCGGCGGCAGCGGTCCGTCGCCGGTGACGTGCATCAGCCCGAACCGCACGAGGTCCTCGGCGCTGAGCGCCAGCGCCCCGGCGCCGGCCTCGACGTCCGGCAACGTCTGCTCGACCGGGATGCCGCGACCGGCGTGACCGGCCATGAAGGTCTGCGTGGACCGCTTGCCGCCGGGCTCGACCGTGAACGCCGGCTCGATGCCCAGCGGGGTGAGCAGCAGCGCCTCGACCGCCTCCCACCAGTCCATGCCGGTGATCTCCTCCACCAGCCGGGACAGCAGCACGTAGCCGACGTTGGAGTAGGAGAAGCCGACTCCCGGGCGTAGCACCAGCTCCGCGTCGCGGCAGGCCCGAAGGTACTGGCGCGCCGAGGAAGTCTCGCCGCCCAGCGCGGCCGGCAGGCCGCTGGTGTGGCTGAGCAGCTGCCGCACGGTCAGCCGCCCGACCCGCGGCCCCAGGTCGCCCAGGTGCTGGCCGAGCCGGTCCTCCAGGTCGAGGTCGCCGTCCGCGACCAGCAGCATCGCCAGCGTCGCGGTGAACGGCTTGGTGATCGACCCGATCGGATACTTGCCGTCGACGCCGACGGTGATCGTCTCGCCGCCGGTGTGCACCGACAGCTGCGCCGCCGGCACATCGTGCCGGGCCAGCACGTCCGCCAGCGCCCCTGCGAGTGTTGATCTGTCCATATCGGACCGGACCTTCGAGGTCACGGTGTGCCTCCCCAGCGTCTCTTTCGCGTCACTGCTTCTGTCGTCATCTGACTTCAGTCCCCACTGAAGTGATAGTGTTATTGATTGGCGGCCATCCACTCGCGCAGGCTGCGCGGGCGCATGTCCGTCCACACCTGGTCGACGTGGTCCATGCACTCCTGCTTGCCGCCCTGGAAGCCGGTCGGCCGCCAGCCGGCCGGCACCTCGTTGGCCAGCGGCCACAGCGAGTACTGCTCCTCGTCGTTGACCAGCACCTGGTAGTCGATGTCGTCGCGCATGGGCTTCCTCTCAGATCTCCGCTGGTCAGATTTCCTCGTCGCCGAAGGCGACGCGTTCCAGTTCGAGCAGGACCCGCTCCTCGATGAGCTCGGCGAGCGCGGTCACGGTCCCGCTGGCCAGCACGTCGCGCGGCGTCAGCTCGACGTCGAACGCGGTGCGGACCATCGAGGTGATGTGCAGGCTGCGCACCGAGTCGCCGCCCAGGTCGTAGAAGTTGTCGGTGGCACCGACCCGGTCGAGCCGCAGCGCCTCGGCCCAGATCTCGGCGAGCACCTGCTCGGTCTCGGTCTCCGGCGCCACATGACCGGTGGCCGGCAGCTCGGCGCTGGGCGCGGGCAGCGCCCGGCGGTCGAGCTTTCCGTTGGGGGTCAACGGGAGCTCGTCCAGCGGCACGAAAACCGCCGGCACCATGTGCGCCGGCAGCCGGCCGCTGAGGTGTTCCCGCAGGCCGTCGGTGTTGCCGACGACGTAAGCGATCAGCCGTTGGTCCGCGGCGATCACCGCTGCCGCCTTGACATCGGGACGAGCGGTGAGCACGGCCTCGATCTCGCCGGGCTCCACCCGGAAGCCGCGGATCTTGACCTGGTTGTCGGCGCGGCCGAGGAATTCCAGCTCCCCGTCGGCGTTCCAGCGGACCAGGTCGCCGGTGCGGTACATGCGGGCGCCTGGCCCAGAGGAGTCTGCCCCAGAGGAGTCGATTCCAAACGGGTTGGCCACGAACCGCGACGCCGTCAGACCCGGGCGGTCGAGATAGCCGCGGGCCAGACCGATGCCGGCCACGTACAGCTCCCCCGGCACGCCGGCCGGAACCGGCCGCAGGCTGTCGTCGAGCACGTACGTCTTGGTGTTCCAGATCGGCCGGCCGATCGGCGGCGTGCCGCCGGGCGCCAGCGGCTCGCTCCAGGTCGCGACCACGGTGGACTCCGTCGGCCCGTAGGCGTTGATCAACCGGCGGCCGGGAGCCCAGCGGGCCACGAGATCCGGGGTGCAGGCGTCGCCGCCGAGGATCAGCGTCCGCAGCGACGGCAGCGGCACCTCCGGCACCGTGGCCATCGCGACCGGCGGGACCAGGGCATGCGTGACCTCACGGCTGCTGAACACCGCGGCGAGATGCTCTCCCAGCAACGGCCCCGGCGGCGGCACGACGAGCGCCGCGCCGGCCGGCAGCGACATGCAGAGTTCCAGCACGGACGCGTCGAAGCTCGGCGACGCGAACTGGAGCACGCGGTCACCCGGGCGGACGTCGAAGTGCTCGATCTCCGCGGCCGAGAAGCTGGCCAGGCCGGCGTGGCTGACCACAACGCCCTTGGGCCGGCCGGTCGAGCCGGAGGTATAGATGACGTACGCGGCGTGCGCCAGCCGCAGCGGTGCGAGCCGGTCCACATCGGACACCCGCAGCCGGGACC
>DASWRQ010000179.1:0-8979 GCA_036403095.1 Kutzneria sp. | reverse complement strand
GCCCTCAACGGCACCTACCTGAACTACGTCAAACCGGCGCTCCAGCCCTGGCTCATCGTCTCCGGTGCGATCATGGTCCTGTTGGCCGGCGTCGCCATCACCACCGACATCCTCAAGGCCCGCCGCGCCGCCCCAGCCCCCGGCGCTACCCCGGCCTCTGACACCGCCACTGGCCTTTTCTTCACCGACCACCCCATCGCCACTGGCCTCGCCAGCTCCGACCCCACCGCCACTGGCCTCTCCAGCTCCGAGCCGGTTGCCTCCGGCGCGGCCGCTGCCGAGCACGACCACCCCCACGGCGACCTCGCACTCACCGCCACCGGCCACTCCCACGACGATGGCCATGGCCATTCGCACGGCGCCGCCCGCAGCGCGTGGATGCTGCTGATGCCCGTGCTGGCGATCTTCCTCGTCGCCCCGCCCGCGCTCGGTGCCGACTCGGTCAATCGGGCCGGCGGTCGGACCGTGGCCAGCGAGCAGCGCCAGGACCAGGTGATCAAGACCAAGTTCCCGCCGCTGCCGGCCGGGTCCGTGGTGCCGATGCGGATGGCCGACGTCGCGACCCGGGCCGCGTGGGACGCCACCAACTCGCTCAACGGCCGCACGCTCGAGCTGACCGGCTTCGTCGTCCACGACGCCGCTGGCGTCTACGTGGCGCGGCTGGTGATCACCTGCTGCGCCGCCGACGCCATGCCGGTCAAGGCCCGCCTGGTCGGCGCCGAGGGCCTCGTCGACGACGAGTGGATCACCGTCACCGGCCAGGTGCGCCCCGACTCCGCCGTGCAGGCCGACAACTACGTGCCGGTGTTCGACACCACCACCGTCAAGAAGATCGGCACACCCAGCGATCCGTACGAGTACTGATGTAGAGATGCCGTCCGCGGCTCCGACTGTGGGGTGTGAGAACGCCCGACGCCGAGGAGTCGACCATGGAGCCGTTTCGCATCGAGGTCGCCGACGCCGAGCTGGCCGACCTGCGTGATCGGCTGGCCCGCGTCCGGTGGGCCCCCGAGCCACCCGGCGACGACTACGGCGTCTCGGGCGCAGACGTCCGCAAGCTCGTCGAGCACTGGCGTGACGGCTTCTCCTGGCGGGACGTCGAGGCCCGGCTCAACGCCCATCCGCAGTTCACTGCCGTCATCGACGGCGCCACCGTGCACTTCCTGCACGTCCGCTCACCCGAACCCCACGCGCTGCCCTTGATCCTCACTCATGGCTGGCCCGGCTCCGTTGCCGAGTACCTCGACGTCATCGGCCCGCTCACCGATCCGCGGGCCCATGGCCTCGACCCCGCCATCGCCTTCCACTTGGTGATTCCCTCGCTGCCCGGCTTCGGTTGGTCCACTCCCGCCCCCGAGGCCGGCTGGGGCCCTCGCCGCGTCGCCGCCGCTTGGGCCGTGCTCATGGCTCGCCTCGGCTACCGCCGCTACGGCGCCGCCGGCAACGACTGGGGCTCCGTCATTTCACCCGAGGTCGGCCGCACCGCCCCCGGCTCCGTCGTCGGCGTGCACGTCACCCAGATCTTCTCCGGTCCCGAGGGCAATGTGCCCTTCTACCCGCCCACCGTCGAACCCGCCAGCGTCGCCCTGCTGCCTCCCGACGAGCAGGCCCTTGTCGCCGGCCTACGCCATTTCCAGCGCACGATGGCCTCGTACCACCATGTGCACGCCGAGCAGCCCCAGACTCTCGCCTACGCCCTCACCGATTCCCCCGTCGGCCTCCTCGCGTGGAACAGCCAGGTCATGGGCGGTCTCGACCCCGACGCCCTGCTCACTCACGTCGCCATCCACTGGCTCACCCACACCGCCGGCACCGCTCCGCGGATCTATCTGGAGGACCACCGCGAATCCGTGCCCACTGCCCCCACCACCGTGCCGCTCGGCCTGGCTCAGTTCCCCAACGACGCCCAGGCCATCCCCACCTACGCCCGCCGCGACCACGCCAACATCGTGTCCTGGCACGTCTACGACCGTGGCGGCCACTACGCCTCCCAGCAGGCCCCCGACCTGTACGTCGACGACATCAGGCAGTTCTACGCCCAGCTCCGCCCCTGACCGGTCTCATGTCGCGCCGGCCAAGACGCGGCCCAGACCGCCGACTCAGACGTGCGGCCCCAGTCAACCGCCCCGGACACCGGGCCCCGGACGCTCGCCGGACACCGGGCCCTCGACTCCCGGCCACAGACTCGCAGCCTCGGACACCTGGTTTCGGACACCCGGCATCGGACGCCCAGCCCGGACACCCGGCACAAACACCCGGCCACAGACGCCCAGCCCCAGACACCTGGCCCAGGACGCCCGAGCCCCTGCACCCGGCCCCAGACGTGCGACCCCAGATGTCCGTCCCCGGACACGCTGCTCGGACCTGCCCAGTGCTCCGACCAGCCGAGCCCTACCCTGACCGACCGAGCTCCGCCTACCGAGCTTCGGCTCCCGTCCCGCCCGGCCACCCCGGCCGAGCCCAACCGTCGACCCAGCCGCTCCCAGGAGACCGCCATGAAGTACCTGGTTCTGATCTACAGCAACCCGACCAGCTGGGCGCATCCCACTTTCGCGCACTCCGACTACTACCGCGCCGCCTCACCGGCCGAGCGCGCCGAGATGGACACCCAGTTCGCCGACCTGATGCGGGAGATGTCGGAGTCCGGCGAACTCGTCTCCGGCACACCGCTCGACGAGCCCTCCACCACACGTGTCGTCACGGTCCGGGACGGCGAGACCATGACCACCGACGGCCCCTTCGTCGAGTCCAAGGAGCAGATGGCCGGCTACTTCGTGCTCGACTGCGTCGACATCGACCGCGCCACCGAGCTCGCGGCCCGCTTCCCCGACGCCCGCTTCGGGCGCATCGAGGTGCGGCCGATCATGGAATGACGCGGTGCGCCCGGGCGGTGAGGGTCAGCGGGTGCAGCCGGCGCAGGTGCCGAAGATCTCCACGGTGTGGCTGACCTCGCTGAAGCCGTTCTCGGCGGCGATGCGGTCGGCCCACTTCTCCACCGCGGGCCCCTCGACCTCGACGGTGCGGCCGCAGGCCCGGCAGACCAGGTGATGGTGATGATGGCTGGAGCAGCGGCGGTAGATGGCCTCGCCACTGTCGGTTCGCAGCACGTCGACCTCGCCGGCGTCGGCGAGAGACTGGAGGGTCCGGTACACGGTGGTCAGCCCGATGCCCTCGCCCCGCCGCCGCAGCTCCTCGTGCAGTTCCTGGGCGGAGCGGAAGTCGTCGAGCTGGTCGAGCAGCTTGGACACGGCGGCCCGCTGCTTTGTGGCCCGCAGCCCGGGCACGTTGGCCGACGGGCGTTCGCTGGTGGTCACGCTTCCTCCCGGTGCTCGCCCCGAGCGGCCGAACCGCCCTCCTCGACGTGGGTGACGGCGTCCACCACGATGTGTGCCAGGTGCTCGTCGACCAGCCGGTACATGACCTCCCGGCCGTGCCGCTCGCCGTGCACGACGCCGGCCGACTTGAGCACCCGCAGGTGCTGGCTGATCAGCGGCTGGGCCACGGCCAGGGCGTCCACGAGCTCGTGCACGCAGCGCTCACCTTCTTGCAGCTGAAGCACGATGGCGATGCGCACCGGCGCGGCCAGCGCCCGCAGCAGGTCGCCGGCGGCCGTCAGAGTGCCGGCGGTGCGCCGCGGGGCGGAGTTGGCGTCCAGCTCACGTGGCGCGTGCTCATGGGCTTCGGCCAGCGCGGTGACGCCCACAGCATGGCCGGCCGGACGCTCCGGGACGGGGGTCGCGGCGTCCGGGCTCACTGGGGGCATCGTCCTCTCCGGCACAAGCAGTCAACAGGGCGGAAGACCAGTCGGTCGTAACCACCATGGTAGGCGACCGAGGTGGTCCGCTGCCGGCGGTGCTGACAATGGTTATCGAAGCAGATGCTATCGGAGCTGCTAGCGGAGCACGGACACGAGCACCGCGACCAGGATCACGATCACCACGATCCGCAGCCCCCGGTCGGCGGTCGACAGCACCCGCCAGGTGGCCCCGAGCAGTCCCAGGACGACCAACGCCAGCGCGCCGAGCAACCCGGCCCCCACGGGTCCGCGCACGACGACACCCACCACGAACAGCACCAGCACGAGCCCGAACACGGCCGCCGTCGGCACCCGCGCCAGCGGCCCGGTGCCCGGCACCAGCGGCGTCTTCAGATCGCGCCGCCCACGCCGCGGTTGCTGTCCTCCGGCCATGTCCCCACTCGATCCGCCGACGTCACAACGCCGGCCGCACCCCGGCGGCGGGCGAGCCCCCGCTGATGCGAGGATGCGCCACCATAACCGACCGCCTACCCGACCCCAGGAGGGCGACCGTGCTGCTGGTCTGCCGGTTCGAGGTGCCCGAGGCCGAGGCGGCCGAGTTCACCACCACCGCCCGTCACGCCCTCGAGCTGCTCACCGCGCAGCGCGGCTGTCGCACCGGCCGGCTGGGCCGGGCGACCGACGCGGCGGACCGCTGGGTCCTGGTGGTCGAGTTCGACTCGGTGGTCGCCTACCGGCGGGCCATGTCGCCGTTCCCGGTCCGCGAGGTCGTGGTCCCGCTGCTGTCCCGCGCCCTGGCCGACGAGCCGGCCGCCTTCGAGCTGACCGTCTCGGCCACCGACGGCCGCGCCGACGAGCACGTGAGCCTGCTGGCCGTCGATGCCGGCACCGTCCGGCTCGGCGAGGCCTCCGGGCCGGCCGAACCCCGCTGAGAGACAATCAGCGGCAGTCGGCACGAAGGGGATCGGGCCATGCCGAGACGACGGATCGTTCTGCTGTCCTCGGTTGCCGCCGTCGTTGTCGCACTCGTTGTCGGTCTCCTGTTCCTCGTCCCCTCGGACGACTCGTCACCACCCACCGAGGCCGCGCCCGCGACCACGGGACCCGGCCCGCTGGGGACAAACACCACCTCCCCGGCCCACCCCACCGGCGTGCCGACCACCGGCACCGTGCACCTGCCCGGCGGCGGCACCGCCGAGCTGATCGCCGCCCAGGTGACCAAGGACGGCACCATGTCCGTCCCAGAGCGTCTCGACCAGGCGACCTGGTGGGGCGCCACGCTCGGTGCACCGGTCGGCGCCACCCTCCTGGCCGGCCACGTGAACTGGCAGGGCCACACCGGCCCGTTCGCCGAGTTGTGGCGGGACCAGGTCGGTCAGCAGATCACCGTCGTGGACAACAAGGGCCGCGACTGGGTGTACCGGATAACCCAGTTGCTCACCGTGGCCAAGGCCGATCTGCCCAACCGGGCCAAGCAGCTCTACGGCCTGGACGGGGACCACCGGCTGGTGCTCGCCACCTGCGGTGGAGAGTTCGTCGGCGGCAACGAGGGCTACGACGACAACCGGTTCGCGGTGGCCACCCTGGTCACCCGCCCGTAGCGGCCCTGCCTCGCCGTCGTGGTGGACGCAACGACTATTCTTGCTCCTTTCCCAGGAATTGCCTGTCAGTTCCCGTCTCGGCCGGATGGAGTTTGGCGTGCCCGCGGACCGCATCGACGCCGTCGTCAGCCTCTGCAAGCGCAGGGGTTTCGTGTACCCGTGCGGAGAGATCTACGGGGGCACCAGGTCGGCGTGGGACTACGGGCCGCTCGGTGTCGAGCTCAAGGACAACATCAAGCGCGCCTGGTGGCGCACCATGGTGCAGGGCCGCGACGACGTGGTCGGCCTGGACTCGTCGGTGATCCTGCCGCGTGAGGTGTGGGCCGCGTCCGGCCACATCGACGCGTTCGTGGACCCGTTGGTGGAGTGCAATTCCTGCCACCGCCGGTTCCGCGCGGACCACCTCGCCGAGGAGTACGCCGAGCGCACCGGCAAGCCGATGGCGGACAACGACCTCTCGGACGTGCCCTGCCCCAACTGCGGCACCCGCGGCCAGTACACCGAGCCGAAGATGTTCAACGGCCTGCTCAAGACCCACCTGGGCCCGGTGGAGTCCGCGGAGGGCCTGCACTACCTGCGTCCGGAGACCGCGCAGGGCATCTTCGTCAACTTCCTCAACGTCATCACCACCTCCCGTAAGAAGCCGCCGTTCGGCATCGGCCAGATCGGCAAGTCGTTCCGCAACGAGATCACCCCCGGCAACTTCATCTTCCGCACCCGCGAGTTCGAGCAGATGGAGATGGAGTTCTTCGTCGAGCCGGGCAGCGACGAGGAGTGGCACCAGTACTGGATCGACGAGCGCCTGCGCTGGTACACCGACCTCGGTGTCGACCGCGACAACCTCCGGCTCTACGAGCACCCCAAGGAGAAGTTGTCGCACTACTCGAAGCGGACCGTCGACATCGAGTACCGGTTCTTCTTCGCCGGCCAGGAATGGGGCGAGCTGGAGGGCATCGCCAACCGCACCGACTTCGACCTGAACACGCACGCCAACCACTCGGGCGTCGACCTGTCCTACTTCGACCAAGCCACCAACTCCCGCTACCGGCCGTTCGTGATCGAGCCGGCCGCCGGCGTCGGCCGCCCGATGATGGCGTTCCTGCTGGACGCCTACACGGAGGACGAGGCGCCCAACGCCAAGGGCGGCGTGGACAAGCGGCTGGTGCTGCGGCTGGACCGCAGGCTGGCGCCGGTGAAGGTGGCGGTGCTGCCGCTGTCCCGCAACGCCGACCTGTCGCCGAAGGCCAAGGACCTCGCGGCGGCGCTGCGCCGCAACTGGAACACCGACTTCGACGACGCCGGCGCCATCGGCCGCCGCTACCGCCGGCAGGACGAGATCGGCACGCCGTTCTGCGTCACGGTGGACTTCGACACGTTGACCGACCACGCGGTGACGGTGCGGGAGCGCGACTCGATGAGCCAGGAGCGGGTGTCGATGGACCGGCTTGAGGCTTACCTGGCACCGTACTTCCTCGGGTGCTGAGCGCTCGCGGTCACCGGCGGGCGGTCGCGATCGGCCGCCCACTGGTAGGCCTGCTTGAGCTTGCGGACGAACGCCTTGGCCGAGTGCTTCAGGTGCTGTGGCGTGGTGTGCACGACCACAACGCCGGCGGCGGTGAGCTCCCCGTGCCGGTCCACGGTGCGCGCGAACGGATACTCGGACACATCGATGTCCAGCGCCAGCGCCACGTCGTCCCACCAGGCGTTGACCGGCCCGAGGTAGGCGTCGTCGGCGCCGTCCACCTGCATGTTCCATTTCGGTCTCGGCAGCCGGGCGATGGCGACGAGCGTGGCGGCCAGCGCCTCGGCCTCGGTCCGGATGCCGGCGACCACCTCGGCCAGCACTCGCCGGGGCAGGGCGCTGCCCCGGCCGTTGCCGGCGTCGAGCTCGGCCTTGATCAGCTTGGGCGCGAGGCCCTGCTTCCAGACCGCCTCGGCGAGCAGCGCGCGTACCTGCTCGGTGTCGCCGAGACCGCGCACCGTGTCCAATAGCGCCCGTTCCGGCGGCGCCACCAGGAAACCCCTGCGCATCATGGCTTTCGGCATTCTTGACGTGTGTTGCACCCGCACCGTTTCCGAGCCCTGCAGCGACCGCGTGTCGGGGACGAGGATGTGCACGGGAGCACGCGGCGGCGGCGGGGCGATCCGCATGCCGTGCAGCACCAAGGCATGTCGTCCGGTGAGCACCGCGTCCGGCTCGGCGTAGCGCAGCGCCGCCTGCACCATCTGCTCCTGTGTCGGCGGCGAGTTCCCGAGCAGCACCACCCCGGGCAGGATGCGCTGCCAGGGGCCGTTCGCATCGCATCTCCGGTACACGGAGCTGCCGGAGATGCCGAGGCCCACCAACTCGTCTGCCCGGGCGACGCGGTGTGGGAACAGGCCGGTGACCTTGTCGAGCGAAATGTGCGTCCCGCTCGCGCTGCATGTGTGCATGGGGTCACCATGCTTCATCCGCCCCGCCGGCCGCGGCCGCCGAGGTCCGATCTGTGGACAACTCAGGCCCTGTGGACAACTTCGCCCTCAAAGATCCACATCGGACGGTTCGGTGGACACCGTGCGCTAGCCTGACGGGTTTGCCGTAATGGAGTTGACGAGGCCTCGCATCCCCGAGATGGTGGGCGGTCACCGCGTGTTTCCTTGCCGGACGCGCTACCAAGGGGGATTTCGTGTCGGTGCAGCGCAGCCGCGGCGGTGCCGTGCTGCTGTCAGCTCTTGTCCTCGACTCGATCGGCAACGGCATGTTCATGCCGCTCTCGCTCATCTACTTTCCCCAGCTGACCCCGGTGCCACTGGCACTGATCGGCATCCTGCTCAGCGCCGCGACCGCGCTGACATTGCCGGTCCCGATGCTCGCCGGGTGGCTGGCCGACCGGATCGGCCCGTTGCCGCTGGTCGTCGCGTCCCAGCTGGCGCAGGGGGTCGGCTTTGTCGCCTACGGCCGAGTGCACGGGCCGGTCGGCATCTTCCTGGCGTCGGCCCTGGTCTCGATCGGGGTCCGGTTCTTCTGGTCCTGCGTGTTCACCGCCGTCGCGGACTACGCCGACGGCAGCACGTCGACCATGACCAAGGACAGCTGGTACGCGTGGGCCAACATGACCCGAACAGGTGGCTTGGGCATCGGTGGCCTGATCACCGGCATCGCCGTCGCCGGCGGCAGTGATGCGTTCTACCGCGTGCTCTCTGACGGCTCAGCGGTCTGCTATCTGCTGGCCGCGGTCGCGATCGGGGCCGTCGTGCGGGCTCCGCGCCGTGCGCACGAGAAGGGCACGGCTGTCGGCTACGCCACCATGATGCGAGATCGGCCTTTTGTTGCGTTCTCGGCCATCAACACCGTGTTTGCCATCTCCACCGGCATGCTCGCGCTCGGGCTGCCGGTGCTGGTGAAGAACGGCATCGACGGGCCGGCGTGGCTGAGTCCGCTCGTGCTCGCCGGCAACACGATCCTGCTGGCCGCGCTGAGCGCACCGGTGATCAAAAGGCTCGCGCCGTACCGGCGGACCCGAGTGGTGATCGCGGCTGCGGGTCTCTGGGCGGCCTGGTGCCTGGCGTTCGCGGGACTGGTGCCGAACCAACCCGGTTGGGTGATTCCGGCGCTGGTCGTGGCCACCCTGCTCTACACGG
>DASWRQ010000178.1:0-40957 GCA_036403095.1 Kutzneria sp. | reverse complement strand
CGCCGGAGACGATCCCTCGTCGGCGTGCGGGACGCCCCGAAAGCCTTCCGTGTCACCGTGATTGGAGCCATAGGTCGTGACCGAGACCCTGGACCCGGCATCCACCCAGTTGAGTCTTGGCACAGCGGCCGCGCGGCAGCTGGCCTCGACGACCAAGTCCGCCCCGCAGATGCAGGCCATCACGCCGCGGTGGCTGCTGCGCAAGCTGCCGTGGGTCGAGGCCAAGGGCGCGAACTACCGCGTGAACCGCCGGCTCACCTACACCGTCGGCGACGGCCGCATCGAGTTCGCCAGCTTCGGCGACAGCGTCCGGGTGATCCCGGCCGAGCTCGGTGAACTGGCCCCGCTGCGCGGTTTCGACGATGCCGACGTGCTGACCGCGTTGGCCGGTCGCTTCACCCAGCGCCACTTCGCCGCGGGCGAGACCATCGTCCGGACCGGTTCGGCCGCCGACGAGCTGTTCCTGATCGTGCACGGCCGAGTGGACAAGGTCGGCATCGGCAAGTACGGCGACGAGGCCGCGCTGGGCACGCTGGCCGACGGCGACCACTTCGGCGAGCAGATCCTGCTCGACGAGGGCGGCTGGCCGTTCTCGGTGCGCGCCAACACCGGCTGCGTCGTGCTCTCCTTGCCGCGCAACGCCTTCCTCGAAGTCGTCGACGGCGCGCCCAAGCTTCGGTCCCACGTGGACAACTTCCGCGCGCGGGGCGGCAAGTCGCAGAACAAGCACGGCGAGGCCGCGATCGAGATGGCCGCCGGCCACGCCGGCGAGGTCGACCTGCCCGGCACGTTCGTCGACTACGACATGGCCCCGCGCGAGTACGAGCTCAGCGTCGCGCAGACCATGCTGCGCATCCACACCCGCGTCGCCGACCTCTACAACGGTCCGCACGACCAGGTGCAGGAGCAGCTGCGGCTGACCATCGAGGCGCTGCGCGAGCGCCAGGAGTTCGACCTGCTGAACAACCGCGACTTCGGCCTGCTGCACAACGCCGACCACAGCCAGCGGCTGCACACCCGCAACGGCGCGCCCACCCCCAACGACATGGACGAGCTGGTCTCCCGCCGGCGTAAGACCAAGTTCTTCCTGGCCCACCCCAGGGCGATCGCCGCCTTCGGCCGTGAGCTCAACGCGCATCGTCTGTACCCGCAGCCGGTGATCGTGGACGGCCGGCCGCTGCAGTCCTGGCGCGGTGTGCCGATCTTCCCGTGCGACAAGATCCCGATCGATCCCGAGTACAACACCACGTCCATCCTGGCCATGCGCACCGGCGAGGACGACAACGGCGTGATCGGCCTGCACCAGACCGGCATTCCCGACGAGCGCGAGCCCGGCCTGTCGGTGCGCTTCACCGGCATCAACGACAAGGCGATCCTGTCCTACCTGGTCAGCACCTACTACTCGTGCGCCGTGCTGGTGCCGGACGCACTCGGCGTGCTGGAAGACGTCGAGCTGGGGAACTGAGGATCCGTGGCACAGCCGTTCGAACTTCCTGAGTTCTACCTGGTTCACCCGGCGCGGCTGAACCCGAACCTGGAGGGGGCGCGCGTCCACACCCGCAAGTGGGCGCGCGACTTCGACATGGTCGACACGCCGGCCTTCGCCGGCGGCGAGATCATCTGGACCCCGGCCAAGCTGGAGGCGATGGACTACGCCCTGCTGTGCGCGTACACCCATCCCGAGTGCTCGGGCGAGATCCTCAACCTGATCACCGACTGGTACGTCTGGGTCTTCTTCTTCGACGACCACTTCCTGGAGCTGTACAAGAAGCCCAAGGACATCAAGGGCGCCAAGTTGTATCTGGACGGGCTGCGCGAGTTCATGCCGCTGCACGGCGCGATCACGGCGACGCCGACCAATCCGGTCGAGGCCGGGCTGAAGGACCTGTGGGAACGCACCATCCCGATGATGACCCAGGAATGGAAGGTCCGCTTCATCGAGAGCACGCTCAACCTGCTCGTCGAGTGCATGTGGGAGATCATCAACATCGACGAGGGCCGGGTGGCCAACCCGATCGACTACATCGAGATGCGCCGCAAGGTCGGCGGCGCGCCGTGGTCGGCCAACCTGGTCGAGGTGGCCGTCGGCGCCGAGGTGCCGGACTCGGTCGCCCGCACGCGGCCGATGCGCGTGCTGCGGGACACCTTCGCCGACGGCGTGCACCTGCGCAACGACGTCTTCTCCTACCAGCGCGAGGTGGAGGAGGAAGGCGAGAACGCCAACATGATCCTGGTGCTGGAGACGGCCCTGGGCTGCACCACGCAGGAGGCCGCCGAGGCGACCAACGACCTCATCTCCTCCCGTATGCAGCAGTTCGAGCACACCGTGTTCACCGAGCTGCCGATCATGTTCGAGCACTACGGGCTGCGGCCCGAGGAGCGGATGGCCGTGCTGGTCTACGCCCGAGGACTCCAGGACTGGCAGTCCGGCGGGCACGAGTGGCACATGCGCTCCAGCCGGTACATGAACGACAAGGCCGACACCTCGGCCGGCTGGGCGCCCGGCGGTCCGACCGGGCTCGGCACCCTGGGCACGCGGCTGGGTTTTCCGGGGCGGCTCAGGCGGTTCACCCACACGCCGCACGCGGTCGGCCCGACCTCGTTACCGGACTTCACCATGCCCTTCCCGCTGCACCTGAACCCGTTGCTGGGCCAGTCCCGGCAGAACACGTTCGCGTGGGCCCGGGCGATGGGCTTCACGAGCGAGGGCGTGTGGACCGACCGCCAGATGGTCGAGCTCGACCTCCCGATCTGCGCCGCCGGCATCGACCCCGACGGCACTCAGGAGGAGCTCGACCTCGGCTCGCAGTGGCTGACCTGGGGCACCTACGGGGACGACCTGTTCCCGAAGCTGTTCTTCCGTGGCAACGACATGGCCGGCCCGCGGGCGTTCGTCGAGCGCACCAAGCAGTTCCTGCCGCTGGACTGCGTGACCATGCCGGTGCCCACCGACGCCAACGAGCGCGGGCTGGCCGATCTGTGGGTCCGCACCGCGCTGCCGATGCCCGACGGGCATCGAGCGCAGTTCCGGCATGCGGTGTCCACCATGCTGGACGCGTGGGTGTGGGAGGCGGACTGCCACCAGCAGAACCGGATTCCCGACCCCGTCGACTACATCGAGATGCGGCGCGGCACGTTCGGTTCCGACCTGACCATGAGCCTGGCCCGGTTCGCCCGGGCCGACCTGATCCCGGACGAGTTCTTCGCCACCAGCCAGGTCCGTGGCCTCGAGGACTCCGCTCAGGACCAGGCCTGTTTCCTCAACGACGTCTTCTCGTACCAGAAGGAGATCGAGTACGAGGGCGAGCTGCTGAACATGGTGCTGGTCGTGCAGAACTTCCTGAACTGCGCCAAGGAGCAGGCCGTCGCCATGGTCAACGACCTGATGACCGCACGCGTCGAGCAGTTCATCCGCACCCGCGACCACGAGATTCCCGCGCTGTGTGAGGAGTTCGGCTTCAACGCCGCGCAGCGCAAAGCCGTCGACGGCTACGTCCGCGAGCTGCAGGACTGGATGTCGGCGATCCTCAACTGGCACCGGAAGACCGTGCGCTACGGGGAGTCCGAGCTGATGCGGTCCCGGGGTGGGCACGGTTTCGCGCTGCCCAGCGGCCTCGGCACGTCCGCGGTTCGGATGTTCGCCCCGTGACCTCGGAGGTGGTTCCCATCGATGTGATCTCGCAGCCCCGCTCCGCCGCCGAGGTGGTGGCGTGGAGCCGCAATCTGGTCGATCCGGCGCTGCGGGCGGCGGTGGACACGCTGCCCGCGTCGATGCGCCGGGTCGCCGGTTACCACTACGGCTGGTGGGACGCCGACGGCACCGCCCGCAGCGGCGACGCCGGCAAGGCCATCCGGCCCACGTTGGCCGTGTTGTGCGCGGAGGCGGTCGGCGGGTCCGTCGTGGACGCGGTGCCGGCCGCGGTCGCGGTGGAGATGGTGCACAACTTCTCGCTGCTGCACGACGACGTGATGGACCGGGACGTCAGCCGGCGGCACCGGCCGACCGCGTGGACCGTATTCGGCACCAGCCCGGCCATCCTGGCCGGTGACGCCCTGCTGACGCTGGCGTTCGACGTGCTCGCCGGTAGCGGGCATCCGCGGTCCCAGGACGGCATGCGGATGATCAGCTCGGCCGTGCAGGACCTGGTCGAGGGCCAGTGCGAGGACGTCTCCTTCGAGGAACGGTCCGATGTGGACCTGTCCGAGTGCCTGTCCATGGCCGGTGAGAAGACCGGCGCGCTGCTGGCCTGCTCCACCGCCATCGGCGCGCTGTACGGCGGCGGCACCGCCGCCCAGGTCGAGCACATGCGGGTGTTCGGCGAGCACCTCGGGCTGGCCTTCCAGCTGGTGGACGATCTGCTGGGCATCTGGGGTGATCCGCGGGTCACCGGCAAGCCCGTGCACTCCGATCTGGTCAGCCGCAAGAAGTCCCTGCCCGTGGTCGCCGCGTTGACCTCCGGCGAGCCCGCGGCCGAGGAGCTCGCTTCCTTGTACGGGCGGCAGGACACACTGTCCGATGTGGAGCTTGCCCGGGCCGCGGAGCTGGTCGAGCTGGCCGGCGGCAGGTCGTGGACCCAGCGCGAGGCGGTGGACCAGTTGGACCTGGCCCTGGGCGAGCTCGCCCTGGCGGCTCCGGTGGCGCGGGCCGCTGCCGAGCTGACCGCGTTGGCGCGATTGGTGACCCGCCGCGACCACTGAGCCAATCGCACCAATTTGCTGACCCCCGCGACCGTTGAGCCAGTCGCACCAATTTGGTGATCTGCCGCGACCATTGAGCTTGATCGCACCCATACGGCCGAACCGGACTCTCAGCCGGTTCGGCCGTTTTGTCAGGTTGGGGCGATGTTGTGGCCGTGACCATAGTCCTTACGAGGCAACAAGAACAGCCGCCATTGGTCGGGTGGGCAGTGGACGTTCGTCGGTTGTTTCGGCGCGGTCGTGGGAGATTGACTGACCGGCGACGATCATCGGCGACGACTGCCCGAGGTAGGTCCCGTGAAAAGATCTCCCCTGCTCACCGTGGCGACCACCATGACCATGAGCGCGGCGTTGGCGCTGCTGGGAAGCGGGCCGGCCCAGGCGGCCCCGCTCGCGCCGGCGCTCGACGGCGCCGCCGACGGTGGGCGGGTGATCGTGGTGCTCGGCAACCAGCACAGCGATCTCAAGCTGCGGGCGCAGAGCGAAAAGCGCACGACCACCACCCGCAACGACCAGCAGTCGGTCGTTTCCGACATCAAGGCCAACGGCGGCAGCGACATCACCCAGCTCGTCAGCGTGAACGCGGTCGCGGCCAAGCTGTCCACGGCCGAGGTGAACCGGCTGCGGGCCAACCCGGCCGTGCGTGAGATCGTGCCGGACGAGGCGATGCCGCAGGACAGCCCGGCCCGGGTGCCGCAGGCCAAGCCGGCCCGGCTGAGCCAAGAGCTGTGCCCGAGCGACCCGGCCAAGCCCTTCCTGGAGCCGGAGGCGCTGTCGGTCGACAAGGTCGAGACGGACAAGCCCGGCGACACCGAGCAGGCGTCCAGGATCGCCACCGGCAAGGGCGTGCTGGTCGCCATCGACGGCATGAACGAGCTGGCCGGCAACCCCAACTTCGTCCGTCCCGACGGCTCGCACGTGGTCGTCGACGCGCCCGACCCGACCGAGGACGACAGCGACGGCGAGTACTACGGCGACGCCTCTTCCGTTGCCGGGCAGGGACTTGTCACCTACGACTACAGCAAGGAGCTGCCGTTCTCGGGCCTGCCGGCCGGTTGCACTTTCCGGATCAAGGGCGTTGCCCCGGACGCGTCGCTGGTCGACACTCGGCTGATCGACACCCCGCCCAGCGCCGCCGGTGACATCCGGTTCGAGTCGCAGGTGGTGGCCGGCATCGACCACGCCGTGGTCGTCGAGCACGCCGACGTGATCTCCGAGTCCTACGGCTACACCCCGCGCCCCGGCCGCTATTCCGTGTTCTACGCGGCCAACGACGCCGCCGTCGCGGCCGGCGTCACCGTGGTCGTCTCCTCCGGCGACAGCGGCGTCTCCGGCACCGTCTCCTCGCCGGCCACCGACCCGCAGGTGATCGCCGTCGGCGCGACGAACACATTGCGGCTCAACGCCCAGGCCTACGGCTACGACGGCTGGATCAACAACGACATCACCCCGCTGTCCTCCGGCGGCACCGCGCCCAACAACCGCGTCGTCGACCTGGTCGCCCCCGGTTACGGCGGCATGGCCGCGTGCAGCCCGATCGGCTCCGACTGCCCGACCAACACCTTGACCGAGGCGTTCGGCGGCACCAGCGAGTCGTGCCCGCTGGTGGCCGGCGCGGCCGCCGACGTCATCCAGGCGTACGCCGACACGCACAACGGCGTGAAGCCCACTCCCGCGCTGATCAAGCAGATCCTCACCGGCACGGCCAAGGATGTCGGCGCGCCGGCCGACCAGCAGGGCGCCGGCCTGCTTGACGTGTACGCCGCCGTCCGCGCGGCCCAGCAGGCCCCGGGCGGCACTTCCGACGCGCCCGAGGCCCCGGCCCTGGTCCCGTCACCGTCCCAATTGGACATTGCCGCCAATGCCGGCGCCAGCGCGCAGACCGTGAGCCTCTACAACGCCAGCAGCGCGCCGACCACCGTCGCCGGCACGTACCGGGAACTGGGTGCTGCCAAGCAGTTCGGCTCCACGATCACCGAGCCGGTCAGCGCCCCCGACCCGAGTCTGCCCGTGCCGGCCTACGGCGCCACCGCCGCGTCGCCGATCACCTTCACCGTGCCAGGCGGCCTTGACCGGCTCAGCGTCGACATGATCACGCCGGATCCGACCAACGGCGCCATCTTGTCGTTCACCCTGGTCGACCCCAAGGGCCGGCTCAGCCAGATCTCCTACGACTACGGCACTCCGCCGAGCGGCTCGGCCAAGTTCGGCTCCGTGCCCAACCTCCAGCACGTCGAGGTGGCCGCGCCGACGGCCGGCGCCTGGACCGCGAAGATCCTGTGGGCCAACGGCCGTGCGCACCTCCAGTCCCCGCCGAACGTGCCCGGCTCGTACCGCGGCAACATCTCCTTCCGCACCATGGGCCAGCACTACGTGACCAAGAAGGCCACCGACTCCGTCACGATTCCGGCTCACGCCGCCGTCGACGTGCCGTTGAGCGTCGACATGCCGGCCGCGCCGGGCGATCACCCCGAGTCCGTGCAGTTCGTCGCCGGCAACGGCGCGCGCACCTCGCTGCCCGTGCAGCGGCGGACGCTGATTCCCGGCGCTGGCGGCAAGTTCACCACCACCATCACCAGCACCGTCGGGCGGCAGGTCGGCCAGGTCAGCACGTTCAACATCGACGTGCCGGCCGGCAAGAAGGACCTGGACGTCAACTTCCACACCGCCGACGCCAGTCCCGACAACGTGGTGACGTACTACCTGATCGACCCGGACGGCAAGGTCGTCACCACCGACACCTCGCCGACCACGACCGTGCAGGGCGTGGGATCGGACAAGCCCATCGCCGACGCCGCCCTCGTCACCGCCAATCCCAAGCCCGGCCGGTGGGAGATCGACGTCGTGCTGCGGCTCACCGTCAGCGGCAACGAGTTCACCCAGCAGATCGCCGGCGCCGTTGGCTACGACCGCTCCGACGCCTTCGCCTACAACCTGCCCAGCGGCACCGTGTCGGGCAGCCGGACGGTGTTCTTCCGCGTCACCAACACCACCGGCATCGGCCGCACCCTGCGGCTGACCTCCACCGCCGGCGACATCACCTTCGCCGCCCCGGTCTACCTCGCCGCCGGCGCCACCTCCTTGTTCACCGGCACCCTGAAACCCGTTGCCGCGCCCGGCACTGTCGTCAGCGGCGCGGTGAACGTGCTCAGCAACACCAGCGTGGCCAACGGTTCGCAGACTCTGGCCGTGCTGCCCTACGGCTACACCGTGGGGGTCACCGTCAATCCGTGAGCGACCGGGCCCGCCAGACGATGGCCAGCGCGGGGTTCCCGGTGGGACTCGGCTCGATCCGTTCCACCGTGAACCCCTCCCGCTCGTAGAACGCGCCGGCCCGCTCGTTGGCCGCGAAATGCTCGATGCACACCCGATCCGCGTCGGCCGGCAACTGTTCGATCAGCGCGGACAGCAGCCGCGGGCCCAGCCCGCGGCTGCGGTGTGCCGGGTGGACGTAGAGCTTGTAGATCACGTTGTCCGCGCGCTGGCCGACGCCGACGATCTGCCGATCGTCCTCGGCGACGATCACCAGACCCGCCGCGACGGCGGCCTCGATGTGCGCCTCGTTCCACCAGCTGCTGACCTGTCCGGCCGCGGCCTCGGGTCCGATCAGCGGGGCGTAGTGCGGTGGGATGTGGGCCTCGCCGAACCGGCAGATGGCCGTGACGGCGCCGCTGTCGGCCGTGCGTACCAGCAATGCCATAGTCCCTCCCGCTGGTCAGCCTACGAGGCAGAATGGCCGCGTGCGGATCGGTGTGCTCGGGCTCGGTCGAGCTGTGGCTCCGCAGCCGCCGGCCGCCTGCCCGGCACCGCCAAGATCATGGCGAAGGTCAAGGCCGAGATCCGCGACGTCTCCAACGCCGTCGAACTGCCCGAAACTGCTCGCGGATTGAGGACCGAAGCTGTCCGCAATGGCTTCTAACGTGGTTCTCAACAGGGCAGAGAACGACGAAAGGCGGCCACGATGACCACCACCGAGCAGATCACCACCGGCCAGGCCATCACCGACCAGGCCACCACCGACCAGGCCGCGCTGACCGGCGAGCACCGAGAGTTCCTGGAAGCGCTGGGCCAGCACCGGCACTTCCTGCGCTTCACCGTGCAGGGCCTCACCGACGAGCAGGCCGCGCTGACCCCGACCGCCAGCCAGCTGTGCCTCGGCGGCCTGATCAAGCACGTGACCCGGGCCGAGCAGGGCTGGTACGACTTCGCCCTCGGCGGCGCCGAAGCCCACTCCGGCCAGGACCTCGAAGTGCACCTGAGCACCTTCCGGATGGCGCCCGGCGAGACCTTGGCCGGCCTGCTCGCCGACTACGAGGCCGTCGCCGCCCGGACCGACGAGCTCGTGTCCTCCGGCGTCGACCTCGGCAAGAGCTGGCCGCTACCCGAGGCCCCGTGGTTCCCGCCGAACACCAGCTGGTCCATCCGCCGCGTCCTGATGCACATCATCGCCGAGACCGCCCAGCACGCCGGCCATGCCGACATCATCCGCGAGACCATCGACGGCCAGAAGAGCATGGGCTGACCTACTTCTTCGCCTCCACGCGAAACCGCACCCGTCGGTCCTGGCCGCGCCACTCGATCTCGGCGCGGCCGGACAGGTGCAGGCGGGCGCCGGTGTCGAAGTCGAGGAACAGCAGGGCCGCCTCGTCATTGGCTGCGATGTTGCCGAGGCTGTTGAACATGTTGTTGCCGGGCAGGTCGTTCCACCACAGGTCGTCGCCGTCGAGGTGGACGAAGCCGGCCTCGCCGCCCCGGTGGGAGGCGTCGGCGCCGCGAACCGGGTGGATGGTGCCGAGGAAGAAGGTGTCGGCCGTCTCGATCAGCGCGGACCGGTCGGTGATGGACGGGTGCGGCGCGGGCGGCAGGCGGTGGTCGGGGTTGATGTGCTGGGGGCAGTTGCCGTACGCCTGCTCGACCTCGATGTGCAGACCGCCGTCGACGCGGGTCAGCAGGCCGTTGACCCGCATCCGCCGCCGTGCGCCGAAGTCGATGGCCACCATGCCGATCTGCTGCCCGGCGGGCAGGTCATGTAGCGGATCACCCTTGTGCGGCAAGGCGTTCACGTGCAGCAGGGCGTTGTAGCCGTCGAGGAAGCCGGCGTGCGCGACCAGAGGCGACGTCCAGAGCCGGCCGTCGCGGTCGCGAGCGGTGATGACGGCCAGGTCCCGCCCGGCCAGACTGCGCTGGATTCGTTGGGCCCAGGCGCCGCCGGACAGGTCGGGCGGCGCGAGCATCGTCCCGAGCCGCTGGGCCAGGTGCCGCACGCCGGCCCGCTCCTGCACGGCCAGCTCACCGCTGTGGAAGCCGCCCATCACGTCCCCCTGACGGTTCGGAATGTGAACCGATAGTGGCACGCGTGGGCGGCCCCGTCAAATGGTTCATCCGCTACCTATCCATTAGGTAGGTCGACACGGTCAGGTCGTCGCCCGGCCCGCCGACCGCACCGATGTGGCCGTCGGGACGGACGAGCACCCGCACGTCGTCGAAGGTCAACAGGGTGAAGTCCTGCCGCCGCAACGATTCCTGCCATGGTGCGCGGAAGCCGGCGGCCGGGCCGTCCCACGTGACGAGGTTGCGCGACAGCGGGCTGTCGGGATAGCCGAGGCCCAGCTGCTTGTGCTCCGGGCTGGCGCCGGCCTCGATGCCGCCGGTGCCGGCCCCGACGGCCGTCGCGATCTTCTTCAGCCCCTCCGCGCTGGTGCCCAGCGTCCACTCCGCGATCGGCCGCCGCTCCTGCTCGTAGGTGTCGAGCAGTGCGTCGCCGGCCTCGCCGCCCAGCACCGCGGCCAGCTTCCAGCCCAGGTTGTAGGCGTCCTGGATGCCGGTGTTCATGCCGAGCCCGCCGGTCGGCGGGTGCACGTGTGCCGCGTCGCCGGCGAGGAAAACGTTGCCCACACGGAAGTTCCGCACCATCCGGACGTTCACTCGGTAGGTCGACAGCCAGGTCGGGTTGCTCAGCGTCACTCCTGGGCGGCCGACCATCTCGTCGAACAGGCGTTGGAACACCTCCAGCGACGGCTGCTCGCCGAGCGGTTCGGGCGGCACGATCTGCACCTGCCACTGCGGGACCGTGCGAAACGGCGCCAGAGCGTAGAACCCGTGCCCGATCCACATGTGCCAGTAGTCCGCGTCCAGGCCGCTGACCTCGACGTCGCCGAGCAGCATAAGCTGATCGCCGTCGGCCGTCTCGCCCTCGAACGGCACGCCCAGCAGCTTGCGGACCGTGCTCCGGCCGCCGTCGCAGCCGATCAGGTAATCGTGCTCGATCCGGCCCTGCGTCGTCGTGCCGTCCAGGTCGAGCAGTTCGGTGTCCAACTCCACCTTCACGCCGTACTCGGCCAGCTTGTCCCGCAGAGCCTCCTCGACCTTCCACTGTGGAATGATCAGCGCGTTCACCGCGGTGTCGCGGGTGTGCTCGCCGTTGACGTACGTCCGTGACGTCATGTACCGGCCGGCGGCCAGGATCTCGTCCCGGATCCCGAGGTCCGCGAACACCTCCAGGGTGCGCTCCTGGATCCCCTTGCCCCGCGAGCCCACGAAGTGCGCCGGCGCCTTGTCGATCACCCGCACCGGCACGCCCCGCCGGGCCAGGTCCACGCCCATGGCCAGGCCCGTCGGGCCCGCCCCCACCACCAAGACCGTCATCTGTCTCCCCCTGTCAGTCCGTCCAACAGCAGCGCGACCACCTGGTCGCGCAGCTCGTCCATGCCGCGCTCGGCCAGCAGCGGGAACCGTCCCGCCGTGGCCGGCGTCGCCATCAGCGCGATCACGGTTGTCGCGTACAACACGTCGAAGTCAACGTCGGCCCGGAAAACACCGGCCGCTACGCCCCGTTCGTGCAGGTCACGCAGCTGCGCCGGCAGTTGCTCGGCGACGAGCGGCGGGCGCACGGCCCAGCCGCCGATTCCTTCCTGCAACGCCAGCGGGACCAGCAGCGGCCGGCTGTGCACGAGGTCGAACAGCGTGGTGAACGCCAACCGCACGCCCTCGTACGGCTCCAGTTCCACGGCCTCGTCCAACACTTCGCGCCAGGCCTGCCCCATGCCGCCGAACGCGTCCTCCATGACCGCCCGGAACAGCCCCTCCTTGCTGCCGAAATAGTGGTAGATCATCCGTTCGTTCACGCCCGAGCGCTGCACGATCTCCCGGATCCGCGTCCCCTTCAGCCCGCTGCGCGCGAACTCCTCGGCGGCGGCCGCCAGCAACACGTCCCGACTGGTCATGCAGTAAATGTTTACTGCGAATCGTCGACCTGTCAAGCGCGCCGTTCGCGGCCATGTGGGTACCCGACTTCTCCCGATGGCCGCCGATCAGCGACCGGTTCGGAGCCTAGAACGATGTCGTTCTGGCCACCAAAGCCAGCGCCTGTCAAGCGTGAATTCCTGGTCAGGCAACGCATCCGGACCAGAAGGAGCCGACTTCAGTCCGTGAGGCGATCGGCGCGGGCGTTGAGATAACGCTGCTGGGGCAAACTCATCGCCCGACGGGCCGCCTCGCGGTACGACGTGCGCGCCGCCGCGCGATCGCCGGCCATCTCCAGCAGATGGGCGCGTACGGAATGCAGGCGATGGTCGTCGTCGAGCCGGTCGTCCAGCAGCGCCAAGCCTTTCGCCGGCCCGTCGACCATGGCCACGGCGACCGCGTTGTTCATTGCCAGCACCGGGTTGTCGGGGGAGATGCGGCGCAACAGCTCGTACAGGCCGACGATCTGCGGCCAATCGGTTTCCGCATAGCTCGGGGCCTCGTCATGCACAGCCGCGATGGCCGCCTGAAGCTGGTACGGACCAAGGGAACCCCGTTTCAATGCCGCCGTCACCAAGGCGACGCCCTCGGTGATCTCCTTGGCCAGCCACAGTTTCCGGTCCTGCTCGGCCATCGGCGCCAACTCGCCGTGCGGGCCGGTGCGGGCCGGCCGCCGGGCGTCGGTGAGCAGCATCAACGCCAGCAGCCCGGCGACTTCCGCGTCGTCGGGGCGCAGCCGGTGCACCATGCGGGCCAGCCGGATCGCCTCGGCCGACAGCTCCACCCGGTGCAGCGACGGGCCTGCGGTGCTGGCGTAGCCCTCATTGAAGATCAGGTACAGCACGTGCAGCACCACCGGCAGCCGGTCGTCGGCCGGCAGCCCGAACGGCACGCCGCTGGCCTTCACGGCCTGCTTGGCCCGGCTGATCCGCCGCGTCATCGTCGCCTCCGGCACGAGGAACGCCCGCGCGATCTCGGCCGTGGTCAGGCCGCCGACCGCCCGCAGGGTCAAGGCGATCTGCGAGGACGGCGACAGACTCGGGTGGCAGCACAGGAAAAGCAGCACCAGCGAGTCGTCGGCGGCCGACGCGTGCTGCTCGGGCGGCATCCACCGGCTTTCCCGGCGCTGACGGGCACTGTCGCTGCGCAGCAGGTCGGTCAGCCGCCGCGACGCCGCCGTGATCAGCCACGCCTTGGGATCGTCCGGCATACCGGCCGGCCACTGCTGCGTGGCGGCGAGCAGCGCCTCCTGCACCGCGTCCTCGGCGGTGTCGAAGTGGCCGTAGCGGCGGACCAGGGCCGCGAGGACCTGCGGCGTCAACTCCCGCAGCAGGTCCTCGAGGCCGGTCACAGTCCCACCTCGCTGACGCTCGGCGGTTCTGCGACCCAGGTCCCTGTGCTCAATGGTGTCCTCGCAAGCTCTGTCACACGTCGTGCCGGCTCTCGGCGACCGGCCGGATGTCGATCACCACGCCGGGGCCGATCTCGGCCGGTCCGGGCACGTGGAACAGCCGGGCGGCGATCTCCGTGGCCCGGTCGTAGCTGTCGCACTCGACCACCCAGTAGCCGGCCAGGACCTCCTGGGTCTCGGCGTACGGGCCGTCGGTCACGACCACGGCGCCGTCCTTCTGCTGCAGGCGGCGGGCGTGCGCCGGGGTGGTCAGGCCACGGGTCTCCACCAGCTCGCCGGACTCGGCCAGGTCGTTGTTCAGCTTCTCCATGTACGTGCCCATGGCCTCGAAGTCCTGGGGCGTCCAGGTCGGGCCGCCGGCCGTGGGCCGGCCGGCCATCGCGTCGTAGTCGCGCTGCGAGCCGTAGGCGAGAATCAAGTACTTCACGGTGCCGCTCCTCTCGTGGGGCCTGTCACCGGGGACGTCGGCGCCGCACGCCACGTCCGGACATCCTCCCCCGAGGTTCTTCACCTGAGTGGCTCATTTGTGCTCTGACGTCACCTGAGCCACTCACGTGAGTGGCTCAGGTGAGCTCAGGAGTCAAATGAGCCACTCACGTGCAGGCCGTCGGTCACCAGCCGCGGCGGGACAGGGACCGCCCGAGCGAGCCCACGGTGAGCAGCACGAACCCGATGCCGAACAGGATCGCCCCCGGAGCGATGTCGTCCAGGCCGGGGAACTGCGGGCGGCCGAACTCGTCCTGCTGCGTGGACATCACGATGGCGGCGTTCACCACGATCAGCCCGAAGCCGCCGAGCGCGACCAGCACGCCGAGCGCCGTCACCAGCTTGATCCAGGCCGGCGCACCGGAGAGGTTCTCGTGCCGTTCGGCCCCGCGCCAGGTGTTGCTGACGTAGTCGCGGCCGACGGCGACGCCGCTGCCGAAGTTCTGCACGTTCGTGTGCGCCTGGACCTGGTTGAGGAACTGCCGTCCGCCCGCGCGGTCCAACCGGTCGACCAGCGCCGTGAGCTGCGCCGCGAACTGCGGATCCACCGTCGCCGTGTTCTCCACCGCCCGGGCCAGCCGCTGCTGCGCGTGCTCGTCCTTCGGATCCGCACGGAGATCGTTGACGATGCCGCCGAACTTGCGGGCCACGGCGTTGTAGAGGCCGTTCATCGCGGCCTCCGCGCGCCCCGCCATGAACCGTTTGGCCACCCCGCCGAGCAGCGCGACCAGATACGCGACCACCACGCCACCCTCGATCATCAGTCGCTCCTCCGCTCGAGCCCACTGATCCAGTACGGCAGCACCAGGCCCAAAATACCGCGCGACCGGGACGATCGGACGAAATCACTCGTTCGGCCCCGAGGGGTCGATCCGGGCCGAGTTCGTCCGGCTACGACGCGTCGTCGGCCACCGTGACTCGGCCGTCGAGGACAAATCGGTAAACTCGGCCAGGTGTCCGAGGAGAACCACGACAGCCAGCCGACCGTCCGCTTCGGCGGCGCCGCGAGTTTCGCGCCGGTCATGGGCAGCCTGGAGCCGGAGCCACCGGCCGCGCCCGAGCCGCGCAAGGGGCTGCGGCGGGGGCTGATCGCGGCGGGCGCGGTCGTCGGCGCGCTGGTCGTGCTGTACGGCCTGGACCTGCTGTTCTCCCAGGGCGCGCTGCCGCGCGGCACCACCGTCGCCGGCGTGGACGTGGGCGGGCTGAGCCGGGCCGACGCCGAGCAGCGGCTGCATTCGGCGCTCGACGCCCGGATCGCGCAGCCGGTGAAGCTCCGTGTCGGCGACGTCGACGCGTCGCTCGACGCCAAGGCGGCCGGACTCTCGCCGGACTGGTCCGGCACCCTGGACCAGGCGTCGGCCCAGCCGTTGAACCCGCTCGTGCGGCTGACGTCCTTCTTCGGCCAGCACGAATCTCCGTTCAAGTCCACTGTGGACGACGTGGCGCTGGGTAAGGCGCTGGACGGCCTGCGGCCCAAGGTCGACCGTGAACCCGTCGAGGGCACGATTCGCTTCGAAGGCACCACGCCCACGGCCGTCAACCCGCAGTCCGGCCAGAAGATCGACGCCACCGCGGCCAAGAGGTCCATTGTGGACAATTGGGTCGGTGGTGCCACCGTGTCGCTACCCGTGACCAGCACGCCGGCCAAGGTGAGCGCCGACGCCGTCCGCGCGGCCGTCGAGAACTACGCCAAGCCGGCCGTGGCCGGGCCGGTCACCGTGAAGGGCGAGGGCAAGGACGCCACCCTCCAGCCCGCGGCCATCGCCGCCGCCCTCGGCTTCGTTCCCGGCCCCGACGGGAAGCTGGCGCCCAAGCTCGACCAGGGCAAGGTCGTCGAGGCGTTGAAGCCGCAGCTGGCCAGCACCGAGCAGGAGGGCAAGGACGCCCAGATCGTCATCGATGCCGACAAGCCCAGCGTCAAGCCGTCGGTCGACGGCCGCGGCGTCGATTGGGACAAGAGCCTGACCGGGCTGACCGACCTGTTGCCGCACAGGGACAACCGCGTCGTCACGGCGCAGTACCGCAAGCAGCCGGCCAAGCTCACCACCGAGCAGGCCAACCAGCTCGGCGTCAAGGAGGTCGTCGGCGAGTTCACCACCGGCGGCTTCGCCGCCGACTCCGGCGTCAACATCCGCGTGATCGCCGAGAAGGTCAACGGGGCCGTGGTCAAGCCGGGGGAGACCTTCAGCCTCAACGGCTACACCGGTCCACGCACGGCCAAGCAGGGCTACGTCGAGGCCGGCATCATCGAGAACGGCGCCCCCGGCAAGGCAGTTGGTGGCGGCATCTCCCAGTTCGCCACCACGCTCTACAACGCCTCTTACTTCGCCGGCATGGCCGATGCCGGGCATACCGAGCACAGCTACTACATCAGCCGTTATCCCGCCGCGCGCGAGGCCACCGTCTTCCAGAACCCCGACGGCAGCAGCGTCATCGACCTCAAGTTCACCAACGACGGGCCCACCGGAATCGCCATCCAGGCCATCTGGACGCCGACCACCATCACCGTTCGGCTGTGGGGCACCAAGCGCTACACGGTCGAGTCCATCCCCGGCGAGCACACCAACTTCGTCGACCCGCAGCCCCGCCCCGGCCCGGCCGTCAACTGCCACCCCTCCGCCGGCGGCCCCGGCTTCACCGCCACCGACACCCGCGTGATCAAGGACCTCAACGGCCGCGAGGTCTCCCGCCACACCCGCAAGAAGGTCTACGACCCCGCTCCCAAGATCACCTGCGGCTGAGGGGCCCTTGTTCCCGTTTCGCTGGTCGTCGGGTGAGGGGTCCATCCCGATGACCGCTCGTGAGGTGCACAGCTACCTGTCCGCCGGTTACGGCGTGCTGCGGGCCCAAGGTCGTGAGAAGTAAGTGTCATCGCGTGAAAAAGATCGGCCCCTCACCGCGTTTCCGCTGGTGAGGGGCCGATTTCACCCGGTGAAAGGTGTCTGGGTCTGGGGCGAGCCCCAGAAAACACGACGCGGGAGCACGCCCGCGCTGTCCACGAGCAGAGTACACCCGCTCTCGCGTGCCCTGGGTAGGATTCGAACCTACGACACACGGTTTAGGAAACCGATGCTCTATCCCCTGAGCTACCAAGGCGCTGTGTAGCGGGACCAGCATACCGGTAGTCGCCGAGCCGGCGCGGCGGCGGGTGGATCCGCCGGGCGGAGTAGTAACGGTCACAGTCGGTGCAGGTCGGGCCGGCCGGTAGGCCGACGAACAGGGGAACTTTGCCCCGGCCGGGCCTGTCGTCCCGCATAGTCGCAAGGGCACGACGATGGGAGGAGCGGCTGTTGACCACCGACGCGACTCGGCTGCTGGAGCGGACCCGCCTGGACGCCAGGCGGGCGGCGAGGCGGTTTGTGGAGCCGGCGGGGTTCCTGGACGCGCTGGCCAAGCTGCTGGGCAACCGGGCGGTGGTGCTGGCGGGACCGCCGGGCTCGGGCCGGCGCACGGCGGCGACGGTGCTGCTGGACCGGCTGGGCGGCCTGCACCTGGTGGAGATCGCGGTGGACGACGAAGCGACGCTGGCCCGGCACCCGGTGGCGGCGAAAGAGGGCTACCTGCTGGACCTGACGGGCGCCGACGACGCGACGGTGGAGCAGGTCAAGGCGGCGCTGACGGACTTCACGGCGACGCTGGACCAAGAGGACAGCTCGCTGGTGGTGATCGTCGACGACGATCGGGCGGCGGGCTTCGACGCGGTCCGGCTGCCGGCGCCGGAGCCGGCCGAGGTGCTCAAGGCGCACCTGGAGGGCACGGAAGTCGATCCACTTCCGACGGAGCCCCCGACCACGTCGGCCGAGGCGGTCCGGCTGGCCGAACTGCTGGTGAGTGTGGAGGATCCCCGGCTCGTGGCCGGTGCTTATCACCGCTGGAAAGGCCGGCTCCGCAAGCAGTTCGACCAACACGAGGACGTGCCCTGGCGGGCGCTGCTGCTGGCGGCGGCGTTCCTGGAGGGCGCGCACCAGGACGTGGTGGACGCGGCGGCCGACGCGTTGCTGACGGAAACCCGTTACGAGGGGCCACGATCGCACCCGCTGGCCGGCCCGGGTGTGGTGGCCAGGCTGGCCGGGGTGGGCGCGTTCGCCGGACCGGTGTCCTTCGCCGAGCCCGGTTACGCCGAGGCGGTGATCGACTTTGCCTGGTCGGAGTTCCCGGCGCTGCGAGAACCCTTGGTGGACTGGCTGATCGGGCTGCCGGCAGGACTTTCGGACACCGACGGCGCTCGGCTCACGGCGAGGGTGATCGGACTCGGCGCGCCGGCGGTGGCCAAGATCGTGACGGCGTGGGCGGAGAGCGCTGTCCCGCTGGCCCGTCGACTGCTCGCGGCGGCGGCGCTGGACCCGGTGATCGGTACGGACATTCGCCGGCTGATCAAGGACTGGTCCAAGCGGCGGGACCTGCCGACAAAGCTGAGCGAGGTGGCCATCGCGGTCTGCGGCGGCGAACTGGGCAGCCGGTTCCCGCACATCGCGCTGACTCGCCTGGGCAGCTTCGTCAAACGGCCGGAGCTGACCGAACAGGTCGCCTCGGCACTGTCCACAATGGCCGGTGAGAGCCAGTTCGCCCAAGTGGTCACGAGACTGGCCCGCTGGCTGCGGGAGACCGACGAGGCGAGACGGGCCTTGGCCGTGCGGGCACTGCTGGACGAGGCGGCGGCCCAGCCGCAGCACCGGGAGACCCTGCTCAACCTGCTGGTGCAGGCGGCCGGCGGCCGGCCGACCGAGCTGGGCACCCTCGATCTGGCCGCGTTCGAGTGGCGCCGCGACGGCGGCTCCCGCGACGTGCACGACCAGTTGCAGGCCAAGTTGGACGGGGTGGACCCGCTGCTGCGGTCCGCGATCTCGCGCTGACCAACCTTGAGCTGACAAAGGGGAACGATGCCAACGGATCCGTGGTCGGAGGTCAAGCCGACGGTGCGCGGCAAGATGGGCGGCTGGTGGTCGCGCTTCCTGCGACGACGCCAGCAGGCCGAACACGACTGGATCTACGGCAAGGAGCCGGGAGCCGCGGTCCAGCTGCGGCAGCCGCCGCCCGCGCCGAAGCGGCCGACGGTGGTGTTCACGGCCATGCTGCCGAGCGCGGTGCCGCACGCCGACTTCACCGCGACCTGCACGGTGGCCTGGGAAGCGATCGGCGAGACCACCCACGCCAAGCCGGAATCCATTGCCCGCAGCGACATCGAGCGCCGCGCGGCGGCCATCCTGGCCGGCGGCCGGGTGACCCAGTGCGAGCAGTTCCAGCACAAGCTGGAGGCCGAGCTCGGCTACGTGACCAAGCTGGAGGACGCCCGGATCGCCGTGCAGCTGGTGGAGATCGAGCTCACCTGCGCCGACGAGGCCAAGGCGGCGACCGAGCTGTTCGAGGAGCTGCAACGCCGCCGGCTGGTGCGCGGCTGGGATCGCGACCTCAAGCTGGACGAGCTGCGCCACCTCAAGGACGACATCCTGAGCGACCCGGCGATGGCCACCGTGTGGTGGCTGCAGAACAACGACAACCAGGTCGACCAGGCCGTCGAGATGTCGGCCAAGCTGCGCAAGCTGGCCCAGATCATGACCGAGAACGACGAACGGTCCACAACGGACACCGTGGCGTCCCTTGTGGACCGTTTTGTCGACCGCCTGCCGGAGGGGGCCCGCTGGCGGCTGCTCAGCAACCTCGCGGACGTGTTCTCCCACTACGGCAGCCCGGATCTGGCCAGTGAGCTGCCGCAGCTGGACGGGGGCGGCCGGGACCGCCCCCGCCCGGCTCACAGCGAGTAGACCTGGAACTCGTAGAGCGAGTAGCCGTACTTGGTGCCGCGCTGCACCCCGGACATCCGCACGTAGCGGGCGTCGGTCGGGGCGAACGCGTCGTTGTCGGCGCCGCCGTCGCCGGCGGTGGTCGACCAGACCGTGCGCCAGTTCGTGCCGTCCGTGGAGACGTCGATGGTGTAACCCTTGGCGTAGGCCGATTCCCAGTTCAGGATGGCCCGGCCGACGGTCTGCACCGAGCCGAGGTCGACAGTGATCGACTGGTTGTCGCTCCAGTCGCTGGCCCACCGGGTGTCCGTCTTGCCGTCCACCGCGTAGGCCGGCGGCGAGTCGTAGGCGCCGGTCTCGTGGCTGGTCGCGGTGACACTGCGGCCTGCGGCCAGGTCGGCCACGTTGTCGCCGCGGTGCGACGGGTACTGCACGACCTGCTGGAAGGTCGGGCGGTTCTGCCAGCTGATCTTGTCGTCGGTGACGCCGCCCAGCGGCCGCTGGATGATCGAGTCGGCGCACCACTGGTCGCCGGCCGAGCAGTCCGCGTCACCCGGGTACACCTGCGCCGCCGTCTGGCCGACCGCCTGCTGCAGGCTGGTCAGCAGCGACTGCCGGCACTGGGCCAGGGCGCCGTTGCCGCAGAACGGCCGGGACAGGCCGCCCTGCACGGAGTCGCCGAGCACCGCACGCAGGTCCTTGTCCGCATAGGACCACCAGCCGTACTGGAACGAGGAGCCCTTGTGCGGCTGGGAAGCGTTGGCGCCACCGTCGACGGAGCCGACGTTCTGGCCGCCCGACGGCGACTCGTTGATCTGGATCGCGCCGGTCATGGCGGTGAACAGGTCGTTGCCCATGGCCGGCTGGAACTCGCCCTGCACCAGCAGCGACCACCAGGCGTCCATCACCCGGATCGCGTCAGCGTTGGCGTAGGTGTGGCTGCCCGGCGTGGTTTCCAGCCGGTGCGAGCCCGCCTGCTGCCACGTGGTGAGCAGCTTGACCGCGTTGGCCAGGGTGGGGTCGGTGATCGGCTGGCTGCCCAGCACGCGCAGCGCGTCCGGCAGCACGTCCTCGGCCCGCAGGTCCACGTTGGCCGCGTCGGCCATGGCCCCAGCCAGCGAGGCCCGCGTCACCTTCTGCCCGCTGGAGATCAGCTTCTTCACCCGGCTGTCCAGCAGGTTGACCCGGTGCACCGAGCCGTCACCGTAGGCCGCCTCGCTGAAGTCCTTGGCCTGCTTGTTGTTCCAGCTGACGTAGTAGTCCTGGTCGATCGAGTTGGGGTGCTGCGACGGCGGGGTGTACGAGGCCACGTTTGTGGTCGCGTTCCAGCCCTGCCACTCGTACTGCTGGTCGCCCCAGATCGGCAGGTTCGGGTTGGTGTTCGCGGCCCGCGCCGGGTTGTTGCCCGAGTTGTAGTACGCGATGTCCTTGGAGTCGGCGTAGAACCAGTTGAACGTGTAGTTCACGTCCTGCGCGGCCTTCTGGAAGCTGGCCGCGTCGTGCACCGCCGACGGGTCGTTGAACTCCTGGAACCCGATGATCGAGTCCACCTCGTGCTGGTAGCTCGACCGCAGGCTGGCGTAGGCCACCGGCGCGCCGCCGACTGTCGCCCGTGACTGCACGATGCCGTACTTGGTGCGGTACGAGATCAGCTTGTACGAGCCCTCCGCGGTGCCGTCGGCGATCGTCGGCTTCCACGAGTTGTCCCGCTCCAGCGGCTCCATCGCGGTGCAGGTGCCGTGGAACAGGTAGAAGTTGGAGTCCTTGGTCGCCGGCTTGCCGCTCGGGTCGCACAGGTGCAGCGCGTAGGTGTCGGTGATGTCCTGCTCGGCCGAGGTCGCGCTCCACGAGTAGTCCTGGCCGCGGCCCAGCTCCACGTACAGGCTGACGCCGGCGAACGCGGCGCCGCGGGCGCTGATGCCCGGGCCCTGGAGCTCTTCCAGCATCAGCAGCTGCGGCGCGAAGTAGCCGGTCTGCGGGCCGAACACCGCCACCGGGTTGCCGGTGTCGGTGTACTTGCCGGACACCAGCAGCGCGTTGGACATGCCGTGCTTGGCCGAGATCAGGTCGGCCGGCAGCACGCCGTCGTCGAAGATGCCGCGCGCCTTCTCCTCGTCGGCCGTCTTCGCGGCCGGCTGGTTGGCCGCCTTGACCTCGGCGGCCGTCGCGGCCGAACCGGTCGGGTCGTAGACCAGCTGCTGCGGCGTCACCGAGCCCGCGTCGGGCATGGCGACGCCCTGCGGATTGGCCGGGTCCTTCCCGTACGGGAAGGAACTGCCGTCGTGGACGGTGGTGACCGCCTCCGGGTCGTTCTGCTCCCGGAAGGCGTTCCACACCTTGTCGCCGTCGGTCACGCCGTACTTGGCGTCGGCGGCCAGCTTCACCAGCGCCGACTGCACCTCGCCGCCGCCGCCCGAGCCGAACAGGGCGCCGACCACGCTGCCGATCGCCACCATGTCGGTGAGCTTGAACGGGTCGATGCCGCCGGCGTTGGTGACCGGGTCGATGTGCCCGGTCAGGTCGTACTCGCCGGGGAAGGTCCGGCTGTTGTACGCCTGCGTGATGAACGCGTTGATGCCGGCCACGTAGTCGGTCGCGTCCTGCAGCGCCTGCGCGCCGCGGGCGCCGTGCGTGGCCGCCGCCGAGTTGAGCTGGTTCTGCAGGTCGGCCTCGGTGTACGGGGCCGCCTGCCAGAAGGTCTGTTCCAGGCCGCGGTTGCCCACCGCGCCGCCGGCGAACGAGGTCAGCTCGCCCCGGCCCACGTGGCGGAACACGTCCATCAACCAGAGTCGGTCCTGGGCCGCCGCGTAGCCCGCGCCGAACTCGGTGCCGGAGCGGGTGGTGCCGGTGACGTGCGGGACGCCGGTGGCCTTGTCGCGCACGATCGTGACGTCCGATCGTGGCTTGACCGTCGACTCGACCTGGTTTGCCGGCACGCCGAACGAGGAATCGTTGAAGAAGTTCGACAGCTGGCCGTTGGTCAGCCCGGTGTAGCCGTTGACCAGGTTGGCGTACTTGCCGAGCTGGTCGTCGGTGTGGGCCGGGCGGGAGCCGAGGGTCTTGTTGGCGAGGATCTGCGCCAGCGTGGCGTTGCCGCTCTCACCCGGCGGCAGGATGTCGTTGCACTGCCCGAGGCAGTAGTCATTGTTGGCCGGGGCGGCGCTGGCTGGTGCCGCGGACAGCAGGGAGGTCGACGTCGCCACGATCAGGGTCGCGGCGAGTGCGAGGCGAGAGCTTCGCGACATGCGCAGGGTCCTCTCCGGGAGGGAACGTGACGCACGTTACTTGTCAGTAGTTCAACGCGAAAGAGCTTCACGTTAGACATTCACTCTGAAGGGTGAGTCGGGTGGCGGCTTCGGTGGTGCGGTGGATCGACGACGAGCTCGCCCGGGAGCAGGGGCGATGGCGGATGCGGGCCAGCGGCGGGGTCGGCGGGCTGGTCGCGATGCTGCATGGCGCGGGGCTGGCCGGCGCGGTGGTCTGGACCGTTGGCGGGTGGCTGTTCGGCGGATTGGCACTCGTCGCCGCGCGCAGCCTGCGTGCCGCCGGACGGCACAGCCTGCCCTGATCGTGCAAGTCGATTCACAGGTTTGGAAACCGTTGATATTTCGGTCCGGGCGTCAAGTCGCGGGAACTTCTAGGCAAAACCGGGACCACATGATGAGATAACACCGCGGTAACCCGTGGTTGCGTCAAGATGAGTGATGCTTGGCTAATGCGAGCACGCAGCGCCGAATCGGGGAGGCGTCCGTTGATCAAAGTGATGCTGGCTGACGACGAGGACCTCGTCCGATCCGGCCTCAGGATGATTCTCTGCAGCGCCGGCGACATCGAGGTGGTCGCCGAGTGCGACGACGGCCTGCTCGTCGCCGATCTCGCGCGGCAGCACCGGCCGCACGTCGTGCTTCTCGACGTGCGTATGCGCTCGGCCGACGGGCTCGTCGCCCTGCGCCGGCTGCGCACGCTGCCCGACCCGCCCCGGGTCGCCATGCTCACCACGTTCGACGTCGACGAGTACGTCTCCGAGGCGCTGCGCCTGGGCGCCTCCGGCTTCCTGCTCAAGGACACCGAGCCTGAGCAGCTGGTCAAGGCCGTGCGTGACCTGGCCCGTGGCGGGGCCGTGCTCGACCCCGGCGTCGCCGCCCGCGTGCTGGCCGCCGTCGCCGACGGCGAGCGCGCCGCCGAGCCCGCCCGGCGGCTGCTGACGTCGCTGTCCGAGCGCGAGCGGGAGGTCCTCCAGCTCATCGGCCAGGGCATGTCCAACGCCGAGATCGGCGGGGCGCTGCACCTGTCCGAGGCCACCGTGAAGGGCTACGTCTCCTCCGTCCTCGGCAAGATCGGCGCGGTCAACCGCGTACAGGCCGCCCTTGTCGCCTACCGCGGCGGTCTCATCGCCTGAGGTTGTCTCACTCGTAGAGCCCCGGCATTCCGCCGGGGCCCTTTTATTGTTTATCGCTGTTAATGGCTCTTTATCGCTGTTGATCCCTCTCGATCCCCCTTGGGCCGATCGGGTAGAAGATCATCCGGCGAGTCCGCGATGGACAGCGGGGGCCATGGACGCGCGGCCGTGGACGGCCGACAGTGCGTTGCGAAATGCAAGTTGCAAGTGGAGGGCCGGAGCGCTCAGACGATCCGTGAGCGCGGGAAGAGTGAGTCAGCTCTCGGACAGCTCGCCGAGCCGGGCCATGGTCTCGTGCACCTCGACGCGGTTGCGGCCCTGGCGTTTGGCGCGGTAGAGGGCGATGTCGGCGGCGGCGAAGAGCTGGTCGAGCTTGGCCGGGCCGCCGGCGACGCCGATGGAGACGGTCGGGCGGCGGGCGGTGCCGAGCACGATGCGCCAGTCGTGCTCGTCGACCGCGGCCCGGATGCGTTCGGCGACAGCGGGACCGACGTCGGTGCCGGGGCCGGCGTCGCCGAGCAGGACGACGAACTCGTCACCGGCCCAGCGGGCGACCAGGTCGCCGGCACGGCATTCACGGCGCAGCAGTCGGGCGATCTCCCGCAGGGCGGCGTCGCCGGCGGCGTGGCCGGCGTCGTCGTTGACGTCCTTGAACCAGTCGACGTCGACGAGCACGAGCCACGGCACCTTGCCCTTGGAAGCGGTGCCCTCCAACAGCTGCTGGGCGCTGCGTTCCAGCCCGAGCCGATTGGCCAGCCCGGTCAACGGATCCCGGGCGGCCGCCTCCTGGGCGGCCATGGCGAGCTTCTGCGCCTGCACGGCCAGCCGCCGCTGCTCCAGGGCCTGCCCGAGCCCTTCCTGCAGCGTCTCGGTGGCGATCCGGCTGGCGGTCACGGAGCACCGCAGCGCGGCGGCCTCGCCGACCTCGTCCTGCATGGACGCACAGATATCGGCCAGGTCCAGCGAAAAGCGCAGCAGCAGGGAGTTGTCGTTGATCTTGTTGGCGGCCGCGACGGCCCGGCTGGCCAGGGTCCGCGCCTGCACGAACTCGCCGAGACCGCTGTGCACGCAGCCGAGCACCCAGTTCCCGACCGCGACCGTCCACAAGTCGTCCAGTTCGAGACCATGGGCCAGCACCTCGGTCGCATGCCGCGCGGCCAGCTCGAGATCGCCGGTGCCGGCCAGGGACCGTGAGTACGCCCCGACGAGCGGCCAGTAGATGTCGTCGTCCGGCCCGACGAGGGTGAGCCCCTCGCCCAGATGTTGCCGAGCCTCGCCGAAGATCTCGTGCGCGTTGACGGGCTTGCCGTCGATGGCCCGGAAGTTGAGCGTGCCGCCGAGTCGTTGCAGGCACTGGGCGAGCGCGGACGGATCGCCGGCCTCGCGGGCCACGTGCAGCGCCAGCCGCACCATGTCCAACGCGGCCCGCCGGTGTCCGATGCCCTCCAACAGATAGCCGAGCTGTCCGAGCGCCCGGGAGGCGAGCACGCCGGTCGGCCGCTCGGAGTCCATCTCGGTCCAGCCCTCGGCGGCCAGCTCCAGCGCGAGCGGGATGCGCCGCAGCCGCCACGCCATGGTCGCCCGGTGCACGAGCAGATACGACCGGCCCCATCGGTCCGAGCTGGTCGGCCCGCGGGAGACGACCTGCTCGAAAAGGGTGTTCGCCTCACCGAGGCGGCCAGCGTTGAGCAGCAGGCGCACGCGCTGATCCTGCTGCGGGAGCTGTCCCCCTACGAGCGAATCGTCCTGCTCCACTGGGTCCTCGACGTCCCCTGCTGCCTCGATGCGGTTCGACTCGGGCCAGGCTACCGGCCTGGCCGCTGACCGTACCGCTCATGGTGGACAACGTCATCGAGTGGCAACCGTTCACGCCACCCGTGTCGCTCCAGATCGGGAACATCGGGCAGGTCCCGCACGCCGCCGAGGCACAGCCACGCCACCGGGCGGACGCCGGCGGGCACACCGAGCAGCCGCCGCAGGAAGTCCTCACGGTAGAAGCTGACCCAGCCGACGCCGAGGCCCTCGGCGGTGGCGGCCAGCCACAGGTTCTCGATGGCCAGACACACCGAGTACAGGCCGGCGTCGGCGATGGCGTGCCGGCCGAGCACGGCCGGCGAGCCACGATCGGGGTCGTAGCAGACGACAACGCCGAGGCTGGACTCCAGCACACCCTCGATCTTGATCCGGTCGAACACGGCCGCGCGCTCGGGATCCAGGGAAGCGTCGAACACCTTGCGCTCGGTGAGCACATGATCACGGAACTCCCGGCGCACGTGTTCGTCCGAGACGAGCACGAAGTCCCAGGGTTGGGAGAGGCCGACACTCGGCGCGGCGTGGGCGGCCCGCAGCACACGGTCCAGCACGGCCGGGTCGATCGGCTCGCCGGTGAACTCGCGCCGGGTGTCGCGCCGGCGGTACAGCACGTCGTAGAGAGGATGCACATGCGCTTCCTACTTGACGCACACGGTCAAGTGGGAAGCGCATGTGACAAAACTCAGCGTTGCGAGGGCCCCGGATAGGGCAAGAGGGCCATTTCGCGCGCGTTCTTGATCGCGGTGGCGACCTCGCGCTGCTGCTGCGGGTTCAGCCCGGTCACGCGGCGCGAGCGGATCTTGCCGCGGTCGGAGATGAACTTGCGCAGCAGTGTCACGTCCTTCCAGTCCACTTGGGTCACACCCTCGCGGCGCAGCAGGTTCACCTTGCGCTTGGGCGGGCGTCGGTCGGTCTTGGCCATGGCTCCCCTCACCAGCTCGACTTGCTCACGCCGGGCAGCTCGCCGCGGTGCGCCGCCTCGCGCAGCCGCAGCCGGGACAGCCCGAACTTGCGGAAGAAGCCGCGCGGCCGGCCGTCGACCACGTCCCGGTTGCGCAGCCGGGTGGGGCTGGCGTCG
The DNA here is from genome assembly GCA_036403095.1 of Kutzneria sp. Taxonomy (GTDB): domain Bacteria; phylum Actinomycetota; class Actinomycetes; order Mycobacteriales; family Pseudonocardiaceae; genus Kutzneria. Next base: position 14,090 of record DASWRQ010000178.1, on the reverse strand, counting down.
CGGGGCAGCTTCTGCAGACCGAGCGACGCGGCCTCGCGCTCGGCCGGCGTGGCCGTCGGCGAGGACACGACGAGCTTGAGCTCGGCCCGCCGCTGCGCGTAGCGGGCCACGGTCTCCCGACGCCGCGCGTTCTTGGCGATCTTGGACTTCTTCGCCACTCAGCGCTCCTCACGGAAGTCGACGTGCTTGCGGGCCACCGGGTCGAACTTGCGCAGCACCATGCGGTCGGGGTCGTTGCGGCGGTTCTTGCGCGTGACGTAGGTGAAGCCGGTGCCCGCCGTGGAACGCAGCTTCACGATCGGTCGAACCTCGTTGCGAGCCATTACTGCTCCATTGCGGACAGGACCGCGTCGATCCCCTTGCGGTCGATGGTCTTGATCGCCTTGGCGGACAGTCGCAGCGTCACCCAGCGCCGCTGGGACGGCACCCAGTAGCGGCGGCGCTGGAGGTTGGGCTCCCAGCGGCGGGAGGTCCGCCGGTGCGAGTGCGACACCTGCTTGCCGTAGCCGGGGCCGCTGCCGGTCACCTGGCAGCGCTTGGCCATGCTGCACCTCCTTGTAACGACATTCGTTTTCAAAAATTCCCTCGGCAGGGTAGCGTGACGCTTCAGAAGATGGAAATCATTACCAACTGGAGGGCTCGTGTCCGTACCGATCGTGCTGGTCGGCGGCCTGGCGGCGACGGCGGCCGAGCGGATCGCCGACGAACTGGCCGGCGGCGACACCGCCGTCGTGCACCACGACCTGTGCCGCGTGACCGAGGGCGTGGTCCGCCGGCGGCTGCGGCATCGCGGCGAGGACAGCTGGACCGTGCTGGAGTTGGGGCACGGCTGCGTGTCCTGCACGCTGCGCGAGGACCTGCTGCCGCTGGTCGAGCGGTTGTCCGAACGGGCCGACGTCAGCCGGATCGTGCTGCACCTCGACCCGCGTGTGGAGCCGGAGCCGATCTGCTGGGCCCTGGACCGGTCGCGGGTGCAGGCCGTGGTCACCGCCGTCGACCACGAGACCTGGCTCGACGACGCCACCGGCGACGACTCCATGCACGAACGCGGACTCGGCGGCAGCGCCGACGACGAGCGCACGGTCGCCCAGGTCGCGGTCGGCCAGGCCGAGTTCGCCGATGTGCTCGTGCTCACCGGCCCCGCCGGTCGGCTCGACGCCGTGTTCCGCCGGCTGGCACCGTCCGCGCTTCGTGTTCCGTTGGGCGGCACGGCATGGCTCGGGAAGCTGCCGGCCAACGCCCGTCGCGGACGTCCCGACAGCGCACACGGGCCGTTGCTGCGCGGTGAGCCGCCGCTGGACCGCGAGGACGGCTTCGAGCTGTTGCTGTTCAGCGAGCGTCGACCGTTTCACCCCGAACGATTCCATGCGTGCATCGACGTGCTCCTTGACGGCGTCGTGCGCAGCAAGGGCCGAGTTTGGCTCGCCAGTCGGCCGGATATCGCGCTGTGGCTGGAATCCGCCGGCGGTGGCCTCCAGATCGGGCATGCCGGCCCGTGGCTGGCCGCCATCGACGACTGGGACGGCATCGACGACGACCGCCGGGCCATGGCCGCCCTGAACTGGGATCCGTACTACGGCGATCGCGGCCAGGAGATCGTCGTGCTCACCGACGGCGCCGACCACGCCGAGATCACCGCCACGCTACGCGCCGCGCTCGTCACCGACGCCGAGCTCGCCGCCGGACTGTCCGTCTGGGACGGCTACCGCGACCCGTTCCTGTTCCCCGACCGTGAGGACGAACTGCGATGAAAAAGGGCATCCACCCCGACTACCACCCGGTGGTGTTCCAGGACTCCTCGACCGGCACGTCGTTCCTGACCCGGTCGACCGCCACCTCCGACCGCACCGTCGAGTGGTCCGACGGCAACACCTATCCGTTGCTGGTGGTCGACATCACCGCCGACTCGCACCCGTTCTGGACCGGCGCCCAGCGGCTCGTCGACACCGCCGGCCGGGTCGAGAAGTTCAACCGCCGCTACGGAAAGAGGACCCGCTGATGGCCGTGCCCAAGCGCAGGACCTCGCGCAGCAACACCCGACACCGGCGGGCGCAGTGGAAGGCCACCGCCCCCGAGCTCGTGCCGATCGTGGTCGACGGCCGCCGGATCCTCGTCCCGCGCCACCTCATCCCCGCCTACCGACGCGGCTTCCTGAGCTGACCTCAGTTGTCACATGCTCGGGCGGAGGGGTTCGGGCCAGGGCTAGCGGACCGAGGTCTTCTGGGTGGAGCCGTCGGGGGACTGGCGCCACTGGCCGAAGGGGCGGTCGATGGTCCAGTCGCCCTCGGCGTCCCGCTCCAGCACGCGGTACTCGCAGTGGCCGGGATTGGACAGGGACTCGAACAGCTCGATGCTCCACGAGAACAGCCGCCGGCACAGCAGCCGCATGGCCAGCCCGTGCGAGACGACGAGCACCGTGTCCGGATGTCTGGGCTCCTTGAGCATGCGCAGCTCGAGCTCGGCCAGGAAGCTGGCCACGCGGTCGTCGACGTCGGCCCCGGACTCGCCGTGGGGCAGCCGGTAGAAGAAGTGCCCGAACTCGTGCCGAAGGCGCTTCTGCACCTCCTGCTCGACGGGGTCCTGGAGGTTCCCCCAGTCCTGCTCCCGAAGCCGGGGCTCGGCCACGGTCCGGTCGGCGAGGTCGCGCACGCCGAGCAGCTCCATGGTCTGCCGGGTTCGCAGGTAGGGGCTGACGTAGACGGCGATCGGTCCGGGCGCCAGGTGCGCCCGGATCGCCGGCGCGGTGTCGGCGACCTGCTGCTCGCCGTGCGGCGTGAGGGGCAGCGCGTGGTCGGGGATCCGGCAGTACGCCAGCTCGTCGATGTTGCCGAGGCTCTCCCCGTGCCGTACCAGGATGATCCGCATGCTTCCCATTCTCCGGTCGGCTCCAACCGGAGCAGCCAGCTCTACCGATAGTAAAACCCGTACGCTGCGCAACCGTGGTGATTGAGCTGATCGGTCTAGTGGCGTTCGCGGCGTCCGGCGCGCTCGCGGCGGTGCGGGCCAAGCTGGACGTGTTCGGCGTGGTCGTGCTGGGTCTGACGACGGCGCTGGGCGGCGGCATCATCCGGGACGTGCTGCTGGGCATCCACCCGCCGACCACCCTGCGTAGCTGGCCCTATCTGCTCACGGCGGCGGTGACGGGCATCGCGGTGTTCTTCTTCCACCCGCAGGTTGCCCGTCTGCGCAGGGCGGTGCTGCTGGCGGACGCGATCGGTCTGGGCGTGTTCGTCACGGGCGGCACGACCACGGCCCTGCAACACGATGTGCCGGCGTACACGGCCTGCCTGATCGGCATGACGGTGGGCATCGGCGGCGGCGCGATCCGCGACGTGCTGCTGCGCGAGATCCCGATGGTGCTGCGTAAGGAGATCTACGCGGTGGCGGCGCTGGCCGGCGCGGTGGTGGTGCCGATCGCGGCCTACTTCGAGATCCCGGAGGTGTGGGGCACGGCGATCGGCTCGGCGCTGGTGGTGGCGATCAGGCTGACCGCGCTGTGGCGGCACTGGAATGCGCCAGTACCGCGTGCGGGCGAAACCGCTGAGAGCTGAGCCGCTCGACCCACGGCAGCTCGTCGAGCTCGGCCCAGGTGTCACGGGTGGTCCACGCGAGCACGCCGGTGCCGTCGGTGCTGGCGTGCAGGTAGGTGCCGGGCGCGGCCTCGGCCCGCATCAGGTCGACGAGCCGGCGCTGCCGGGCCACCTTGCTGACGCCGAAGGAGACGATCAGGATCTCCGGAAACAGCTCGGCGGCGGCATGCACCAGCCGATAGCCGAGCTGGTGGGTGCTCCACTGCTCGTAGTGCAGCACCAGCCGGCCGTCCACGCCGAGCAACACACTGCGCGTAAGGCATTCAGCTGGCCACGGGCGGGAGCGCCAGGTCTTCATGGCGGCATCGGCGGCGCGGAGCTGATCGTCGGTGCGCCAGGTCCGGATCACGATGCCCGCGACGTCCGGGCGGGCGAGGTCGGGCAGTTCCATGCGCCACAGCATGAAACCTCAGGTTAAGTAGAGGTCAAGCGCACGTGAGTGGCTCATTTGACGCCGGCGGTCCCACGTGAGTGGCTCAGGTGCCGCTGGAAGGCACATGAGCCACTCACGTGCCGTCACGGAGAGTGGTCGCACGGGTACCCTCACTCGGTCGGTGAAATTGTGCCTGTCCTTGGCCCTCTCTCAGGCACCTCTCAGGACCGCAGGTAACACTGCCTTTATGCGCATCCTCGTAGTGGACGACGACCGGGCCGTGCGCGAGTCGCTCCGTCGCTCGCTGCAGTTCAACGGCTACCAGGTCGAGCTGGCCGGCGACGGGCAGCAGGCTCTGGCCGCGATCACCGAGCACCGGCCCGACGCGATGGTCCTCGACGTCATGATGCCGAGGCTGGACGGCCTCGAGGTGTGCCGGCGGCTCCGCGGCACCGGCGACGACCTGCCGATTCTCGTGCTCACGGCCCGTGACGCGGTGTCGGACCGGGTGGCCGGCCTCGACGCCGGCGCCGACGACTACCTGCCCAAGCCGTTCGCGCTGGAGGAGCTGCTGGCCCGGCTGCGGGCGCTGCTGCGCCGCGCGGTGGCCGACGACGCGGCGGCCAACGCCCCCTCGGCGACGATGCGCTTCGCCGATCTGGAGCTGGACCCGGGGACCAGGGAGGTGCGCCGCGGGGAGCGGTCGATCAGCCTCACCCGCACGGAGTTCAGCCTGCTCGAACTGTTCCTCGCCCACCCCAAGCAGGTCCTCACCAGGGGCCGGATCCTGGAGGACGTATGGGGCTACGACTTCCCGACCTCCGGGAACGCCCTGGAGGTCTACGTCGGTTACTTGCGGCGAAAGACCGAGGCCGACGGCGAGCCGCGGCTGCTGCACACGGTGCGCGGCGTTGGCTACGTGCTCAGGGAGACCCCTCCGTGACGATGCCCAGGGCAGAGGGCAGCAGGAACGTCTCGCTGCGCTCCCGGGTGATCCTGCTCACGGCGATCTGCGTGGCCGGTGCGGTGGCGCTGGCCTCGGTCGGCGCCTTCATGGTGGTCAGCAGCAACCTGTACAGCCAGGTCGAGTCGTCGGTCCAGGCCACGGCGGCGAACGCGCTCTACACGATCCAGCACTCGCCGCCCGACGCCACGCTGCTGCCGGTGGGCTCGAAGGACCTGATCGTCGCCGAGTTCAGCATCACGGGCGAGGTGCAGACCAACAACGAGTCGCTGCCGCTGCCCAAGCTCACCGCGGACGAGCAGAAGTACCTGCGGCAGAGCGGCTGCACCGCGGTCCGCAAGGACGTCGCCACCGACAACCAGGTGATGGTCTGCAACGTGGGCAAGGGCGTCGCGCTGCTGGTGGCGCAGTCGCTCAAGCCGACCGAGACGCTGCTCCAGAAACTGGCGCTGGTGCTGGTCTTCGTGGGCATCGGCGGCGTGCTGGTCGCGGCGCTGGCCGGAACAGCCGTGGCGCAAGGCGGTCTGCGGCCCGTGACCCGGTTGCGCCAGGCGACCGACCACATCACGGCCACCGGCGACCTCCGCCCGATCCCGGTCACCGGCGACGACGAGCTGGCCCTGCTCACCACCAGCTTCAACACGATGCTGGGCGCGCTGGCGGAGTCGCAGGAACGGCAGCGACGGCTGGTCGGCGACGCCGGCCACGAGCTCCGTACGCCGCTGACCTCGTTGCGCACCAACCTGGAGCTGCTGCTGGCGTCGGAGCAGCCCGGCGCGCCGACACTGTCGCAGTCCGACCGCCAGGAGATCTACGAGGACGTGCAGGCCCAGATCGCCGAGATGACCACGCTGATCGGCGACCTGGTCGAGCTGGCCCGTGAGGACGCGCCGCAGGCCGTGCACGAGCCGGTGGACATGCTGGAGCTGGTGGAACGGGCGCTGGACCGGGCCCGCCGCCGGGCCGTCGGGCAGCAGTTCACGGTCAGCCTCCAGCCCTGGTACCTGCTCGGCGAGGCGCACGCCCTGGAGCGCGCGGTGCTCAATCTGCTCGACAACGCGGTCAAGTTCACCCCCGCGGACGGCGTTGTCCGGCTGGAGATGAAGCCGGTCGGCGACGGCACGATGCTGATCGAGGTCGCCGACAGCGGTCCGGGCATCGCCGAGGCCGACCTGCCGCACGTGTTCGAGCGGTTCTACCGGTCGAGCGAGGCCCGCACCCTCCCGGGTTCGGGGCTGGGCCTGGCGATCGTCGCCCAGGCGGCGGAGCGGCACGGCGGCAGGGCCTACGCCGGCCGGGCGCCGGAGGGCGGCGCCCTGATGACGATCAGGCTTCCTGGCCGCCCGAGCGTCGGCTAGCAAAACCCCGCGAGTCCCGCCGAGCGTCACGCTGAAGGTGTGAGAGGGACTCACACGTGCGGTGACGCTGAGCGGGACTCGCGGGGGCCGGGCGGGTGGCTCAGCCCTTGTTGGCGCCGAGCGTGAGGCCGCTGACGAACTGGCGTTGCAGTGCCAGGTAGATCACCAGCGTGGGAATCGCGGTGAGCAGGGCGCCGGCGGCGATCAGGTTCTGGTTGCTGAAGTACTGCCCCTGCAGGCTGGCGATCGCCGAGGTGATCGGGCGGTCCGAGCCGGTCTCGAACAGCACCAGGCCCCAGAAGAAGTCGTTGTAGATCCAGATGGTCAGCAGCGTGGCGAGCGCGGCGAAGGCGGGCCGGCACAGCGGCAGGATGATCTGCCAGAACTGCCGGAACACCGACGCCCCGTCGACCAGCGCCGCCTCGGTGAGCTCGTGCGGAATGGTCTTCATGTAGTTGCTCAGCACGAACGTGCAGAACCCGCTCTGGAAAGCCACGTGGATCAGGATCACGCCGAGGAACGAGTTATACATCAGCCCTGAGCCGTTGGACAGCCAGTCCGGCAGCGGGATGAGCAGGTACATCCGGAACAGCGGTGTGATGATCACCTGCGGCGGCAGCAGGTTGCCCGCGGTGAACAGCATCAGCAGCGCCAGGTTGATCTTGAAGTTGAAGCGGGACACGAAAAACGCCACCGACGCGGAGAACAGCAGCGTCACCAGCACGGCCGGGACGGTGATGACCACCGAGTTGAGGAAGTAGTGCGGCAGCCCCGCCTGCTCCCAGGCGTTCTCATAGTTCTCGAACGTCAGCGCCTTGGCCAGCGAGAAGTAGCCGTTCTTCGAGGTGTCCTCGAACGTGCGCAGGGACGTGTAGACCGCCCACAGCAGCGGCACCAGCCACACCAGCGCGGTCACGGTCAGGAACCCGTGCAGCACGACGCGAGCGGGCCGCACCCGCTTGCGCCGCCGCACGGGCGCCGGCCGGGACACCGCCGTGGCCGGGACTTCTGCGACGGCGGTCATGGCTGCTGCTCCTTGCGGAAGGTCTGGACCACGTACGACAGGATCGGCACCAGCGAGATCACCAGCAGCACGACGGCCAGCGCCGAGCCGTAGCCGACGAGGCTGGACTCCCCGAGGATGTTGTTGGCGATCAGGATGGACAGCAGTTCGAGGCCCGGCTTGGTGCCGTTGCTGCCGGCGACCACGTACACCAGGTCGAACGCGCGCAGCGACTCGATGATCGTCACCACCAGGATGATGATGTTGATCGGCTTGAGCGCCGGGAACGTGACCCTGGTGAACGCCTGCCACTCGGTCGCGCCGTCCAGCGCCGCCGCCTCGCGCAGCGACGGGTCGAAGCCCTTCAGCCCGGCCAGGTAAAGGATCATGATGTACGCGGCCTGCTTCCAGCTGGCCGCGATCAGCACCGCCCACAGGTTCAGGTGCGAGTCGCCGAGCCACTCGATGTAGGCCCCGCCCGGCTTGTTGGTGCCGAGAATGCTGTTCACCAGGCCGTTGTCGGGGTTGTAGATCGTCTCCCAGATGAACCCGGTCACCGCGGCCGAGATGACCACCGGCAGGAAGATCGCGGTCTGATAGAAGCGGGTGAACCGGATGCTCTTGTCCAGTTGATAGGCCAGGAACACGCCGAACGGAGTGGGCAGCAGCACGAAGAACACCAGCCAGATCACGTTGTGCTGGACCGCCGGCCAGAAGGTCGGCGACACCGTGAACATGGTGACGTAGTTCTGCACGCCGGCCCACTTGATCGTGGCCAGGCCGCCGATGCCGTCCCATCGCGTGAACGACAGCAGCAACGACACGACGGTCGGCACCCACACCAGCGCGATGTGCAGGAGGGTGGGGATGCCGACCATCAGGCCCAGCACGATCTTGTCCCGGCCGGTGAGCCGGCGCACGCGGCGGGAGCCGGTGACCCCGGCTCCCGCGACGTTTTCGGCCGCGTCGGTGATGACGGTCATGGCCTACCTCAGGACTGGAAGTACTGCGACTTCTGCGACTGGATCTGGGTCAGCAGCGAATCGGAGGTGTTGGGGCTCTGCACGAACTGGGCGAACGCCGGTTCGACGACGTTCTGGATGAAACCCGGGTCGCTGTCCCGGTCGCCGAACTGCGACAGTTGCTTGGCGTCGGCGACGAACTTGACCGCCTTCTGCTGCAGCGGCCCGTACTTGCTGGTGTCGGCCTTCTCGTTGACGGCCAGGTTGGACTGGTCGATCGACAGGTAGGTGTTCTCCGCCTCCGCGCTGCCCAGGTACTCCAGCAGCTTCTTCGCGCCGTCCGGGTTCTTCGGGCTCTTGGACAGCAGGAAGCCGTCCATCGGCGCCTCGACGGCGTCGGTGCCGTACTGGGAGTTGATCTCCGGGAAGGCGAAGAAGTCCAGGTCGTCATAGTCGGCCGGGGTGGTGAAGGACTGGCCGACGAACATGCCGATGACCATCATGCCGCCGGTCTTGCCCACCAGCGCGGACGACGCGTCCTCCCACTTACGGCTGGAGGCGCCCTGTTGGTAGTACGGCAGCATGCGCTTCCAGGAGTCCATGGCGCTCTTGACCTTCGGGTCGGTCCAGGACTCCTTGCCGTGCATCAGGTCCATGTGGAACTGGTAGCCGTTGGTGCGCATGTTCAGGTAGTCGAACGTGCCCAGCAGCATCCAGCTCTCGCCGCCGCCGAAGCCCTGCACGAACGGCGACAGGCCGTCGCCCTGCATCTTCTTGGCCAGGTTGATGAAGTCGTCGAAGGTCTTGGGGACCGTGTAGCCCTTGTCCTGGAACAGGCTCTTTCGGTAGAAGACGCCCCACGGGTAGTTGTAGATCGGCACGAAGTAGTAGTGCCCGTCCGTGGGGTTCTTCGACAGGTCCTTGACCGCCTGCGGGAAGTTGCCGCCGATCTTGTCCCAGACGTCGTCGATCGGCGTGAGCAGCTTCTTGTTGGCGAAGAACTGCATCCGGTAGCCGGCGAACCAGGTGAACACGTCGTCCGGCGTGCCCTGCAGGTAGCTGTTGATGTTCTGCTGGAACGCCTGGTGGTCCTGCGTGTTCACCTTGGCGGTGAGGCCGCCGGACTGCTTGGCGAACGCGTCGAGCACCGCCTGGTAGGCCTGCTTCGGCTTGGCGTCCGAGCCGTTCGAGCCGAAGGTGACGGTGTTGGAGTCGGCCGCGGTCGAGCCGCCGGAGCCGCAGGCGGCGAGGCCGGGCACGGCCGCGAGACCGGCGCCCGCGATCAGCACCTTGAGCGCCGACCGCCGGTCGAGTGTGGGCAGTTGGCCTGGTCTTGGGCGCGCCATCGGGCCCCTCCCGTGTTGAGTGTGAACCAACGGAGTCAAACAAAGTTGCGCACAATGTTGTACCCGTCACAACAGATGTCAAGACCCAGTTTGACCTGGTTGCTCCCTGTAGACCAGTTGGAACGGTCTGCTCAGGGGTTCTTGGCTGGTGATAGCGGTAACAGTTATCAAGTCGTAGCCTGTTTGAGTGTGTTGACGTTTGGTGGGTGTGTAGTCCAGGCTTCTGCCGTGACCGGATGGCCGACCGGACTGGCGAGCCCGAGCTGGGGCGGTGACTACAACCCCGAGCAGTGGCCCGAGCACGTCTGGAAGCAGGATGTATCGCTGATGCGGCGGGCCGGGGTGAACCTGGTCAGCGTCGGCATCTTCGGCTGGGCCCGCATCGAGGTCGCTGACAACCGGTTCGACTTCGGCTGGCTGGACCAGGTGCTCGACCTGCTGCACGACGGTGGCATCCGGGTCTGCCTGGCCAACGCCACCGCGGCGCCGCCGCCCTGGCTGACCAGCGCGAATCCCGACATGCTGCCGGTGCGGGCCGATGGCGTGCGGCTCTCGCACGGGTCCCGGCAGGGTTACTGCCCGACCTCGCCGGTGTACCGCGATCGGGCGGTCGCGCTGACCGAGAAGCTCGCGCTGCGTTACGGCGAGCATCCGGCGCTGGCGGCCTGGCACGTCAACAACGAGTACGGCTGCCATGTGGCCCGCTGCTACTGCGACCGGTGCGCCGGGGTGTTCCGCGACTGGCTGCGCGCCCGCTACGACCTCGAGGGCCTGAACCGGGCCTGGGGTACCGATTTCTGGAGCCAGCACTACTCGGCGTGGGAGCAGGTGCTGCCGCCGCGGGTGACGCCGACGTACCAGAATCCCGGCCTCCTGTTGGACTTTGCTCGGTTCTGCTCCGACGCGCTGTTGGATTTGTTCTGCGCCGAGCGGGACGTGCTCAAAGACGTCACCCCGAACGTGCCGGTGACCACCAACTTCATGGTCAGCTGGGCCTTCAAGGAGCTCAACTACTGGCACTGGGCGGCCGAGGTCGACTTCGTCTCCAACGATCACTACACCCGGGCCGACGACCCCGAGCGGCACATCGAGCTGGCGCTGTCGGCCGACGTCGTGCGCGGCCTGTCCCGCGGCGAGCCGTGGCTGCTGATGGAGCACTCCACCTCGGCCGTGAACTGGCAACCGCGCAACTTCGCCAAGCTGGCCGGGGAGATGCGGCGGAACTCCTACGCGCACCTGGCCCGCGGCGCCGACGGCACGTTGTTCTTCCAGTGGCGGCAGTCCCGGGCCGGGGCCGAGCGCTTCCACTCGGCGATGCTGCCGCACGCCGGCGCCGACACGAAGGTGTACCGCGAGGTCACCCAGGTGGGCGAGGAGTACGGCCGGCTGGCCGAGCTCGTCGGGTCCACTGTGGACGCACCGGTGGCCGTGGTCTACGACTTCGAGTCAGCCTGGGCGGCTGAGCAGCCGGCCCATCCGACCGCCGACTTCGACTACTACGGCACGGTGCTCGGCTTGTACCGGGCGCTGTGGCAGCTCGGCGTCACGGTCGACGTGGTGCCGCCGTCGGCCGACCTGTCCGGCTACCGGCTGGTCGTCGTGCCGTCGCTGTACCAGGTGACCGATGACGAGGCCCGGTGGCTCGAAGACTATGTGCGAGCGGGCGGTCACGCCGTGGTGACGTGGTTCTCCGGCATCGCCGACGAGCACTCCCGGGTCCGGCTCGACGGCTACCCCGGCGCGTTCCGTGAGCTGCTCGGCGTAAGGGTCGAGGAGTTCTTCCCGCTGCCGGCCGGCGACAACGTGAAGCTGACCGGCGGGCTGTCCGCGTCGAACTGGTCGGAACTGCTGCATCCCAACGGCTGCGAGGTTGTCTCCTCCTATGTGGACGGACCGCTCGAGGGTGTGCCGGCGGTGACCAGGAACGTTTTCGGCGACGGCGTGGCCTGGTACCTGGCCACCACCCTGGAACCCGACAGCGCCGTCTCGGTGTTGTCCGACGTGCTGGCCGGGGCCGGCGTCGTGCCGGTCGTGGCCGCCTCGCCTGGGGTTGAAGTCGTGCGGCGGCGTGGGGAACGGATATCCTGGCTGGTGGCGATCAACCACACCGGCGGGGACGTGGTCCTGCCGGTGCACGGCGTGGAACTGATCTCCGGTGTCGACACGTCCGGTGGTCTGCCGGTCCCGGCGGGCGGGGTCGCCGTGGTCCGGGAGGTGTGAGGTGCTCGCACGGCAGCGGCAGGCGGTGATCCTGGAGGAGATCCGGCGGATCGGCGCCGTCAAGGTCAGCGACCTGGTGGTCCGGCTCGGGGTCTCGGACATGACGGTCCGGCGCGATCTCGACGTGCTGGCCGGCCGGGGACTGCTGGAAAAGGTTTACGGCGGCGCGACCACGGTCGGCGGCCGCAGCACCGACGAGCCCGGCTTCGAGGCCAAGTCGGTCCGGCAGCTGCCGGAGAAGGAGGCCATCGCGCGACTGGCCGCCGACCTGGTCCGGCCGGGCACCGCGATCGGCCTGTCCGCCGGCACCACCACCTGGACCATGGCCCGCTTCCTGGACGACGTGCCCGACCTGACCGTGGTCACCAACTCCATCCGCGTCGCTGACGTGCTCCAGCAGCGCGGCCGCACCGACCGGACCGTGGTGCTGACCGGCGGCGTGCGCACGCCCTCGGACGCGCTGGTCGGCCCGGTCGCCGTGCAGGCCCTGCGCTCGCTGCACCTGGACGTGGTCTTCCTCGGCGTGCACGGGATGGCCCCGCGCGCCGGCTTCACCACCCCGAACCTGAACGAGAGCGAGACCAACCGCGCGCTGGTGGACGCCGCCGGCCGCGTTGTCGTCGTCGCCGACAGCACCAAGTGGGGCACCGTCGGCATCTCCACCATCGCCGACCTCGACGAGGCCGACGTGTTGGTGAGCGACGGCGGTCTCTCCGAGCAGGCCCGGCAGGTGTTGGCCGAGAGCGTGGGCGAGCTCCGGCTGGCCGATCCACCCAAGCAGGCACAGGAACAGGGAGTCGGTGCGTGACCGAGGCATCCACCAGCAACATCCGGCGCACGTCAAGGAGGTTGGCGGACGGCCGCGAGATCATCTACTTCGACGACACCGCGGGCACGCCCGAGCGGGTCGCCGTCGACACCCGTGACCTGCCCGAGCAGGCGCCGCACAGCGAGGTCCGCCGCGACCCGCTGACCGGCGAGTGGGTCGGCATCGCGGCGCACCGGCAGACCCGCACCTACAAGCCGCCGGCCGACCTGTGCCCGCTGTGCCCGAGCTCGCCGGGCCGGCCGACCGAGGTGCCCGAGTCCAGCTACGACGTGGTGGTGTTCGAGAACCGGTTCCCGTCGTTCGCCGAGTCGGTGCCCGACGTGCCGTCCACTGTGGACGGCATGCCGATGGTGGCCCGCGGGGCGGGCCGGGGTCGCTGCGAGGTCGTCTGCTTCACCTCCGACCACAACAGCTCCTTCGGCGCGTTGACGCCGCACCGGGTGCGCACCGTGGTCGACGTGTGGGCCGACCGCACCGAGGCGTTCGCCAAGCTGCCCGGCGTCGAGCAGGTCTTCCCGTTCGAGAACCGCGGCGAGGAGATCGGCGTCACCCTGAGCCACCCGCACGGGCAGATCTACGGCTACCCGTTCGTCACGCCGAAGACCTCTCGCATGCTCGAGGTCGCCGGTGAATACCTTGCCGCGCATGGCACTCACGTGCTCGGCGACGTGCTGGCGGCCGAGCGGGCGGCCGGCTCCCGGGTGGTCGCCTCGTCCGACCACTGGACGGCCTTCGTGCCGTCGGCCGCGCGCTGGCCGGTCGAGGTGCACGTGGTGCCGCACCGCCAGGTGCCCGATCTGCCGGCGTTGTCCGATGTGGAACGGGACGACTTCGCCGTGCTGTACCTGGAGGTGCTGCGGCGGCTGGACGGCCTCTACAACAAGCCGCTGCCCTACATCGCCGCCTGGCACCAGGCGCCGGTGCGCACCGGGCGTGACCTGGCCTGGCTGCACCTTGAGGTGTTCTCGGTGCTGCGCACCGCCGACAAGCTCAAGTACCTGGCCGGGTCGGAGTCGGGCATGGCCGTGTGGATCAACGACACGGCCCCGGAGCAGGTGGCCGAGAGGCTGCGTTCTATTTGATCTGGGTGCCAATTGATCCGGGGTGCGGAACCTGAGGCTCAATTCCTCACCACAACCCCAGGCTCATCTCAGGCGCTTCTCAGCATGACCCGGCACAGTTACTGCCATGACGGAGAACATCCCGGGTGCCGCGGGGCCCACGCCCGAGCGGCCCGAGCAGCCCGCCGAGCCGGCGGTCCAGCACGAGGCGAGCCCCCAGGCCCAGCCTTATGCGGGCACCCCGGGTGCGCCCGAGTGGAGCCCGTGGGCCCCGCAGGGCCATGAGCGACCCGCGCAGGAGCAGGGCCTGCCGGGTCAGGAACCGCCGACCGGGCAGCCGTGGCAGCAGGGTGCCGGCCACCAGAACCTCGGCCACCAGAACCT